>DASQSI010000027.1:0-5562 GCA_035642415.1 Rubrobacteraceae bacterium
TCCACTGATCATCGTTTCGGGTGTCGCCGTCCTGTTAGGCCTCATCGAGACAGGATCTGGGTGGCAGGTCATTGCGGGCATCCCGGAGTTCTTTTGGGAGTTGTCGCTCGGCATATGGCCGATCGTGAGGGGCTTCAATCCGTCTGTACTCGCTTCCGAGAAATTCAGGCTAAGGGCTGCATAACCACAGCACAGAGGAAGGAGACAGACACACAAACGCAAATCGCCAGAGCACAGTCGTTAAAGGGAGGAGAGTAATATGAAGATTACAGCGTCGAGCCTCATCCGTTGGGCAGGTCTAGCAGCTATGGTGGCAGGGATCATTTTCGTGGTCACTCAGCCGCTCCATCCACCCGACGTTCCGTCGTCAGTCACCACCGCCCGATGGGTGATCGTCCACTCCTTTTCCACGGCCATGTGTTTCCTCGCCCTGCTCGGCATCACGGGGCTCTACGCCAGGCAAGTTGAAGAGGCTGGTTGGCTTGGTCTGGCCGGCTATATCGTGTTTAGCCTCTTTTGGGCGCTCCAAGCGCCCTATGTCTTTGCCGAAGCCTTTATCTTGCCCCACTTGACAACCGCGGCACCGGAGTTTGTAGAGGGCTGGTTGGCGATTGCCGGTGGGCCCGCCGGGGGTATGAACCTCGGAGCCCTCGCTACGGTATATCAGGTAGTAGGGCTCCTGTATATCCTCGGCGGTCTGCTGTTTGGCATCGCGACGCTGCGCGCCGGCATCCTGTCGCGCTGGGCGGCTGGCCTGCTTACCGTCGCACCTTTGGTGGCCCCGGTGGCTGGGCTTCTTCCGGGCGAGCTCCATCGGATAGCGGCGGTGCCGATGGGGATAGCTCTTGCCTGGCTGGGCTATGCGCTCTGGTCTGAACGACGAGAGCAAGCCGCGGACCCCGCACCTGGCAGGAGGGTACAGACCACGCCATAGAAGCGTCACACATGCCTGTACCCCTCGCCGACGAGCGTTTTTGCAGCAGGAGGGTGGATACAGGTTTCCGAGAATTCGGCTTGTCGGCAATTAGGTGAATAGAGGCGACAGGGCGACCCCTTAATTGGGAGGATGAGGGGCAAGCTAGCCTTAGTAGGAGCACTCATGGTTTGAAAAGGCGAATCCTGTATATTGAATGTCTTGGAGGAGAGCCCTCATCAAGGAAGGGGAAGTAAAGAAGATGGGCGTTAGAAGTACCTCAGGAGGGGGAGACTACGACCTGTCCAACCCACTCGCAAGCTTCGCGGATACGGTTCGCCGGGTGGTGCTTCAGCCAGTGGGGTTCTTCGCGGCGCTACCCCGGAGAGGTAGGCTCCTCACTCCTTTGATCTTCGCGCTAATCTGCCACGAGATCTATGCGATCCTCGGAGGCATCCTGAGGTTGGCCGGGGTGAGGGAAGGTTTCCTAGCAGGCTACGGCTTCCAGATGCTCGAGAACGAGGATTTCGGGGAATTCATAGGCTCGGTGATCTTCGCCCCTATAGGCGGTGTGATCGGCGTTTTTGTTGTGGCTGGGATTGCGCACTTGCTGGTCAGGTTAGTTGTGGGGGCTACGAACTCGGGCTTCGGAGCCACTTTTCGGGTAGCTTCCTACATAGAGGTCATATCCCTTGTTAGCTGGATACCGATTATAGGATGGCTTCTGAGCCTGTATGGGATCTACCTGGCGGTTGTGGGCATAAGGGAGATGCACGAGACGACGACGGGCAAGGCCGTGCAAGTGGTTGTGATACCGCTGATAGTGGTTGTGGTGCTGGCGTTACTGGGCTTGCTGGTGGTTGGGGTCCGAAGTTTCAACCTTTAGGCTCTACCTATTGAGGGCCATGTACGTGTTCATGGTCGTCGGTTTGGCGATCTTCAAGTTAGCGCCGGCGATACTCCATCCCGAGAACCTGTCAGCCCAGGACAGCGTGGTTATCAGCGTGCTGGGTGCGTTCGCGCTCTTGGCGGTGCTGGGGATCCGTTACCCACTCAAGATGCTGCCACTGCTTTTCTTCGAGTTTGTGTGGAAATCCATCTGGGTCCTGGCTTTCGGGCTGCCCCTATTGCTATCCGGGCAGCTGGATCCGAACGCAAGCTTTGGGGGGACAGAAACGCTGGTTAACTGTCTCTCTCCTCGGCCGACATATAGAAGAAGTTCCTCCTCGCCAACTCCTCGCGGTTCTCCGACGGATGGCGCCATGGAGGATGATGCCACCTGGGATCTCCTGGCGCACCTATAGAAGAGCTTGCGCCTAGAGCCAGGGAGCAGGGTAGTCTCTATTCAGTGAGTCTCCGACAAATTAATTTCTCGGAAACATAGTGGATGTAAAAGAGCACAAAAAAGAGCCGGGGTAGGTGTTATACCCCGACTCTAAACGGGTGGCTTCTCTCTTGACTTACTACTTGCGAACCACCAGAGTATGCGCTGCCATGTCCCCCAGACGCTGGTTCTTAGATGAGGCCAGCACCGCTATAAAGGCCACCAGGTAGGAGAAAAGGCCATCTACTAGGCGCAACACGGTCCTTATAGCCGCAGCTCCAATCCCAGGTACCTCACCGTTATCCTCCCGCACGACCTTTATCCCGAAGAGCATCTTCCCCAGAGTCTGTCCCAGATACCCCTCCAGGATTGTATAGTAGGCAAACACTAGCACGAAGAAGATCAGGGTAGAGAAGCCGTTCAGCGAAGCGCTCACGTTGGTCGCACTGGCACTCGTCGTCCCAAAGAGGGCAGACATCAACCAGAACAGTACACCTAACGGTATGCTATCTGCGATGGTGGCTAGAACCCTTCTTCCGGTCACGTGGACCCTGCCGAGCGCCCCGGTGGCCGGCGCCGTCGAAGTTGTATTTGCCATTAGATCACTCTCCTTATCTTTCTTAGGTGAGCTTCTTTTGCCCACCTCTCCCTGTAAGACTCTTCGATTATGACAGGTATTCATGCAGTCGTATATTTCTGGGCTTAGAAGAAGTTGCCTTCAAAAGAATAGTCAGGCTGGACTTTGTGTAGGAGGGGGTAATCTGTGTCAGCCTGCTCTAAGTAAGAATGTGCTTAGAACGCTATAGGAGCTAACAGGGCTTGGCTATACTCCAGGTGGAGTATTTTTGCGTCTCTATAGGGGACTTTGGGTGCTAAGGGAGAAGATTATCCTAATGCCTTCAGGCTTACCCTTGCCACCGGCTGTGCATCGCAGGCTTCAAGCAAGGCTTCTCCATACTCTTCGAGTACACACGCCCTAATCGCCGACAAATCACATTCTCGGAAACCTATATTCAGCCGGTCGCATCGTTATGCATTAGGACCGTGGCTCCGCGAAGTTCTCGAAGCCTCACATGCCTGTGAGCAACACTAGATCTAGCGGGCTTGAATAGATATGCGCTTGAGGCGGCGGATAGTAGCTTCCTGTGTGTTTTCGGGGGCCGAACTGCGCCGCGATCAACTAAATCGACGCCGCGACGGCGATTCGAGGTTGCAAGGGTCGGTTGCAGGGGCCGATCTGCGCCGCCGGGGTGTGCAGCGCTCGCATCCTCCGAGGCTGTTACAGGCGATTCTCGCGGCTCTTAAGGCGATGCTATGTCGCTCGTGAGAACGAGGCCCACTTGTGCGCCCGTAACGAACTTCGGTCGGTGTTCTAAGTGTAGGTTTAAGCTTAAATACCTCCTAACAGGAAGAGGACAGGCGTGAAACACACCGGGCATAAAAAGAGCCGGGGCATCTAACAGCCCCGGCGGTCATAGCAGTGCTGTTTTCGAGCTACTTTGCCGTGCTTGGAGATACCGCTCCCCCCTGGTTACACTGAGTCGCATAGGGAGATGGTACAAAGGCAATGTCTTGACCTATGTTAGGGCCTGGATTGCCCCCCTCTGTAGGGTTTTGGGCAAACTGGGAGGTAGCACTGCCAACGTAGCCAGGCGATGATGATGTAGCAACACCACTTTCCCCAGCACCTATGCCACAAGGTGCCTGGCCCACCGCAAACGCTGGCATTGGGCTCACCACCATCATCACAACCATGAGCACCACTACCGCCATCAACAACATTATGCGCCTCATAAGCGCTACTCCTTTCTGTAGAGGATTCGTTAGCCCCACTTCATTGATCAGCGCGCCAATAGTCTCACGAAGACGGAAGACATGTTTGTATCCTGTAGCACAATCAACAAAACTTAATACAAAGTAGGCCAACGAGGCTGCATGCCCCCCCCTCTTGCTAACAGGAGGCTGCCCCATTGCCTTTATTCACTGGATTGCCGCTAAGGTCTATTCCCGGAAACCCAGCTTCCGGTGGTCTATTCTCGGAAACTCAACAAGCGTGCTCATAAAAAGAACCGGGCTGTTCCTCCTTTACCTCCTGCTCTCCTCAGCCTCCGAGAGCTGGACAACGGCGCTCCACGGGTAGAACAGCGACTGCGCTGGGCGGCCGACGTGGATCTCGGACGACATGACGATGCCTCTATCATTGACCTCTTCAAGCACGCCGTCGACATACTCCGTGCTGGCCCCCGAGATGAAGATCAACTTCACTGGCTGGTCGAATCCGGGCTTCGGGCCTTGGTTGTCCGTGCTTCTTGCTCTCCCGCTGTGCCCTCTCCATCATAGCTCTGCGCCTCTCGCTAACCGGTACCATAGGGTATCTCTTTCACGCCTGCCCCGGCTCCCGAGTTGTTGATACAGCAGTATGGCTATCCTTGCCCCGCTTCTTCTTGCATGGCCTGCTCCCACTGCGAGAGGCCCTCGATAACGCTCTGTGGGCTAGTGATCGGGTGAGCTTCAAAGACGCTCAAGCGAGATGCGGGCAGAGAGCCTATCACCTCACCGAGCTCATCGGCGGAGTCCACCTCGGTCACAAAAGCCGTGGCTCGCTGGTCAGCGAAGGGGTAGACAGCCTTGATCTTTGGGTTCGTTTCGTTTGCGAACTGCTCGAACGTTGCCTTTAGCATAGCTATCTCTTGCTGAGGCGGTGCTACCGGGGCATCGATTAATCGACCGATTACAAGGAACTGCATATGAACCTCCTTCTGCTACAACCTAGAGCCTCGCCCCTCAGAAGACATGGTAGAAGGACCGGCTATCTCGGGCAACCACGGAATGAAGTAGCTATCTTCTCGTTAACGCTATTCACCGAGTCTCCGACAAATGATGTTCTCGGAAACCTATATCCACCGCTCTGCATAACCCGCTAGCGTTACAGAGCATTCCAGACCGTCTTGGTGGCAATGGCTCTTTGGGACGTAAGCTTGGCGTGACCTCTTCCCGAACGGCAATGGGGTGGTGTGCCACCCCTGATAAGATGGCTACAGCTCTGCGTGTGCCCGGCTACACGCGGCACAGATAGCGTCGCCCTCGAAGTATGAGATCATTAAGGGCAAGAAGCATCCTTAAGTAAAAGAAGGGCTGGCCCAGTAGTGGGACAGCTAGGGGGGTAAGCGGTGAGCGAGATCCGCTCTCATAGTGATACAGCCAGCGCTCTAAACAAACTAGCTGAACTAGCCTCAGATCGTTCATCTGACAACATAGCGCGGGTACTGGGCGTTACTAGAGAGATGCTCGGCATGGAAGTCGCTTTCGTCTCTGAGTTTAGCGA
>DASQSI010000028.1:0-28325 GCA_035642415.1 Rubrobacteraceae bacterium
TTTCGCTGCCTCCTCTGGGGGTGACAATCCTGCGCCGGCGGGTGCGGGAGGCGACCCTCCAGCTCATAAACGAACTGTACGAGGCGAGAGACAATCAACACGATAAGGAGATGGGTGGCGGGCCCGGGGAGGCACAACGTCCTGCTCCGAGACCTCATCAGTTGATCGGCCGCCGGCTTACCGAGTTTGTATCTCCCATCCGGCGAATTACGCCGACTGACGAAGACGAGGTCGACGTGCGCTTCGTCTCTCCTAAGGTACGCGGCCTTCTGCGGCTTTTGGCAGGTATGGTGCTCGCCAACCGTCCCTGGAAGCTCTTCACCACCATGAAGGGCACGCTCGCTGCAGCGTTCGCCACGGCAGCCTACGCACTGGTGATGCCTATCCTCTGGCAAATGGCCGACTCATTGAGCTGGTTGCGCCTTCTGTTATTGATGGTCTTGTCGATCACGGCGATGGTCGTCTGGGTCATCGTCGCGCATCACTTATGGGAAAGATCCGCTAACCAGGAGGTCCGAGAACAGGCCGCCTTGTACAACGCTGCGACTGTGCTGACGCTAACCGTGGCGGTGCTGTTCTCGTACGCAGTGCTGTTCGTGCTCGTTCTTGTGGCGGCGCTGATCTTCTTGGAGAGCGGCTTTCTCCAATCAAACCTCGGGCACCCGGTGGGCCTCGCTGACTACGCGAGGCTGTCCTGGATGGCGAGCTCGCTGGCCACGGTTGCCGGCGCCCTTGGGTCGGGGCTGGAGGATGAGGAGACGGTCCGCGAAGCCACCTACGGCTACCGGCAGCAGCGCCGCAATGCTCCCGATGATCCCGAGGGCAGCTCAGACACATAGTAAGATACAGAAGATAGAGAGGGGGGCCTTATTCACCAAGCCCAGCCCCCTACCGCACCTACCCCTCCTACCTAAAGAGGACGTTAAACTCCGAGGGTAGTTGTGCCATCAGGTCGTCTAGCTGGCCAGGTGTGACTGCTAACCTAAGCACACTCATCACCGCCGAGGAATCGTTGCGCGCCGTCTCAACGTCTACGCCCTCTCGCTCGGCCACGCGCTCATAGAACTCCTTCAGCGAAAACCTCCCAGCCTCTTCGGCTGAGCGCTGTAGCGGTGCCTTAAGCTCTTCTGGGAGCTGGGCGGCGAGGTCGGTTGCTTCACCGCCTGTAAGACGCTCGCTTAGCGTCTCAAGGGTAGCGGTTATCGCCTGCTCTGCTGCACGTTGGGTTTGTGTGGCAGGCTCAGTAGCGTTGATCTGCTCCTGTACTCTTTGAAGGAACTCTGGGTACTGCAAGGGGTGCACCTCCTTAGAGACAGTAATGCTAGGGCCTTCTGTCCGGTCCGTTGGCCCTATCGGCGCCTGGGCTAGTCCTTTGGCCCCTCTGCCCTTCCCCGTCGCCGGAGAGAAGGCCGTTCGGCTGACCATCGGTAGCGATGACATCCTCACCCGATCCGATGCCCTGTTGGTCTCCTGTGAGGGAGGCGTTGGCGTCCTCCTCTTCGTCAAGCCTCTGGCCAACCAACTCCTCGAGCAGATTCAGCTGGCGATCGAGTACCGGCTGCCGCTCGGGCGGTGCGACCGTCTTTAGATCCTCAAGGACCGCTCGTAGACGGCGCGTTACTTGTGGGGTGGTGGCGCCCGCAAGGCGAAGCTCGTCGAACGCGAGCCGGACGTATCCATCCCAGCTGAGGGTGCGAACCACGAGCCTGAGCTGACCCTCGGCGTCATAGTGCTCACCCGACGGGAAGGTGCGAGGCGCTAACTGACGCAGGCAGTCGTGGAGGCGGTGGATCGCCTGTACCGTCGTGGTCGGATCGTCAAACGGCTGGGCGATAGAGCGCTCGGCGATGTCGACGAGCTTGCGAAACCCATAGGCGGGGTCTGACTCGTGCGTCCGCTCGGCTCCTAACTCAACGAGAGCCACGATCTTCTCTCTATCAAGCCCCGCCGCTTCGCCGTGTACGCGAAACAGCGGTGCCCCAGCCGGGACGAAGTCGCCCATCATCGGGACCATCTCAAGCCAGCACCCCGCGTACTTGGCCTGCCTGAGCAAGTCCTTGTGATGAACCCTGATGACCACCCCAGGCTTCTGCGCAACGATGACTTGACCATCTTCTTCTTGGTGCCTCAAAGCGGCACCGCTCTGAGGGGTGGGATATAAGTCATCTATTTGCTTGCGCAGCTCGTCGCCGACCAGGTCGATGAGCCCAGAGACCCTTAGCTTCTGGCCTATGTGGTGCATATAAAGGATCAGCACCACGATGCTAGCGAGCACCAGGATGTAGGCCACTATGGCCGCCAATCCGGGGAGCACGTTGCCCTGGGGGTTGACTTCGCGCAAGACAACCACCGAGTAGGCGAACGTGGCCGCAAAGAGCCCGATGGAGAGTTGGCTCCGACGGTCATCAAGCAGAGCGCGCACGATGCGTGGAGAGAACTGGCCCATCGCCAATTGGACGACCACCAGGGTGAGGGTTAGCACGATGCTGGTGAGAGTTACCATCGAGGAGGCGATCGTGTTGAGGATCGACTGGGCGGCATCAGGGCTACCGGTGAAGGTCTGTGGGATAAGCGTATAGTTGAAGGACCGGTCGATCGCGGTCGTAGCAAGCGCCAGCACTATGGCCCCAAGCACACATAGTAGCGGCACTAGCCAGAGGTTGTGACGTAGATAGTACCCGAAGCGGTAGAGTAGCATCAGCTCCTCCTCACAAGGTTAGTTCGATAGATCCTTTCCTCATCTCCCCTAAGGTAATAAGGGTTACTTCATAAAGCGACATTCGTACCCCCCTTATCTATTCTCGATGCCTCCTTTAGTGCAAATCTGCTACACACTTTAGGCCACTTTTTCCTTCCTCGGCTCGCTGGAGGTAACAGGGAAGCGTAAAACAGGCATCTAAGATGCTCAAAACTAGAAAGTCTGAAGAGAAGAAAGGAGGATGCTTCATAAACGGTCGTTTATGAGACACTTGTTTGGAGAATCTCCATTGTGCGTAGACCCCCGCTCCCGGCGTTACAAGAAGACCCCTACTAGGTAGCTAAAGACCCCTACTAGGCAGCTAAGTACCAGCGACTGCCTACCCTGCTCCTCTCTAGTGGCAAGGCACGCCGAGTAGGTGGCGTCCGTCGTGTGTGAACTCGTGGAGGTAGTCAGCGATGTACGCCCCCTGCCCGATCAAAGGAGCTAGCAAGTCACCGCTAGCGAAAATAACGGCCAAAAGTAGCACCAGCAAGAGTATTGCCTGAAGCCAATATAACTCGGTGGGTATCTTTCCCAATCTGGTTGGCCATTGGGCAGACGTAGTAGTCTTCTCCATCACAAACTCCTTCTCTGAAGCCTCTCCTCACATCTTAGCTTCTCTAGGGGTTCCCCGCAGTTGTCTCGGCCTGGGGAGGCCAAACGACATCAACGGCGCCAAATTCCTCTGAGGTCTCGCGCGAGGCCACCGGCTTGCCGTCCTTTAGGATCTCCACTCTAAGCGTTCCACCGGCCTGATTCTTCTGGAAGAAGGCGAACGCACCCTCCTCGTCTCCCACCTTATACTCGACAGGTTCAGCCCCAAGGGTATCGTATACCATTCGCCATCCTTCAAAGGCTTTACCCTGCTGTCCTTCAACGACTTTTCCATAGTTGCCTGAGTAGGAGATGCCCTGTGTGCCGGACACCCTCACCACTATGTTGCCTACCGCTCCGTTCTCTCCAACGCCTGGCTGATCGGCATCTGCTGGAGGTAGGCTCGTTAGAAAGCCTGTGGCTATAAAGATACCAATCGCCAGGACCAGTTCGGCGCCCACGAAGCGGCTGAATGGTCCCCGCCCCTCTAGCCTCAAATTCTGCGCACCAAGCGCCAGCAGGAAACCCAGTAACCCCAGCTTTATGAGCAGGGCATGACCGTAGGGAGTACCAATGAGCGCCGATACGCTTGGCACGTGAAGCAGGGCCGCGTACAGCCCCGTGGCGAGGACGATCATAACCGCGATCATGGCTACCTTGGAGAAACGACGCACGCTACGCTTTAGCAGCTCCGCCCGCAGCTCCGTGGGCATCGTGCGCAGCAGCCCGACCAGGAGTATTGGGAACCCCAGAAGCCCCCCCATCCACAGTGAGGCCGCCGTCATATGAAGCCAGTCGGCGAGAAACGGGAGGAAGCTTTCCTCAGCTGCAGCGTGGCTCTGCTGGGTGAGGGTCATCAGCAACAGCACGCTCGCGACGACGGCTGCGCCCCATCGATAGGTGAAGCGCCGTGGCCCAGCAGCGGCGTATGTCGCCATGGTGGCGGTTAAAACGCCGAACACAAGCCTCTCCATCCAAAGCTGGCCTACTCGCGTGTCCAGCAGCGCTTCTCTCAACAGCCCGGGGCTCAAGGCTTCACCAGAAGCGCGCACTGCATACAGGGGAAGTTCGACCATGCCGGCGATGATGAGCAGGCCAACTAGCATCCATATCCAGCGGCGGAATAAGCCAACAGCCTTCTTTTGGTGGCCATTATCCTCGGCCCGGCTGCTCGGGAACCAGATCAGAGTCACGAAGGTCACCAGACCGGCGAGGAACACGCTTGCACCTTGGGTAATGCCGTGAACAATATAGGCCATAACCTCTTCATCGAAGAGCGATCCATGTGTTAGGTGCGAGTGCGATGCTTGCGCCTGAGCGATATCAGCGAACCATACCGCTGCCAGCCCTGCGACAGACATAGATCCCAGGATAGCTGCCACTAGTCGCATCGGTCGTTTCATCGGTACAGATCCTACAATAACGTTTCTCAGAAACTTCCCTGAGATGGTGGCACTTAGCTTGTGGCCTTAAAGCTCACTTACGCCGCAGCGCATACACTAATAGTATTAGGGCACCAAACCCTAGACCCACAAAGTGGACAAGGTGAGCGGACCAGCCACTTGTATCTTGCTGTTGTACTTCCGATCCTGGTTCGGATTGGTCCGAGGATTGGTCTTCTGAGCCCACAACGGCTTCTGTGGCACCTTGAGCCTCATTCGTGCTGGCCCCGGTTACGGAAAACTCATACGATCCGTTAACGGGGTGTGTGTCAGCTGAAATGACGCGCCACTGCACCGTATAGGTGCCCTTAGACAACTCCTTGAGGCCTGCCGTCACCATCCTACGGTCGTCCGAGCCTACTTGCGCATCGTCACGGTCTACCCTGTTGCCCTGCTGGTCTAACACTTTCACAGGAGTGAACTCTGCCTCTATGGGCTCGTTGAACCGAAGCTGCACCTGCGTGGGGGGCTCAGACAGCTTTGCCCCATCGGCCGGATCTGTTTCAAGTAAGCTGGCATGAGCCAGAGCAGGGGCACATAGCACAACCAGCCACAGGGACGACAGCCCAAGGAATGCCACCATCCAACGCATCCTGCGCTCAATCACAATATAGTGCTTTACTAATCCCATTCATGGCGATTGCCGCCGCCGACGCAGCACCAAGAGTGCCACGAGCAAAGCTAAAGCCAAGGCCAAAGCACCAAGACCCAGACCCGTGTAAGCTGCGATCGGGGTGAACCCGCCAGCCGAGCCTTGCGCTGTGGGGCTTCCCGACTCTCCGGCACGGTCCCCATTATCGAGCTGGGAGCTATCCGAAACAACGCTAACCACGGATGCTGGCTCCTCGGCATCCGGAGGCCCAGTCCACTCAACCACGCTGTCATCCTCGTACGTCTGGTACGCCTTCCAGGAATAGTCGCCGGTGTCTTTTGGAGTTTTAGCCTGCAAAGGAAACTCCTGGAACTCTTGTGGCCTGATCTCCCCTCCGGACCAGGTGATGGCCTTTATAAGCCCCTGATCCCTCTCAAACTCGTATTGCCAGCTGGGCACCGGCTGCACGCCGGTAACGGTAAATCCTTCCGGCACCTCCACTCTAATCTTGGTTGTAGGGATGTCCTTCTCTGTTGGCACAGACACCGCCAATTTCTGGTAGCTGTTTGCGGGCACTTGTTTCGGAGAGAGCACGACGTGAGCCCAAGCCACACCGGCCGCTGCGATAATAAAGCAGATGGTCAATGGCAGCACCCACAGCCACCTTGTTCGCATCCGAGAGCACCACCTTCCTTAGTGAGATTAGCTACTCAATGCAGTCTAGGAAGGAGCTTATTTAAAGGTCTATAGCCCTAAAGGTCTAGGGTAACGTTGAGTAACCCGCCGAAATATGACCCTACTGAGAGAGGAGCCATAGGCTAAAACAGGTGTACAGGACCATCAGCACTAACATCGGGTACTGACTCCGCATCGCCAGCTTATGGTTGCGTAGCAACCTTAGCGCCACTAGGTGCGCAAGATACAAGGCTACTACGTGTCCAGCTATGATAACCGCGATCTGAGAGCCCCAAACAAAATTGGGGCTAATAAAGCTAGCATCGATCTGGTACCCAGAGGTCCCGAATACGTTCCAGCCCCAGCCGAACGGGTCCGACAGGAGGCGAATGGCCGCTTGCCCCTGAATGAGTAAGTAGGTGTAGTAGTGAGCCACGTAATAGGCGATGGCTATGGGCACAAGCGAGTAAACGTATGCCTCTGCAAGTCGCCTGACGGGTGTCTGGTCCCTGTAGGGCGCGTAGCCCTTGCCGAAGAGCTGGTTGAGCTTCCTAAATCCCAGGCTTACACCCACAAAGAGCTGGCTAAGCTTCATAAACCCTAGGTATATGGCGAGGAATAGCAACGGCAACACAATCAGCCCCAACGTCTTAGGGATAGAAGTACCACCGGTACCGCTGGTTATCTGGGTCCAAAGAGTAGTCTCCACCAAGCTGTGGTAGGCGACGCTAGCAAGCACGAAGATGATGAAGACCAACCGATCAGCACTCGCTTGCTCTGGCAGGCTCAGGCCAACTGCCCAAGGGCGGATGTTGAGTTCGCGATCTTCCAGAGCAGCCTGAGCGAAGCACTCATAGCAGTTCACGCATCCTCCCTCTGCCGTCGGGCAGATTGCGCTGCACTCCTCGCACAGTCTCGTATTGCTCACCCGCACCTCGGACGGAGCGAACTTCGCAAGGAGGTCAGCCAACACAGAGAACGCCTCACCCCTTCTAAGCCAGGTTTCCTTACCAAAGAAGACCATGCCGGTCCAAGTAAGGCCCGAGTAGAGAAGGGCAAAGAGGGCAACGTTGAATGGCGTGGAGGCGCCACTGAAGACAGTCTCGGTCCACACAAAGGCGCCATAGAGCACCAGCGCAGGCCAGATGCCCAAGCTACTTGGATACGGTTCGCCAAGCTCTAGGTCTTTTTTGACTCCCAGCCAATCGGTTAACTTCTGAGCCCATTCGAATAGGATCTTCCAGGGGTTTACAAGCTGCCAGATGTTCCCCACAAGGGCTGTGAAGAAGATAAGGCTAACCCACCAGATGATCCAGACAAAGATCGGGGCAAGGTTCTGGTCAGCAACCTGTACACCGAAGAGGCCGCTAAGTACAACAAGGAGGAAAAGCGCAACTGATAGCAAGCGCAGAACTAGCAGTAACGGCCAGCTCGTCAGTACTACGCGCAAAGGCCCAATCGCCAGTAGGTTTAGGCGAGGATATTGGCCCGGCGTGTGTTCTTCAGCGACAAACAAGCTAATCTGGACAAACGAAATGACCACCACCGCAGATGCACCGAAAAGGTAAAGCCAGAAGGGAAGCGGAAGGTCCTGGCTCTGGCCCACTGCATGGGCCACAGCTTGTCCAGGTGGCGCAAGCAGAAAGAGCGCGAGGGTCAGAATGATAAGGCGGCGCATCATCTCTCCTCCTCCTTAGCGTGGTTGCACCAGAAGGTCTCCCAACTCCTCGTGTGTTTGTTCGTTCTCTATATCGAAGCGGCCGGCGTTTGTTGCGTCGAACGAAAGCTCTCCTGGCTCGTTTGCTTCGAGCTCTTTTTCGAGGTCGTAGCCGTGCAGGTGGAACTCCAGTGGCTCATCGGATGTTATCCGAAGGTTCACATGGTCGCCTTGATTGACGCTAACCTCATTGGGGCTCATGGCGCTAGCTCCCTTGATCGCAAGGTCAAGCGTTTTGTCCGTCCCTTGAGCACCAGTAGATTCAGGCGTTGACGCGCTCTCCTGTGTCGTAGAAGAAGGGCGCAACAACAAAAACAGACCGACCAAGACGAGCAGAAGAAGTGGTACCAGGATCAAAGTCCGCCTCATACCTCTACTCACCGAGCGACTCCTCCTTCTTAGTTATTAAGCCGGCGATACGCTCCGAAACAGTCTAAAAGCTATATAGAAGGAGTTGTATAGCCCTAAAGGGCTATTTTTTCAAAGGACGGGCTGTCTCGTAAACGTCGGCGATAAAAGGGGGCGTGGGGAGAATGGAGACGCTCGGCAACAGGCCTGTCTGGGACGAGGAGGCCAGGTTATCCTCCGCCACGCATCCCTTATACCCTCGAATCCTAGAGCACGTTCATAAGAAGGCGATGAGAGATGGGCTGGGCGGCACCCTAGTCCCGGCCTCTCTTAATTAGTCACATATGTCCCCGCAACCGCTGCGGGGACCACGAACCTATAGGTAGTGGACCGGGGCTATGGGCAGAAGAAGGAAGGGGAGGGGTAGGTTCGGCGTGATCCACGTGGTGGGTAGACGACTACATCCGGACAATACCACTCCCCAAACGCCAATATAGCAGAAGGGACCGGAGTCCCTGATATAGGACCCCGGCCCCTCCTTTTAAGGGTGTCTTAAGAAAGCACTGCTAAAATGACAAAGGTGGCTACTGAAGACGGGCACCACACTCCTGAAGAACCACGCTGGAAGAATCCACTCCTAGCGATGAGCGTAGGGCTCTGGCTTGGACTCGGCCTTATCGCTGTCTTTTTTGTGGGATGGCTAGTAGGGGTAACGGTTGTGAGTTTGGGATTGGGCATCACCCTCCTACTCATAGCCGTTGCCTCTAATAGGAGACGAGGCCATGACGGGCCATAGACCCCACCTGGGAACCCTATGGGCAAAAGAAAAGGGCCGGGCTGGCTTGTCGGATCAGAAAGAATGTTGGCTCTAAAAGAAGACATTGAAGGTGGTGCCAGCCCGGTAATGCCTATGAGCTTATCTGCATGCAGACGATAACGAAACACAACTTTTGCAGCAAAAGCCGCCCTTGTACGCAATAGGTGGACCAGCCCTGTTCTGAGAGCCACAACCTCTCGTGGCTAAGCGGATTTTTGAGGTAAAGCTACTGATGTACAGTAGGAGACTGTCCGGTACCGTACGGTCTATAGGTAATGGACCGGGGCTACGGGAATTTATGTATCACAATCTACCGAGGGCATAAGCGCACAAAGAAAGGGCCGGGCGTGCTAAGTGCAAAAGTCGGTGATTTACACAAGAAGCTACTTAGCTACTACAGACGAGAACCCGGCCCCTTGCTAATGGCGAAGCGCATCATAGCAAAAGGACCAGCGTCCCTGATACAGGATCCCAGCCTAGGATAACTTATGACAATTTGATTTCTCAAAAGCTATCCGCTCGGAGGCGTTCTATAAGCTGTTTCATAAACGGTGGTTTTTGATACATCCTCCACTCCCCGGCCGGATCAGCAGTTTTACGCCTAGTTCGATGTAACAAAACCCATATCAAAATCAAAATTTAACGGGATGGGCCTCTGGGTCTACGAGAAGGCCCGCTAGGCCCCCCGGATGGCCCACTTGGTCTACGGGAGGGACCTTCGGGTCTACGAGATGGCCCGCTCGGTCTACGAGACGGTCCTTCGGGCCTGCGAGAAGGTCCGCTAGGCCCCCCAGATGGTCCACTCGGCCTGCGAGAAGGGCCTTCGGGTCTAACGAGATGGTCCTTTAGGCCCCCCCTTACGTGGTGGTCCTTCGTCGGGCGGTTGTGTCGACTCCTCAGTGGTTGCTCCCGGACCCTGCTGCGCCCCGCAGTTAGGACAGAAATTGGCAGCTTCATCGGGGAGCTCAGCACCACAATTCGAACAGAAGGTGTCTACTTCTACTTCATCGGCGAGCTCCCCGCCGCAATTCGAACAGAAGTTGGCCGCTTCATCAGGGAGCTCAGTACCGCAGTTCGGGCAAAGTAGCTCTTCATCTGCTGGCTTCAGATAATTCGGATCATCCGCTGGCTTTAGGTAATCAGGGTCATCTGCTGGTTTTAGGTAACTCGGATCGTCCGCTGGCTTCAGATAATTCGGGTCGTCTGCTGGCTTTACGAAATTCGGGTCATCTGCTGGCTTGAGTCTGCGCTTTGCCTTTTTGGCCATCTATAAAGACACTCCCTTTCCCTGCTACTACTCGGTAGGTTGCTAGCCGTGTAGCACACTATTATCCTGGCAAGCCGATTCTGAAACCCGGTCAGATTGCCTCTATCCGAGATTCTCGCTTTCCAGGAAGCCTAATAGCCTCTCCCGATACTCAGGGTGAGTGTAGGCTTGGGCATGCTTGAGGCCTTCTATCTTCCACAGCTCGGCCTCCGGGTAAGCTCTTTCGAAGAGTTCAGCGTGCTCAAAGGGGACCACTTCGTCTGCCGTCGAGTGAATGATGAGGAGCGGGACCCCATCTTCCCTGAGGCGCGCGGCGTCCTCCGCAGGTCGCACTTCCCAGGGGTCGAAGTTGAGAAAGAACCTGGCTGCGAGGAAGACACCGGGGTTAAAGAGGGAAGGAAGGCCGGTGGTTGCGGGCAGCTGCTTTTGCAGAAGCAGCGGCAAGTCCGCATAGCCTGCCTCCTCTACAACGGCCGCAACACCTGTCCCCGGCGCCGCTCGCATCACCGTTGCACCGCCCATCGACCACCCGTGAAGCACCACTTCTCCGGGCTCGAAGCCCTCCTCATATAACCAGGCAAGCGCTCCTTGTACGTCTCGCGTCTCCTTATAGCCCAAAGTGCGCCGCTCGTCGCCAGACCCTCCGTTACCCCGGAGGTCGAGCAGGAGGACACTGTAGCCCACGCGAGCGTAGATGGGGGCAGTATCGATCACGTGTTCGTCGGACTTGTCGCCCTCCCAGCCGTGAACCAGCAGCGCTGCGCGCGACGGTCCCTCCTCCATCGGGGAGACCCACCATGCCGAGAGCGGCACCCCGTCCGTGCTCTCGAAGCTCACCTCACGGTATTCAAGCCCGACGTTGGCAGGCGTGCGCTCAGGTGGTTGCCGGTTGGGGGCGCTGAACCTGACCGCAACGAAGAGACCGATACCTAGGTATCCTCCAGTCAGAACCATCAGCGTAAGCACAGCCCAGTAGGCCGCACGTTTCACGCCTCCAGATCTCCTCTCTCCTAATAGTAAGGCGATGATTGACGCTCGGAGTTTCCTGAGCGTATCTCTAGCTAAAGACGTATGCTCCGTCTTCAACCCACGTTAATTGTACCTTGGTGGCGGTTTGATCCAGCAAGCCACGGAAGTGTAGCTCTGTTGTGTATTTAGAATGGTACGCGGAGGCGTACACTCACCCCGAATACGAGGAGCGACTCCGAAATTTCCTTTCTATAGCGGTCTAGCGTCCCCGAAAGGGAGCATCCCCCGTTTTTCAACGTCATTGTGGGCCGTAGTACAAGAGCATGTTCAGGGCGTGGGTTACGATGAGGAGCAAGCCGATATAGAGAAGGATAAAGAGGTGCCCCCGCTCCCTATTCTTCCGCAGCGGGCTCGTCTTGTACTCTGCTAACCCGAAGATAACCCCGATCGCGCATAGGCCCCATATCCAGTAGAGGGCGAGGTAGCGTACCGCGTCTCCGGGCGCCGGATAAAGCGTCGCCCATGCAAACACCGCCGTCACAAAAAGCGCCAGACCTGTGGACACGACGAAGAGCGCCTTGTTGGCCCGGTTTCGGCGTCCCCAGGAGAGCCAGCCGGTGAATATGCTCGCAGCCCTGTGTGGTCTCTTTCCCATTGGGGTATGGTAGCAGGGGCAAGGGCCCGTGAAAGCCTTTTTGAAGCGCCTTACAAAGTTAGAATAACCTTGTGCGCCGTTTACTCGCCCTCACCTGCGCGATCGTGCTGATAGACACCGCGTTCTACGCCGTCCTGGTCCCGCTTGTACCATACGTCGTCGAGGAGCTCGGGCTTTCGAAGTCTTCGGCAGGCGTCTTGGGCGGAGCGTTCGGGGCAGAAGTGCTCCTCGGTGCGGTGCCAAGCGGGTACCTGGCAGCCCGGCTCGGGGTAAGGCCCACGGCGCTCATGGGCCTCGGTTTGATGAGCGCAACCAGCCTGCTCTTCGGGTTCGCGGGCGATGCGTGGGAGCTCGTCATGCTCCGTTTCGCGGCCGGGCTCGGGAGCGCGCTTTCTTGAGTCGCAGCGTTCGCGTGGGTCGTAGCCCAAGCCCCAGAGGAGCGAAGAGGGCAGATGCTCGGGACGCTCCTGAGCGCCGCGGTCGTGGGGGCGCTTCTGGGTCCTATACTGGGTAGCGCCACGGTGATGGTCGGCATCCCGCTTGTACTCGCTCTCGTTTGCGCCGTTGGACTTGCCGTGGGGTTGTGGGCCTGGGCTACGCCCGCACCCGGCCCCTCCCCCGGACGGCCGTTCGCGGGGATCTTCGTGGGGCTCCTCCGAGCCCCGCTCACGACCGGGCTCGCCTTTACCGGGTTCTCGCCCCTGCTCTCCAGCGTGCTCGCCGTTCTGGCACCGCTGAATCTCGCTCGACTCGGCTGGGACGTCCCCATCATTAGGGCCGTTTTTCTCGTCGCCGCCCTCTTCGAGGCCGCCGTCCACCCTTTGATCGGGAAGTGGTCCGACCGTGTCGGGTACCGGACACCCGTCTTTGTTGGCCTCTCCGCCTCGTTCGTCATCCTTCTCGCGCTCCCCTGGGCGGCGAGTGCCCCTCTCGTGACCCTCCTCGTCATCCTCGCTGCCGGCGCCTTCAACACCCCGCTTGTTCCCGGCACCGTCCTCTTATCCCGCGGTGCCGAGAAAGCCGGAATCAAAGGAGCCCTCGCCTTTGGCGCCGCCAACTTCGCCTGGGCCTCCGGCTACGCGGTCGGGGCTTCTTTAGGTGGAGCGCTCGCCGACCTCGGGCGACGCCCTTCCCTACCTGTCTCTGGCCGTCGTGTGCCTGCTTGTCCTGCTCGTGTCGCGCCGGGCGATCCAAGGCAGTCGGTAGCGCTTAACGCGCCACAACCAATTCCGTCATATACTGGTTTTAAAGCTCTAGAAAAGGAGGAGAAGATGGCGAACGTCGAACGCAGGGCACATGTGGTGTGGGAGGGTGACCTAGCAAGCGGCAGCGGAAGACTGACAGAAGAAAGCAGCAAGGTTATCGAAGAGGCCCCCGTAACCTTCGCCTCCCGCGTGGAGCGCCCGGACGGGAAGACGAGCCCGGAGGAGCTGATAGCCTCCGCCCACGCCACCTGCTATGCGATGGCGCTTTCCAACACCCTGGCCGAGAAGGATGCACCGCCGGTGCGGCTCGAGGTGAACGCTGTCTGTACCCTAGACGACGAGCAGCTAAAGATCACTACTATGGACCTCGACGTGCGAGGCGAGGTACCTGGCATCAACGATGAGGAGTTCGAGAGGGCCGCCCGGGAGGCCGATGAGACTTGCCCCGTCACGAACGCTCTAAGGGGCAACGTGGAGATCCGGCTGCAAACGCGCCTGGACAAGTAGAGGAAAAGAAGCCTGCGGAGCCTTTTCCGAACCTCGCAAGGCTCTCGTGAGAAAATTTGCGCTGGGCCCCTCCTTGTGGCTCCATAGCCCGGCAGGCGGTTAGTGCTCCCTTCAAGGCGGCGCATTTTGCTGATCCGGGGGGCCGCGGTCGCGGGCATGGCCGGGCCCGCGCTGTTCGCGCTCGTTGTGGTTACGCTTACGGTCGCCCAGTTCGGCTTTATGGTTGGGATTGGATGGCGCCCCATCGCGGATCCCGCGGGAGCGTGGCCGAGCGGGCTGGCTCTGGGGCCTTACGGCTGGGCGCAATCCCTCAGCTTCGCCACCTCGGGTCTGTTACTGATTCTCTTCGCTATCGGTCTCCACCTCGAGATGGAGGGCGGCTACAGAGCAGGCCCCGCCCTCCTGTTCCTCTCTGGCGTCGGGATGGCGCTCCTGGCTTTCGAGACGGACCCGATAATGCGCACCGGCCCCCGGACGCTACACGGTTGGGTGCACGACCTCGCCTTCATCCTGCTTATCGTCTCGCTGGCACCATCGTTCTTTTTCCTGTGGCGATGCATGAAGCGAGACCCCTTGTGGAAGGGCTATGACAGGTACACCCTGGTTACAGGCCTGCTCGTCATCCCCTTCTTTCTCCTACCCGGCCCGATGTATTATCTCTCCCTCGCCCTGGCACTAGTGTGGCTGGAAGTCCTGGCGATACGCCTTTGGGCTATCTCCAGACGACCGATCTCGCCGAAGATCGACAGTGGTCGGAGACCGACTGCTTGAGCTATGGCTAAGTGCCGCCGAGATGAGCACGGCGGTTACCTCTTTACCTCTTCGTTCTGTTCGGCCTGTCGCTGCTCATGCTCGAGTGGTATGTGCCGGCGGATTATCGCGGTTGTCCTAGCTCACCTCGATCATGAAAAGCGGCGGAAGGTGCATATAGGTAGTGCTCGGGTTCGGCCCCACGACATCCTTTGCCATCTCTAGAGCCTCGGCAATGGTGTCGGTATGCTTCAAGCCCATGCGGGAGGTGGTCGCCGGGTCGCTGCCGACTAAGACCACGTCCCCTAGGTAGTCGAGGGCGTGGGCAGCCCAATACAGGACCGTGAAAGGGTGCGCGCCGTGGTAGGCGTAGGATTTTCGGTAGAGGGTGCGATACCAGGGGTCGTGAGCGTACTTCTTCTCGTAGCGGCGTTGGATCTCATGAATGTCGTTCGTCTCGGGGAAGGCCTCATTCCAGAGGTCTATGTAGGACGGATGATGGACCTTGTGGAACTCAGCGGTCATGGGATGAGTCCCAATGAGCACCCCTCCCTCGCGCACAAGCGGTTTACCCCTGTAAAGATTGAACAGGTAGCCTAGAAGCATATTGTAGACGAGGAGCGGGTTCATGATCGAGTTCAAGTTGTACGGCCCGAGGTACGGGATGCCTACTAGGAGCACGTCCGACTGGCCCTCGACCGGGACGACCATCTGCTTGTAGTTGTTGCTTAGGGTCTCGGCGTGTACAGGCTCGGTGGCGCCAGCCTGGACGCTAGTCATCCGGTGCGGAGCCTTTATAGAGTGTGAGATGCGCCGGTTGACGCCGAGCGGCATCGTCTGCATGGCCTTTCGGGTAGCGAGGAAGTTGGCCTTGGTGACGGTGCTCCACTGGTGTTCGGGTTTCGCCATAAAGTCGAAGACCGAGGGGTAGGTCCGGTTGTTCAAGGTGGTCTCTATGTGGAAGACCTTGACGTGCTCGTCGAAGATCCTGCCCATCCGGTTTATGGAGCCGTGCATTGCGGAGTTGGGCGGGTCCATTAGGGAGCGGGTGTTCTGCAGGGTGTGCGGGTTGTGGTGGTGCCGGATAGAGGAATAGGGCGCGAGGCCAGTGTGCACGGACTTGTGACCGCCGTCCATCGGGATGAAGTTCACGTTTACGTAGACGAGCAGGTCGCTCTCGGCGACACGGCGACTGACGCTGACCTCCTCGCCCCGATCCGTTTGGCCGATGACGACGTTCCCATCCGGGTCCTCAGCATCGTAGTTGTAGAGCCGGTCGGGGTAGTAGCGAGCCATGATCTTGTTCCCCAGGCAATGACGGAGCTCAGCCGCCGTCATCCGACGGTGGAGGCCCAGAGCGGCTATTAGATGTATGTCCTCGACGCCTTTCGCAGCGGCTTTCTCCAGTACCTTTTCGATGATCATCTGCCGGATATCCGGCCTCTGCATCGGTGGCAGTGGTACCGAGAGGTCGTCGAATGCGATGGTGAGTTTAGTGCCAGGGTGCATAAGCTCATGCAGCGGCTCCATGTCTATCGGCTCAAGTAACGCCCGTTCGATGACTACGTTAGGCTCCGCGAGCGGCTCCAAAGGCCCGGGCGAGTACACAACTCGCGTTCCCTCCGGCAGCTTCTCGTAGTGGAACACGTCCCCCGCGTAGAACCACATCGGGGGGCTATTTTTCTCAAGGATGATCGTGAAACCTGGACGGCTCATCTCTTTGTCCCCTTGTTAGCTTCGGTGATCGAAGACGACCTTTATATGGCCCTTTGGGCCAGACGAACGGGCGGTGGCGATGGCCTCCCGGTACTCTCGCAACCGGAAGTGTGGACCCACCAGGGATTCCACCTTTATCTCAGGTGCGATGCGCAGCGCCAGCTCGAAGCTCTTTACGCGCTCGCCCCGATACTCCTCTACGCCGTAGGCGTACGCACCTGAGAGGTTTACCTCCTTATGCCAGAGGGCAGTGAGATCCAGACAACTTCTTGCTCCCGGCATCCCGACGCACGCCACTTCACCACCGGGGGCGCACAGGCGCACCGCGTCCTCGATGGTTCCCGGAGCCCCCACGCACTCGAACACTTTGTCCGCCCCACCCATGACCACGGGCTTCCCGAGCTCGGGTCTGTACCGCTCCGCGCCTAAAGCCGTCGGCAGCTTTTCGTAGGCCTCCTCAGGATGTAAGACCTCGTCCGCTCCGAGGCGCGAGGCCTCCTTCTCCTGCCGGGTGTACTTGGCTACGCAGATTATAAGCCCGGCGTTCGTGAGCTGCTTTAGTGCTGCTACAACGAAGAGTCCGACGCTTCCCGCCCCGATCACGAGGGTCGTCTCGTTCGGTCCCGGGTATAGCTTGAGCGCAGCGTGCACCGCGCAGGCCAGGGGCTCTATGGCCACAGCCGCCTCGTCGGACACGTCCCCCGGGATCTGGTGGAGTTGGGAAGGATGAGCAACGAGGGTCTCCTCCGACCATCCCCCGCCCGTATCGCCACAGAAGCCGGTTTGTATGCCAGGGGATATGTCACCCTTGACGACGTTCAGGCACAGAGCGTACCGACCGGAGGCGCAGTAGGCGCACGGGGGGTCTATACCACGCACCACGCAGCCAAGGGCAGGCTCCACTACGACCCTCTCTCCGGCGGAGAAGCCGGAGTTGTCCTCTGCTACGACGCCGAAGACCTCGTGGCCCATGACGAAGGGAGGCGAGGTTATAGGGGAGAAGTACGGCGAGCTTTCCGCAGATAAGGTGCCGAGGTCCGAGCCACAGATACCGGATAGGAGGGGCTTCACGCGCACCCATTCGGGGGTAGGAACCTCAGGTTCTGGGACCTCTTCGAGCTGTAGCGGAGAGAGGCGACTTGTGGCAAGACCTTTTATCCGCTTTGCCCCGGCGCGCATGAGGAGGTAGCGTGGGATGCTCTTTTTGTACCGAAGGGCGAGCACCTCAGACACCGCTCTTGCGCCAGTGTTTTATCTGCCAACCGCGATCTCTAGCCGCTGCCCGGAGACGGGCGTCGGGATTAACGACGACGGGAATTCCCACGGCTTCGAGCATCGGAAGGTCCGAGATAGAGTCTGCATAAGCGTAGGAGCGTGAGAGATCGACGTTCCTCCGCCGGGCGAACGAGGCGAGCATTCGAGCACGCGCCTCACCCGCGACCGGCGCACCCGAGAGTTCGCCGGTGTAAACGCCGTTCTCCTCCTCTAGACGAGCCGTAAGCACGTCGTCTGCCAAATCTTTGAAAGGCTCCAGTAAGAAGTCTAGAGTGCCTGAGAGAAGGACTATACGGTGGCCGGCACTTTTGTGCTCCCTGAGGGCTGTGATTGCTTCGGGGTAGAGCCTCTCCAGAACGTAACCGTAGAAGCTCTGCATGCCCAAGGCACGAGCGCGGGCGGGTTTCCAACCCTTATAGTTCTTATAGAAGACGCGGTTAAAGTGGGCCCGGCTGAGCTTGTCGAGGAGCCAGTAGTACGGGACCCGCCCCATGAGGGCCACCATCCACAGGGGCCGTAAAGCCATGGGCAGCTCCTGCAGCTTAAGCCATGCGTAGTGGGAGACCACGTTCGAGGCAACTATCGTGCCGTCCACGTCGAAGATCGCCGCGACCTCCCCCGCTTTCTCCTCGGGAGCCTTGCGACGCCTCCTATGTCCGGGTTTGCTGGTTATGGCCGGCAGGTGCGTCTCCTTCAGCCAGGCCCCCCAGTCCACCTCTGCGATATCGAACGGGAACGCGCGTCGGTCTTCCTCGGGTAGACTTCTGAAGAGTTCCATGGTGCGAGCCGAGGAGAAGGTGCTTTGCATATTCACGTAGGCCCCGTAGATACGGCTGTAGTACAGGCTTATCCGGGCACGTTTCTCGCCCCGGGTAATCCTGCCGCGCAGATCCGTCGTGAGGTGTCCCTCCGGCATCCGAGCCGTAAAGCCACCTGCGATTTTGAGGCCCAGAAGCTCCGCCTTGAGCATTCCCTCTACCCAACGCCGGCCTGGGAAGCTCCACTCCGGAACCGGGACCGGCCGTCCTCCGGCGTCTCGCAAGGGGTTCTTCAGGAAGTACTCTCGGACGTGCTTGTAGAGATCCCGAAAGCGCAGAGGATTTCTTTCGCCGGAGGCGACCTGGTATACCTCAGGTTCGACAGGGCGCCGGGTGAGCCCCACAGCGGTGGCCGCGATCGTGGCGTTCACTACGTGGTCGACGGGGACGAGGTCCATAAGACTCTCCGGGTCGCCGGGGAACTCTCGCAAGACACCCCTGGCGAAGGCCATGATCACAGGGTCAGCCATGCGCGACCCCTGGATCCAACCCGGATGCGGCTCGGCGATGCTGCTCTCGATGATCGCCGGCCTCAGAATGATAAGTGGCAAGGCTCCTCGCTCTTGTAACATCCGCCTCTCGGCCAAAGACTTCGTAAACGTGTAGACGTCTGGCCAGCCTAAAGAGCGCGCCCGCTCGTTCCCGCGCTCGACGAGCCGCTCGCGTACCCAGGCCCGCCGGAGTTGCTCTACTCTTTCGCGGACCTCCGCCTCTTCTCCCACCATCCCTAGCTCCCTGTAGCTCTCCGTTCGGAGCTGCTTAGCGAGTTCCTTTTCCCCCGAGGCTTCTTCGACCTCCCCCACCACCTCGTCGAGATGCGAGATCTCGGCTTCGGGGTCGAGGCGCGTGCCGTTCGGTGAGTACTCGTCAGGCGTGTCCTCTGGGATGAGCCCCTCCTTCGTTCCCGCTACGTACGATGTGGAGACATGCACGAATAGCGGCTTCTTCTCCCACAACCGGGCTAGCCCAAGCAATCCCAAAGTACCCCGGACATTCGAGTCCACCGCCTCGTCTAAGCGGGCATCGAAGACCACGGAGGCGGCGGAGTGGACGATGGCATCTACCTCCCTCGAAAGCTCGGCGAGAGTCTCAGTGTCCAGTCCCAAATGATCCGCGTGTACGTTCCCCTCCAGAACGCGTACCTTATCGGCTATACGCTCTTCGAACCTGCTTCCAAGCTCTTCGCGCAAGCGTAAGAAGACCGAGGAGCCCAGAACGTCGCTTTCGAACCTCTCCTTCGCCCCCTTCTCTCGAGAAGGGCGGATGAGTAGGTACAGGCGGTTAAGGGATGGCAAGCTCCGGAGCATCTTCTCCACGAGGGCCATCCCCAAAAAACCGGTTCCGCCCGTGACGAACACATTCTTACCGCGGTAAGCCTCATCCAACATGGGCATCTTCCTTTTGCCCGATTTTACGCTCCGTCCCCTTTATGAGGGCGCGAGCGTTCTCCTTATGCCTCCATAGAACCAGGGATCCCCCAATCACCGTGTACAATACGTACGGTATCGGCTGCCCCGTCACGAGGAAAGCTATCGGGCTCACAAGCATCACCGAGATAGCGCCCAAAGATGTATACCGGCTCACCAGTACCACCCCCCACCAGAACACGAAGAGTGCCAATCCCGCGACAGGGGCGAGCGCGATAGTAGTCCCTGCTCCCGTTGCCACCGCCTTGCCGCCCTTAAAACCCAAAAAGACTGGCCAGCAGTGTCCCATCAGAGCCGCCAATGCTACGGCCGCAATCACCCACTCGTTTTCCGTGAGAAAGCGCGCTAGAAAGACCGGCGCGAAACCCTTAAACATGTCTCCGGCCATAGTGATAACGGCCGGCCACTTGCCCACGGAGCGCAAGACGTTGGCCATCCCGATGTTCCCGCTTCCCGTTCGACGAACGTCCACTCCCCAGGCCCGCCCGACCAGGAAACCCGTCGGGACAGAACCCAAGATGTAGCCACCGAGCAAGAGGAGGATCGCCAACATGAAGGAGAGTATAGCCGAATGACGTAAGGTTATATCGTCATCGGGTAGAACTATTTAATCCATGAGCTTTATCTACAACCACATCTTCCGGCTTCGGGTGACCTCTAAGGCTCGCACCATCGCACCGGCCTTGTTGCGGGTCTCCTCGTATTCCAGGGAAGGCTCCGAATCAGCGACGACTCCGCCGCCAGCCTGGAAGTAAGCGAAGCCATCTTTGAGGAAAGCGGTGCGCAAGGTTATGCAGGTGTCGAGACGACCGTCCACACCGTAGTAGCCAGTAGCGCCCGCGTAGGGACCACGGCGGGTAGGCTCGAGTTCGTCTACGATCTCCATCGCCCGCACCTTCGGTGCCCCCGAGACGGTCCCGGCGGGGAACGCGGCGGCTAAAGCGTCAAGCGCAGTGTAATCCTCGCGCAAGATGCCCGTCACCGTCGAGACGATGTGCATAACGTGGGAGTAACGCTCTATCTGCATAAAGCTTGCGAGGTCCACGGTGCCTACTTTCGCCACTCTTCCTAAATCGTTGCGCCCGAGATCCACGAGCATGACGTGCTCGGCTCGCTCCTTGGCGTCGGCCAACAGTTCCTTGGCAAGGAGCGTGTCCTCTTCGGAAGTCACCCCGCGTCTACGGGTGCCTGCTATCGGACGGGTCATCACGTGGCGGCCCTCGACACGTACCAACGGTTCCGGCGAGGCGCCGACGAGCGCCAGGTTCCCCAGCTTCAGGTACGTCATATAAGGTGAGGGGTTGACGGTACGCAAGCCTCTGTACAGGAGGAACGGGTCGAGTTCGCCTATCTCAGCGAAGAAGCGCTGGGAGGGCACGATCTGAAACGCATCCCCCGCCCGGATGTACTCCTTGGCCCTTTCCACGGCCTCCTCGTAGTCGGCGCGGGTGAAGTTCGAGGATACCTCCAGCTCTCCACTCCCGGAGGGGAGCGTATGGTGCACATTCGGGGCTGCGAGCCTTTCCGCGACCCGGCGGATGTCGTCCGCCGCCCGCCGGTAGGCTGCGGTGAAGCCCTCACCCTCGACGTTTCGCAATCTCGCAACGTCTATAAGAGAGATCACGAGCACCTTGTGCCGCAGATGATCAAATACGATGAGGGCATCCGTCACCGCGAAGTACGCCTCAGGCACGTGGAGGTCGTTGGGCGGCGCATCCGGCAGCTTCTCTAGGTAGCGCACAGCGTCATACGAGAAGTAGCCCACCGCTCCGCCGACAAAGGCCGGGAGGTTCGGTAGGGGGGCAACGCTCTTTTCGGCGACGAGCCCGGCGAGCCCCCGAAACGGATCCTTCGCGGCCACCTCGCGTACTCCGTCGGCGTCCACGATCGTATACATGCCATTCCCGTAAGAAAGGGTGCGCCGGGGATTGAAGCCCAAGAAAGAGTAGCGGCCGAAGCGCTCGGCAGCTTCGGCACTCTCCAGAAGAAAGATACTCTCCTCATCTGCGAACTTTAGAGCGGCGGAGATCGGTGTCTCGAGATCCCCTATGAACTCCGCATACAAGGGTACGATGTCGTATTCCCGCGCCAGCCGCCGAGCCTCGGAGAGATCAGGTATCAGGTTCTTACCGGTGACGTTCATCCAATACTTTCGCCACCTTCGCCAGCTTTATGCCACGCTCCTCCAACAAGACCAACAGATGATAGAGTAGATCCGCCGACTCCTCCGCGAGCCTCTTTCCTTCGAGGGCAGCGATGATGACCTCGACGGCCTCTTCCCCAACCTTCTGGGCAACACGCTCTGTCCCCCGGCCTATGAGTTCTGCCGTATAGGAGTCTTCTGGCATCTCCCTACGACGCTCGGCAATCGTTCTGGCGAGCCTCTCCAGAACGCGACTGAGGCTCGGGTCTTTTTCAGATGTATTAGCCAAGGAGGTGAAGAAGCAGCTGTTCTCTCCAGTATGACAGGCAGGCCCGGCTGGCTCCACCCTGTAGAGCAGCGCGTCGCCGTCGCAGTCGAGGCGAACTTCGACCACCCTTTGGGTATTACCGCTAGTCTCACCCTTGCGCCAGATCTTACCGCGGGAGCGGGAGTGGTAGTGAGCCTCACCGGTCTCTACAGTCTTCTCTACAGCCTCCATGTTCGCGTAAGCGAGCATGAGAACCTCACCCGTATTCGCGTCCTGGGCGACTACTGGGACGAGACCTCTTTCGTTGTAGCGGATACCCTCCAGCGCGCTCACCGGACCGAAATCCCGGCCTCGCGCATCTTTTCCTTAACGCCAAGAATCGTCCATTCGCCGAAGTGGAAGATGGTTGCGGCGAGGACGGCACCCGCTCCGGCACGGACAGCAGAGATCATGTGCTCTGGTTGTCCCGCCCCCCCAGAAGCTACGATCGGGAGGTTAGTTCTGCTCGCAACCTCGGAGATAAGGTCCAGATCGTAGCCCGACTCTGTTCCATCGGCATCTATACTGTTCAACACGAACTCTCCTGCCCCCCGGCGTTCTCCTTCGACAAGCCACTCTACGGCATTCATGCCTGTGTTCAGGCGCCCGCCGTTCAGGTAGACCTCCCATCCAGGCATGTCTTCCCGGCGTTTGATGTCCACGCTGAGTACTATGCATTGGCTCCCGAAGCGCTCGGCACCCTCGTCTATGAGGTCAGGTGCCCTGATGGCGGCGCTGTTGATAGAGACTTTATCGGCGCCAGCACGCAGCATAGACTGCATGTCGGAGACGGTCCTTACCCCACCGCCAATGGTGTAGGGGACGAAAACTTCTTCTGCAGCCCGACGGGCCAATTCTCGGGCAGTATCGCGCTTTTCGTGAGAAGCGGTTATATCGTAGAAGACGATCTCGTCTGCACCCTCCTTATCATAAAAGGCGGCAAGCTCGACGGGATCACCAGCGTCGCGGAGGCTCTTGAACTTCGTCCCCTTGACGACCCTGCCAGCGTCCACATCCAAGCACGGAATGATGCGGACTTTAAGGCCCATTAGAGGTCCCTTTGCTAGACATAAGGCACTCCGGCGGCGCGACACTCCCCAGCGATGCGCTCGTAGAGAGAGCGCGAGGCAGGCACAAGGATTGAGCCCTCACGCCCGGTGCCCGCTACGATCGAGCCGTCCCGTCCCTTCCAATGGCGATAGACGGTGTAGGCCGCGAGCGTCCCTTCGACAAGACTCGTCACCCGGTCGAGCTCTGTGTGAGAGAGCGAAGGGGATATGTCGAGCTTGGAAAGATCTACGTTCCCGGGTGCCGCAAGCTCCGCCGAGAGGTTGCCGGTTCGTAGGCGTAACCCCGGCGTGTTCCAGAGGACATCCACCGCTCTTTTGAGGGCTGCTGCCCGCCCTTCCTTATTGCCCTTGCGGAGCTTTGGGTCCGGGATGCCCCTCAGCAGACCTGCGAGGTCACCATCGACTTCACCGCGCCCCCCTTCGAGTTCGAAGAGGAGCACCTTCAGGGTAGCAGTCGAGCCCACCTCTGTTACGGTTCGCTGCTCACGGACCCCACGGAACGGGTAGTCAGTGTACTCGACACCCACCCCTTCGAGAGTCGCCAGAAACGTCTCGGCTAAAGGCTCGCCGCCAAACATCCGGCGGCTTGCCGAGTAAGCCGGGAGAGAAAGTCTCGAGAGGATCCGCTCTATTCTGCGAGTGCCACGCTCATTGGGTACCGAGAGCGGGGCGTCTACGCCCATTAGGAGCCCCCGCCGTCCCTCGGCGTAGTCTTCGACGGCTACCGCGAGATCTTCCATCTTGGTTGCGAACGAGTTAGCGACGATGCTCCCGCGCTCGTCCAAAACCACCAGACAAGATGCCCTCTTGCCTGCCTCGTCTGGTCGCCAGGCCAGTGAGCACCCGATGAACCTCACGTTCGCGCCTCCGGGATGCTCTGTAAGGAACTCGAAGAGACAACTGCGGCGACCTCCTCGCAAACCTCGCGGCACACTGCCTCGTCTGAGTGCTCGACCATTACCCTGACAACCGGCTCTGTACCACTCGGCCTGAGAAGGATGCGGCCTTTATTCGCAAGCCGGCTTTCGGCATCTGCTATGGCTGCCTTCACAAGTTCACTTCTGGCTATTCTCAGGGTGAAGCCCGGTTCTTCGACCGGGACATTGATCAAGGTCTGCGGATAAACCTCCATTACCTTCGCAAGCTCCGAGAGCGGCTTCCCACTCCGCGCCATCACGTCCAAAAGCGCGAACGCCGTTACGAGCCCATCACCAGTTGTGGCATACGCTGCATGAATCACATGCCCCGATTGCTCACCTCCTAAAAACGCTCCTCGCCTGAGCATCGCATCCGCCACGTACCGGTCACCAACCGGCGTAACTTCGTACTGGATGCCGAGACCATCCATCGCCTCGAAAAAGCCAAGGTTGCTCATCACCGTAACCACGACCCCATTTATTAAGCTGCTACGCTCTTTGAGGTCACGGGCGAGGATGGCGATGATCCTATCCCCGTCGATTACACATCCCTTCTCGTCTACCGCCAGAACCCGGTCAGCGTCCCCGTCGAAGGCAAAGACCACGTCGTAGTCCTGATCCGCTGTACTTCTAAGCTTCTTTGCGAGTTTATCCACGTAGGTCGAGCCTACGCCCTCATTGATGTTAGTCCCTGTCGGCTCGTTACCTACGACCGACAACTTCACGCCGAGTTCCCGAAAGGCCAGCGGTGCAGCCTCATAAGCAGCACCGTGGGCGCAGTCTAGGAGAACTTGCATGCCCTCCGCACGAGGTCTAAGGCGCGAAAGTACGATCTCCGCATAGAGCTGGGGGGCCTCGGATACCGCCTTCACGGCTCCGATTCCGCTCCCCACGGGACGGCCAACGTTCTCTCCGGCCAAGAGGCTCTCCAGCTCTCTCTCACTCGCGTCCGGAAGCTTGCGTCCCTCTCCCGAGAGGAACTTGATGCCGTTGTCCGGGTAAGGGTTGTGCGAGGCGCTCACTACGGCGGCCGTAGACGCCCCGAGCTTGCCAGCCAAGGCCGCTACCCCCGGAGTCGGCAGCACACCGAGGTCGAAGACGCTGGCACCACCGCTCGCCGCCCCGGCGCTCAAAGCCGCCGAGAGCATATCGCTGGAAATCCTAGTATCGCGACCCACGAGAAGCGGGCCGCCGAAGAGACGCGCTCCGGCGAGGCCAAGCATCAGGGCATCCTCGGGCCTAAGACTCTCGTTGGCAACCCCCCGCACCCCGTCGGTGCCGAACCTGATCCTATGACGTCCTTCTTCCAAAGTACCTCCTCCGCAGCAGATGAGCCCCCTCCGCTGCACGTTCGCGACAGAGGGGGCCCCACCTCGGTAGTTGGTGCTAAAGGTCTCTAGCGCTTGGAGAACTGCGGACGCTTGCGAGCCTTTTTCAGGCCGTACTTTTTGCGCTCCACGGCTCGGGCGTCCCGCGTCAAAAGCCCCGCCCCCTTAAGTTCAGCTCTGGCCTCGTGCGATTCTTCAGCGAGAGCGCGGGCTATGCCGTGCCGGACAGCATCCGCCTGTCCTGTGAGCCCGCCACCCTCGACCTGGACGACAACGTCGTAGCGGTTTCCCGCCTCTAGAATCCTGAACGGTGCAACCACGCGCTCCTGGTAAATTGAGCGGGGAAAGTACTCGGTGTAGTCGCGCCCATTAATCGTTATCTTGCCGTCCCCCGGCACGAGCCTCACCCGGGCGATCGCAGTCTTGCGTCTTCCCGTCCCCCTATACAATTCTCTTGCCATGTCGTCTTACCTCACCTTGTAGGGTTGCGGGTCTTGAGCCTCGTGCGGGTGCTCAGGACCCGCATAGATCTTTAACTTCTTCAACTGCTGGCGCCCCAGGCGTGTCTTCGGCATCATCCCCCTCACCGCCCTACGTAGGATCTCTGTGGGCTTGCGCTCCAGCATCGCTTCGTAACTCGTCTCCTTAAGGCCGCCCGGGTATCCAGTGTGGCGGTAATACACCTTCTGCTCGGCCTTCTTGCCTGTGACGGCTACCTTCTGAGCGTTCACCACAACCACGAAGTCGCCCGTATCGATGTGCGGCGTATACTGAGGCTTGTTCTTACCTCGTAAGAGGCATGCTATCACCGTTGCCAGTCGCCCGAGGGTCTGTCCATCAGCGTCTATAAGATACCATTTGCGCTCGACCATACGCGGCCGCGCTACGTAACTCTTCATCTTCCTCCACGAAATTGGTACTACGCTCTAATGCAAACGCGTCAAATAGTAGCATACATCCCCGGAACGGGCAGAACTTATGATTTTAGCACCCGGGCTATCGCGAGGCCATCCACGCGCTCCCGGATCACGGGCAAGATGTGAGCGGAGAGTCGGGGATCCCGGGCTAGGCTTTCGTTGAACTTTCGGATCGCCCGGGCGGATTCGTCTCCGGGGTCAAGCACGTTCCCGCCCCGGATGGTGTTGTCGGCCAGGACGAGCGAGCCGGGCTGCGAGAGTTGCAAAGCCCACTCCAAATACTCCGGGTAGCTCCTCTTGTCCGCGTCTATGAACGTCAAGTCGAACGGTCTCACGCCATCTTCTACCATATCGGCGAGTAGCTTCCTCGCGTCCCCTACCCACACCTCGGCCCTGCCCCCAAGATCGGCTTCCGCGATGTTTTCACGGGCGACCTCGGCATAACGCTCATCCAGTTCGAGGGAGATCAGCGACCCATCGTCGGGAAGGGCGCGAGCTAAATGGATTGTGCTGTAACCGCCCAGCGTACCCACCTCGAGGATGCGTCGGGCACCCGCCGTCTCCGCGAGGAGCCTTAGCAGTCTCCCCTCGTTCGGGGAGACGTGTATCTCCGGCAAACCAGCGCGGCGTGACCTGTGTAGAGCACCCTCCAACGCGGGATCCGCCAGTGCAAAGAGCCTCTCGATATAGGAGTCTATCTGAAGAAGCAGCTCTCCTGAGTAGTGGGTCACGGTATTTCTCCTTCAAGGGTTAGATTCTCGTAATCCACATAGACCAGCGTGAGGCCCCGTGCTGGGGCAGTAGGACCGGCCGCACTCCGCTCTCCACCGGAGAGTAGGGGGGTGAAGTCCGAAAAGGCGCGTTTGCCGCCCGCCACCTCCAACATCGTCCCGACTAGAGTACGGACCATCCCGTATAGAAAGGAGTCCGCGGTGACCCTGTATACGAGGAGATCCTCGAGCACCTCCCACAAAGACTCCTTTATGACGCGCTCGAAACGGACGTGGTAGCTCTTTGCGGGGGTGAAGGCCCGGAAGTCGTGCACGCCACAGACGAGGTTTGCCGCCTCTTGCAAAATGCTGATGTCCAGCCGGCGGGCGACGTGTATCGCCCGCCGGCGCTCCAACGGAGAGCGAATAGGGTCGTTGACGACTCTATATTCGTAGCTACGGCTCCTGGCGTCTCTGCGGGCATCGAAATTCTCTCTGGCGGGAACGCAACGCCGAAACGCCACATCCTCCGGAAGGACAGCTGTGGTTCTGTAGGAGATCAAAGAGGGGGCGAGCTTCGTCTGCGCTTCGAACGAGACGACCTGTCCCGAGGCATGCACGCCGGCGTCCGTACGGCCCGCGACGATCAGCTTCACTGGCTGCCGTAGCACGGTTTCGAGTGCCTCCGTGAGCGTTCCCTCGACGGTTCGCAAGCCTGGCTGACCCGCCCAGCCTGCAAACTCTGTCCCCTCGTACTCCACGATCCCGGCGAACCTCATTGTACGATCCTCGCAGGAACTCTAAAGCAGCCTGCCGCTTATACCGCGAGAAGAACGCCGTTACCGACTACTCCGCCCTGTAGTTGACCAGCTCCAGGTAGACACTCTCGGCACCGTCGCCGAGGCGCGGGGCGAGCTTGAGGATGCGAGTGTAGCCCGAGGCGCGGTCGTCGAGGCCGGGGGCGATATCCTCGAAGAGTTTCCTCACGACGGATTTATCCTTGAGAACCTTGGTTGCTTGACGGCGGGCCGCCAAGTCGTCCTTTTTGGCAGTGGTGATGAGGCGGTCGACCAAGCCTCTGACCTCCTTGGCTTTGGGAGACGTGGTCTTCACACGGCCGTGTATTATAACCTGGCTTGCCAAGGTGGCGAGCATCGCCTTGCGATGGGCGGCGTCCCTCCCTAACTTGCGCCCCTTTTTGGCGTGTCTCATAGCTCGCTCTCCAAGGTGTAGCCGTACTCGATGAGCTTCGAGCGAATCTCATCCACGCTCTTCATCCCGAGGTTGCGGATGTTCATAAGCTCCTCCTCGGTCATCGTCGCGAGCTGGCCGATGGTGTCGACGCCCTCACGCTTAAGACAGTTGTAAGACCGGACCGTGAGTTCCAGATCCTCAACCGGGCGCTCGTCGGTTATTACC
>DASQSI010000029.1:0-14761 GCA_035642415.1 Rubrobacteraceae bacterium
GGAAGATCTACGCCATGTCGGGACCACAAGCGCTGAACATGGAGGAGATCGCTGAACAGATCTCGCTTGCCGTCGGCAAGACCGTGCGTTACGTCGGCATCTCGCGAGAAGAAAGAAGGCGGGCGCTGTTGACAGCAGGAGCGCCCTCCTTCTTCGTTGACGTGCTCGACGTGCAGGCAGGTGAGCGCCTGAAGGGGACCGAGGCAATTGTGCATTCAGAGACGCACGCTGCATTGGGGATTTCCCCAACCACATTCGCCGACTTTGCGCGTCGCAATGCCGGTGCCTTTCTTGGGGAATCGAGCTACGTTGGACTCAAGTAAAGGCCGTCTCAAAGAATGGGTGCTCGAAATTGGACGGTGTGACGAAAGACCCCAAGGATACGACGAACCGCAAGAAGGAGGAGGATATGAGTGATTTGTCGGGTAGGACCACGGTCGTCGTCGGCGCGAGTCGGGGCCTAGGGCGCGGGATCGCTGGCGCGTTCGCCGAGGCCGTGGCTCCGGTGGTCGCGGTCGCCCGTACCGGCCCGGCCCTTGCCGAGCTGGCCGCCACCAGCGCGAACATCCGAACCGAGGTCGCGGATGCGGCCGACGCGACGGCGGAGCGGATCACCTTCCACGACCTCCGGCATACCTGCGCCTCGCTGCTCTTTCAAAAGAACGTTCACCCCAAGTTTGTTCAAGAGCTTCTAGGGCACGCCTCGGTCGCCATCACCCTCGACACCTACTCCCACATGCTCCCCGGAATGGGCAGCGAGGCCGCCGACGCGATGAGCGAAGCCCTCGGATAGCTCGCGGTGGTGTCAAAAAGGATGGGGGGTTTGCCCGGCCCCATTTCATACTTCACGTTTTTCCTGCAAAGCAGCCGTTTTTATAGTGGGCGATGCTGGATTCGAACCAGCGACCCCCTCCTTGTAAGGGAGGTGCTCTACCCCTGAGCTAATCGCCCGTACCCGGTGGGGCTCTCCAAACGTACCCCCAACGGGATTCGGACCCGTGACACCGCCTTGAAAGGCTAGTGCCCCGGGCCTCTAGATGAGGGGGACATGTAGCCTTTACGGCTCGGGAGCCAGGTAGGAATCGAACCTACGACGCGAGGATTAAAAGCCCCAGCGTACCCGTCGGCCGATCCAACTTGCTCGTCGATATTAGTTTACCGAACGATGCCCTGAGCAACAAATCCGCGCAAGTAGGGAGCTTGAGCGCCCTGGCCGTGGTTACTTACACCGGCATATTCGGAGCGAGTGCTGGGTGGATATGGGCGTTTACGAGCTATATTGCTGTCAGCTCTAGTAGCGTATTTAACGATAGGCTGTCGGCAACATAAGCCGCCAAGCCTCTAGCTTGAAAGCAGCAGAGCGTAGAAAGATGTCGACCGCTTAACGCCCCTTAACAAGAGCAGCTTGACGGAGGCCAACCAAAGCACACATTTCTATGATCAGCCGTCTTACCAAAGAGGAGCTCTTAAGGCACGTGAACGAAAGCGATCCGTTTAGCTTTGTCTTTGTATATAAGCCGAATGGTTAAGATGCTTTCGAGCCCAGCGGTCAATAGCATCTATAACCTCTTGCAGCTCTATCCCCGCTGGAGTCAGCGCATACTCGGTACGTGGAGGCATCGTTGAACATACCGTCTTGTTGATGATGCCCAAACGCTCTAGACGCTCTAAACGCTGAGCTAGAGTTTTTGGATTACATCCACCTACGGCACGGCTTAACTCATTGAATCCACAAGCCCCTTGCAAAAGAGAGCGAATTATGTGCAGTACCCACTTCTCCTGTAGAACATTAATAGACTCATGAACAGGGCAGAACGTATAAGTATCCTCGATCATAGTAAGTCAAGTTTACCAGTTTAGGGTGTTCTGTCTAGTACTTGACAAAATATAGTGCTATCCTTTATACTACATGCAGTACTGAAGTTCGGTGGTCTGAGTCTCAACCAGGCTCAGGCTTATAGAAGGAGGTAGTAACGTATATGAAACGCCTCAAGTTAATCCTAGCAACGGCCGCGGCTCTGACGACGATGACGGTTGTGGCCGCTGTACCTGCCTCGGCGGAGATCTCTCTTGGCGACGGTGACCTTGGCTTCGATGGTACCAGTGGCGGTGTCCTCCTTGGTGACGGCGGTTTCTTTGTTGTCGGCGACCGGGACCGCGATGGGTTCACCTTCGAAGAGCCCTTCTTTGTGCCAGAAGCAGCAGGACCGGCTAACCAAGAGTTCTCGGAGAGCAGGATCACAAGCGGCAGTGCAGCGCCGTCGTTCACCCTCAGCAACAGTGGCGACAACGCTAACCTGGCCCCGACGGACCAGCAGGTCGTCAACACTGGCAACGTCGCAAACGAGCAGGGTGTTGTCCAATCTGGCTCTGTATCCGACGATATAACCTTCTCAGGTAGCTCGATTGAGCTAAGCCCCTCTACAACGTCGGATGCTACCCAGACGATTGAGCAGTCCGGGGCAGCTAGCTAAGTAAGCAAGATCATCGAGGGCTGGGGCTATGACAAGCTCTGGCCCTCTCTTTATGCCTTACCAACCTAGGGTAGAGTGGGCAGCCTCTAGGCTATAGGTAGGCGCAGGCTCTTTTTACACTTCTAGTGTGTTAGTTGGTGATGTCTTCTGGGTCACTGGTTAACCTTAAGGCATATCTGCAAGACATGCTTAAGGAGTTAAAGACCCGGCTACGTTAGGAGCTTAAGGCCGTACGGAGCAAGGTACTCTTTGGGATGCTGCCTTGAGGTAAGCACCTCTCCTACTTCTCCGCCTCCAAGACCTTTGCCCCATCCCCAGAAGTTATGGCACTTTGCAAGTTTGCAGGCGTCTCAATAAATCCCAGCCTAGCGCAACACCTACACCACTAACGCAGTAGAGCTATTGTTTTGGTGCCTGATGAGGCAAATTCAACAAAAATTTGATGGACCTCAAGGTATTGGGGGAGACCTCTGGAACGTCTACGAGGGTGTGGCATCACACGGACAGCTATAGCGTCTGAGAATTTACGGGCGCCCTGTTAAATATTGTGGATTTGAGGTATAGGTTTGTTTTGAACACTCAATGATGAGTTGTTCAGTGAACAAAGGGGGTTAGAAGTTGAAGAAGTTGATGCTGTTGGTAGCGATGCTGGCCGTAGGTTTGGTGGTGGCTGCTCCTGCAATGGCGCAGGTTGGCCAAGGATTCTCGGAGTCGAGGGACAAGAGCGGCACTGCCACGCCGAAGGTCGAGGTCAAGAATACGGGCAATAACGCTAACTTGTGTGCCCAGCTCCAGCAAGCCGTCCAAACCGGGCAGGTCTTGAACGAGCAAGGCGTTGCCCAGTACGTCTCGAATGCCGACGACATTGATCTTACGGGCAGCGAGATCGGTCTAACCCCTTCTGAGACGGCAGAGTGCACGCAGCAGATCCAGCAGAGCTCAGCGGCAGGACCTAAGGCAGAGGCCAAGGCTGGCAAGGCGGAGGCCAAGGCTGGTGCTCCTGAGGCCAAGGCTGGTGGTGCAGCGGCTAAGGCCGGTGCGCTTCCGGCGACCGGCGGCCTTGATAGTCTCCCGCTGTTGGGGCTTGGAGGTGCTGCTCTACTGCTGGGCGGTGGGCTGCTGGCTCGTAAGATGAGCCGTTAAAGTAAATCTCTACTGGTAAGTTAGAAGAGCCAGGGCTTCTATACACCCTGGCTCTTTTTATGCCCTCTAGAGGTAGCGAAACAGCGCTCTACACACGCTACCAAAGGGTTCTCTAGGCACAAGCTTTTGGCTGTCGACAGCCAAAAGCTTGTGCCTAGAGGCCCTTCCAAAGGCTCAGAGTAAACGGAGCAGGTCAATACCGATAAGCTTGCCACCCTATACTTATCTTTATCTGCGGGTACGCTTACGTAATTCTAGGGCAACAGCAACCCCTGAATAGATGCGCAAGCTCTATTGGGAGGTTGCATTTGAGGTTAATACTCTTTATAGTTCGTTGGCAAGTATTAAGGTGGCTTTGCGGAAGGAGACAGAGAACGTGAAGAAATTGGTACTGTTAGCGGTGATAGTAGCCATAGTGCTGGTGGCATCTGCCCCTGCCCTAGCGCAGGTCGGCCAAGGGTTTGGGGAGAGCCGCGTAACCAGCGGTAAGGCTTCGCCGTCGTTCGCCTTCAGCAACAAGGGCAACAACGTCAATGCCTGCCCGGTTGCTCAGCAGATCGCCCAGACGGGCCAAGTTGCTAACGAGCAGGGCGTCGTCCAGTTCGAGTCTACGGCTGATGACCTAGACTTCTCGGGCAGCGAGCTCACCGTCACTCCCTCGGAGACGGCTGAGTGCACGCAGACCCTCTCGCAGGCTGCGGCTGCTAAGTAACAAAAGCTAAGAACAGAGCGTTCTAGAAGGGCCGGGCCTAAAAGGCTCGGCCCTCTCTTATATCCTTTGCTCTAAAGCTAGCGACACCACCCTACGCGCTAGAGGAGTGGAAGGCCAAGCTCCTTCTTGAATGAGGACAAACGTGCCCCCAACGGGATTCGAACCCGTGCCGCCGCCTTGAAAGGGCGGTGTCCTGGGCCTCTAGACGATGGGGGCATGTAGCCTTTACGGCTGTGAGCCAGGTAGGAATCGAACCTACGACACGAGGATTAAAAGTCCCCTGCTCTACCACTGAGCTACTGGCCCGAATATCCTAGGATTCTATCAGAATCGAATGTACCCAGTGCCTGAACTTCCCAGTGGGCAATTGCCAGACGGAGCAAGGGGCAATGCGTTCACTGGCTACTAGCCTTGGGGCTCCAACTGACCTCTACCGCGCCGAAATCCGAGGAAGTTTCATCCTGGTCGACGACCTCGCTGTCGATCAGTATCTCCGCCTTGAGCATCTCCGTACCCAAGTTCAGCTTCTGGAACTTAGCCTCCACGGTATCGCCGGAGCTACGCCGAACAGCCGCCACGTAGTAAGCGGGTTGGGCTTCAAGGATCCCCTCTGCTTGCTCCATCCTATCAGAGGTTCCGTAGGATCCCGAGTAGACAGCTCCCGGCGTGCCAGAAACTCTCACCACCGCTATCGCTACATCGTTTGCCGGTTCTTCGGCTGAGGGGAACTCCTTTTGCGTATCCTCGCTGGATTGTGCGGCGGGCTCTGTGGTGTCCTGGACGAGGGTTACTTCGAACGGAGAATTCGCACGCTCACCCGCGCCCTCCGAAAATGCCAGGAAGTCCGGGTACGCCGTGCGCAGCAACACAAACGGAAGAAGAAGAAGTATAATCAGCGCCGTGCTACCGATGAGGAGTCTTCGGGCCACTCTTATTACTACCCTTTCTGTTCGGTCAACGCAGACCCTGTAAGAATAGCGTGCGGATAGCTAATGCCCAAAGCCAGAGCCAGTTCCTGCGGCCCAAGTTCCTTTCGGGCGAGACCTTGGGTGGATCACGCGCCACCTTCCGGTTCCAACGGAACGTCCGTTTCTGCACCTTCCCTAAGTATGGTTACCGCCACACCTTGTGTATACCAAAAGCCGTTCTCTGGGTTCTGCCAGACGGTCTCGCCGTAACGATCTTCCGGCCGCCATCCAGCAGCTTCCAGCTCGAGCCGTTCTTCGTTTCTCTCATCGCTCACGCTGCGCCTTCCTTCTTTTAGTGCTTGCTAACCTTCTTTACTATCCCGGGCAAGTCGTGCTTTTGAGCGTAACATGCAGGAACTGCCTGGATACAAGAAGACGTTCGCAAATGATCGAGGAAACGCAGAGCGACCAAGAGTTCGCCGAAGATAGAAACCAGGAATACCGTCAGAAGGCTCGTCCCTACGAAGACGATTGACACCCCGCTCGTCGCGCGTAGGGCTATCGCCATCCCGTAGTACACAACACTCTGTGAATAGTTCAGAATCGCCGCTAAAAGCGATCTCTTGTCGGGTTCCTGGCTCACATCACCGAGTCGCCGCCATCAGTGCAGGAAGTGGCGATGCCTAGTCATGATCATAGCCACCCCATGTGCGTCCGCCGCCTGTATAACTTCCGCGTCGCGCTTGGATCCACCAGGCTGGATGACGGCTTTTACCCCGGCCTCGGCCAAGGCCTCGAGACCGTCAGCGAAAGGGAAAAATGCGTCGCTCGCCGCTGCAGCGTCTCGCGCCCTCTCGCCTGCCTTCCTGACCGCAAGCTCCGCCGCCTCCACCCTGCTTGTCTGGCCCGCCCCGATACCGACTGTCGCTCCGTCTCTGGCGAGCACGATAGCGTTGCTCTTGACGCTTTTGGCGACCCTCCAGGCAAAGAGCATGTTGACTAGCTCCTTCGGCGAAGGGCGCATCGCGGTGACCGGCTCGTATCCCGAGTCGTCTTCTATGCGGTCAGTTTGCTGGAGCAGGAGACCCCCTGTGACGTGCTTGGCGGAGAGCCTGGGACGGACGAGGGGGCTTGCTTCCAAGAGGATCATGTTCGGCTTCGCCGAGAAGACCTCACAGGCTTCCGCATCGAACTCCGGAGCGATGAGGACCTCCGTGAAGACCTTAGAGATCTCCTGGGCGAGCTTCCCATCGACAGGGCCGTTCAAGGCCACGATGCCACCGAAAGCCGAGATGGGATCCGAGGCTAGCGCCTTTCGGTAGGCTACCAGGAGATCCTCACCGATCGCCGCTCCGCAGGGGTTGGCATGCTTGACGATAACCGCCGCTGGCTGATCCGATTCGGAGAGGTCCGCGAGCAGGGTGTGTGCGGCGTCTAGATCATAGAGGTTATTGAACGAGAGCTCCCGGCCCTGTACCTGCTCTACGCCGGAGAGGAGATGCGAAGCTCCGGCCTCGGCGTAGTAGGCCGCTTCCTGGTGCGGGTTCTCGCCGTAGCGCAAGGAAAGCTTGCGCTCGTAGCGCTTGTTGAGGACGTCCGGGAACCTCTGGGCTTCGCCGGCGGGTGTCTCTCTTTCGACCTGTTCGACGAGCCATGCGGTGATGGCGGCGTCGTACTCAGCGGTCGTGCGGAAGGCTTCAAGCGCCAGCCGCCTCCTCGTTTCCAAGGGCACCTCGCCGAGCTCGAGTTCTGAAAGCACCTCCTTATAGAACGCAGGCGAGGGAACGACCGTAACGCTCTTAAAGTTCTTCGCCGCTGCCCGGAGCATTGCCGGGCCTCCTATGTCTATCTGCTCTATGGCCTCCTGTTCCGACGCCCCGCCAGCGACCGTCTCCTCAAACGGGTACAGGTTCACGCAGACGAGGTCTACTGGCCCTATGTTATGGTCTACGAGTTCCTCGACCTGATCGGGGTCTTCGAGGTCCGCGAGGATGCCGCCGTGGAGCTTGGGGTGAAGCGTCTTAATCTTACCCCTTAGCATCTCCGGCGCCCCGGTGACCTCCGAGACCTGGACCACCGGGACCTGCGCCTCCTCCAAAGCCTTCGCGGTCCCACCGGTCGAGATAATCTCGAACCCAAGCCGGGAGAGCTTTCGGGCGAACGTCTCGATCCCCTTTTTGTCCGAGACCGAGATGATCGCTCGCCGCTTCATCATGCCCTAACTGTACCCCAGAAATAGTCCTCGACCGCCCGCACTAGCAGCCGGTGCTCGATAGGACGCAGGCGTTTATGCAAGCTCTTCTCCGTATCATCCGGCAAGACCACCACCACCTCCTGTGAGATAACAGGCCCCATGTCCACCTCCTCAGCCATGAGGTGCACCGTTACCCCCGTTTCTTCAACCCCTGCCTCCAGGGCCCTGCGTATGGCATGGAGGCCCCTGAACTCCGGCAAGAGCGACGGGTGAACGTTGAGCACCGCTGGGAACCGCTCTAGGAATATAGGCGTTAAGATCCGCATGTACCCAGCTCCCACGACGAGCTCCACGTTGTACGCCGCTACCCGGTCGGCGAGCTCCCGGTCGAACTCCTCGCGCGTGTCGAAGCCCTGTGGATTTACGTACTCAACCGGCACCCCAGCCCGCCGTGCCCGCTCGAACGCAAACGCTTCCTCTTTGTCTCCGGCCACCACCACGAGATGTCCCGGATAAGTGTCCAACAGCGCCTGTAGGTTCGTCCCCGAGCCCGAGGCAAGCACCGCAAACCGCGCTCCCTCCGGAAGCTTATGAAGCAATCTCCACCCTCCCCCCACTCACGACTTCTCCGATGCGACGCGCATGGCACCCCTCCTTCCGCAACACGATGAGGGCTTTCTCTACCTCGCCCTCCGGCACCACGACGCAGAAACCCACGCCGAGGTTAAAGACCTGGCGCATCTCCTCTTCGGCGATGTTGCCTAAATAGCGAACTAACCCGAAGACAGGTAGCTCCTCCCAGGAGTTCTGGCATAGGCGCGCTCCGAGTCCCCCAAGGGCACGCGGCAGGTTGCCAGGGAGACCCCCGCCGGTAATGTGAGCCATCCCGTGCACCTCTACCTCTGCGCGGAGGGCAAGAATCTCGCGTACGTAAGCTCGGTGCGGCTCCAGATACACCTCCCCAATCGTACGGTCGAAGCCCTCCGGCACCTCCGAATAGGAAACGTTCGCGTCTTCGAGCGCCCTGCGGGCGAGCGTGTAGCCGTTGGTGTGGAGTCCCGTGGAGGGGAGCCCAATTACGGCATCCCCGGCCTCCGCCCCTTCCCCGGTAACCACCTCTCCCCTTTCGCAGGCCCCTACACACACCCCAACCACGTCGAAGTCGCCTTCGCCGTACAGGCCCGGCATCTCTGCCGTTTCGCCGCCAATGAGAGCTACGCCCAGAGAGCGGCAGGCCTCAGCTGCTCCCCGAACCACTTCGGCGACATTCTCGGGATCCAGCCTGCCGCTGGCCACGTAGTCGAGAAAGAGGAGCGGGCGAGCACCGGTGGCAAGGACGTCGTTGGCGCAATGGTTGACGATGTCGGTCCCTATGGATCCGTAACGTCGGAGAGCTTTCGCAACGAGGACCTTGGTACCGACACCATCTATGGTCGAAGCGAGGACCGGCTCGACATAGTCCGAGAGGGCATAGAGACCGGCAAAGCCGCCCAAAGGCGATACAACCTCCGGGCCATGCGTACCCTCGACGGAGGCACGCATCATCTTCTCGGCCTCTTGTCCCCTCTCGATAGAGACGCCTGCAGCCTCATAAGCGAACCCCCCGGGCACGCTTATCTCTTCGCCTCGGCGCCGGAGGCGGCCTCCGGGAACCCGGCCGGGATGACACCTTCCAGGGCGAACTTGGCGGCGGTGCCAGGGATGGGGTATTCACCATCGAAACAAGCCCGGCAGAGACTGCTCTTCGGTTGCTTGGTGGCTTTCGTCATGCCCTCGACGGAGAGGTAGGCCAGCGTGGTCGCCCCGATCTGCTCGCGTATCTCCTCCACAGTGTAATTCGCCCCAACGAGCTGATCTTTTGTATCCATGTCAATGCCGTAGTAGCACGGCCCTGTAATCGGCGGTGAAGAGACGCGGAAGTGTACCTCCTTGGCACCGGCATCGAAGAGAAGCTTCACGAGTTTGCGGGCCGTGTTCCCCCGGACGATAGAGTCGTCTATCACCACGACCCGCTTGCCCGCGATTACCGAAGGCAACGGGTTAAGCTTCAGGCGTAGGCCCAGCTGGCGCATACCGTCCGTCGGTTGGATGAACGTCCGGCCCACATACCGGTTCTTTATGAGACCTTCCGCAAACGGTATCCCGCTGCGACGCGAATACCCGACGGCTGCCATGATCCCGGAGTCCGGCACCGGGATGATCGCGTCGGCCTCAGCGGGCGCCTCCTCTGCGAGCCTCTCGCCCATCCTTTGCCTAGAATCCGCTACCTCCCTGCCATCGAAGCGGGAGTCGGGGCGGGCAAAGTACACGTACTCGAACACGCAAAGAGCGCGCCGCGGGAACTCCGCACGGTAGCTCTTCAGACCTGCGTCGTTTATCACGACGACCTCACCGGGCTCGACATCCCGTAAGAAACGGGCGCCGATGATGTCCAGGCCGCAGGTCTCGCTGGAGACAGCGTAGCCGCCTTCGATCTCGCCGATACACAAGGGCCTGAAGCCGTGCGGGTCCCGGAAGGCAACGAGCTTGTCCCGGAAGATCATGGCGACCGAGTACGCTCCCTTGAGACGACGCATCGCCTCCTTGACTGCCTCACCTACCACATCCGAATATCCCTTCTCCAGCTCGCCGACGGCGCAAGCTGCGATGGCTGCGGTATCAGAGGTGGACCCGAACTCGAAGCCTTCGTTCTCGAGTTCGCGCCTTAACGTGCCCGCGTTGACCAGGTTGCCATTGTGGGCGACAGCAACGTTTATGTCTCCCCGGCCATGGAACTCAGGCTGCGCGTTCTCCCAAGAAGCCGAGCCGGTCGTGGAGTAGCGGACGTGTCCGAGAGCTATGTGCCCACCCTCTAGCGCCGCGAGCCTACGCTCGTCGAAGACCTGCGAGACGAGCCCCATATCGCGCATCGCCACCGTGCGATCTCCGTCGGAGGTAGCGATGCCTGCTGACTCTTGTCCCCGGTGCTGCAGCGCGTACAGCCCGAAGTAAGCACGCTGGGCAAGCTCCTCGGCGAGCGTCCGGGAGTACAGTCCGAACACCCCGCAGGCTTCCTTTGGCTTGCCTGTCCGATCGTCGAGACAAAAGTTGTTTGAGGGGAAGCTACCCAAGGTGACCTCCTTCGGGAGCGTGTAGCTCGAACAGGTCTCGCTCGTAAGCTTTTCGAAGCTCGTCCAGCTCTAGGTCCACTAGCGCCGATAGCTTTAGTCTCTTTCCGCCCGTGTGCCCGATCCGGGCATAGTGTACTCCTCGGAGAAGCAGCGCCAGCTCTCCCAGCTTCTCCTCGGGAGTCGCAAGGAGGATGCATCCTCCGGCTTCTCCGAACAGGATCACGTCCTGCCGTCCCTCTGGCAGCAGCGGCACCTCCGCTCCGATGTCTCCTGGGAGTGCCATCTCGACCAGCGCGACCGCCAAGCCGCCACCCGAGAGGTCATGAGCCGTATCCACTATGCCTGCAGAGATCGCGCGCCGCACCGCGTCGTAAACCGGCTTCTCGGCTGCCAGGTCCGTTCTCGGCGGCGTCCCGGCTACCCGTCTGTGTACTATCTCCAGGTATTCCGAGCCGCCTAGGACGGGGCGAAAGTCACCGACGAGCAGGATCTCATCACCTCTCCGCTTTATGCCGGGTGTGGCACAACGGCCTACGTCTTCGAAAACGCCCACCATGCCCACGACCGGTGTCGGATAGATAGTTTCCTCCTCGGTCTCGTTGTACAGGCTGACGTTACCGCTCACGACCGGGGTCCCTAAAACCTCGCATGCCTCGGCCATCCCCTCTATACATGCTGCGAGCTGATAGTAGGCGCCCGGCTTTTCGGGGCTGCCGAAGTTAAGGCAATCGGTTACGGCGACCGGCTCGGCTCCCACGCAAGAGAGATTGCGGTAAGCCTCGGCAACGGAGGCAGCCCCACCGCCTCTGGGATCGAGGTAGCAGTAACGGCCCCGGCAGTCGGTGGTGGCGGCGAAGCCCAGAGCAGTGCCTTTGATGCGTATCACGGCAGCGTCGGCGCCGGGGAGGAGCACGGTGTTGGTGCCGACCTGATGGTCGTACTGCTCGAAGACGGAGCGGCGGGAGCAGAGGTTGGGGTGCGCGAGCATACGAAGCAATACGACGTTGTAATCTTGTGGGCCGGGGATGTTTTCGAGATCCAACTTCTTCCGCGCTTCTTCGATATATGCGGGGGCTACCACTTCGCGCTCGTAAACAGGGGCGTCGGTGAGGTAGCGGGCGGGCACCGAACCCGCGACTTCGCCCTCATGCAGGATCCGCAGATCCTCATGCTCGGCCACGCAGCCTACAACGGCGGCAACGAGCTCAAACTGTTCGGCGACGCGCAAGACCTCCTCGGCATCCGTAGGCTCGACTATCGCGAGCATACGTTCTTGAGACTCGGAGATGACGATCTCCCAAGGCTTCATGCCCCTCTCACGCAGGGGAACTTTCCCAGTGTCAATCTCGATCCCAACACCGCCCTTCGCCGCCATCTCGGAGGCCGAAGAGGTGATCCCCGCCGCTCCCAAATCTTGAAGCGAGACGAGGAGGTTCTTCTCGAGGAGGCTTAAAGAGCACTCGACGAGCATCTTACCGGCAAAGGGGTCCCCAACCTGTACGCTGGGGCGCTTCTCCTCGGACTCGTCCGTGAGCTCGTCGGAGGCGAAGATCGCCCCGTGGATACCGTCTCGTCCGGTCTTGGCGCCGAAGAGCACCACGAGGTTTCCTTCTCCTGCGGCGCGTGCCTGTAAGAAGTCGTCAGCCCGGACCAGCCCTATGCACATCGCGTTTACCAGGGGGTTCCCAGAATAGGCGGGTGCGAGCTCGACCTCACCGCCGACGGTCGGCACTCCGATCGCATTTCCGTACCCTCCGATGCCGCGAATAACCTCCCGGAATAGGTAGCGGTTGCGCTCCTCCTCCAACGGCCCGAATCGCAAAGAGTCGAGCAAGGCGACAGGCCTCGCCCCCATCGCCAAAACATCCCGGATGATGCCGCCGACGCCGGTCGCCGCTCCCTCGTAAGGCTCGACCGCCGAAGGATGGTTGTGGCTCTCCATCTTGAACACGAGCGCCCAGCCGTCCCCCACCTCGACCACGCCCGCGTTCTCTCCCGGTCCCTGCAGCACCCGGGCTCCTTTATTCGGGAACCGCTTGAGAAGGGGACGCGAGTTCTTGTAACCGCAGTGCTCGCTCCACATCGCGCTGAACAGTGAAAGTTCCAGATAGTTCGGTACCCGGCCCATCAACTCTAGGATGCGCTCGTACTCAAAGTCCGAGAGCCCTAGTGAAGAGTAAACTTCTTGTATACTCAAACTTTTGCCTCCACCAAAGAGAGGACGGACTCGAACACTGTAAGGCCCTCAACGGAGCCTAAAGTGAGGTCTGAGAAGCGCTCGGGGTGGGGCATGATGCCGACAACGTTACGGCTGGCGTTGCAGATCCCGGCGATATCGTTAGAGGAACCGTTCGGGTTGTCGAGGTAACGCAGCACGACACGCCCTTCTGCCTCAAGCTCGTCGAGCGTCTGGGGGTCGGCGAAATAGTTACCTTCGTTGTGGGCGACGGGGAGGACGAGCCTATCTCCCCGCTCGAAAAGCGAGGTCCAAGGCGTCTTTATGGTTTCCACGCGCAGGGTGACACGCCGGCAGACGAAGCGCATACCAACGTTGCGTAGAAGCGCTCCCGGCAACAGGTGCGCCTCGGTGAGAACCTGGAAGCCGTTACAGACGCCTAGAACAGGGCCGCCGTCCTTGGCGAAGGCTTTGAGGGGGGTCATTACCTTCGAGAAGCGGGCGATGGCGCCGGGCCTGAGATAGTCGCCGTAGGAGAAGCCGCCCGGGACGACCACGGCGTCTACGCCCTTGAGGTGGGCGTCGGCGTGCCACAGCTCGACCGGTACGGCACCCGCCCGCTCTATGGCGAAAAGTGCGTCGCGGTCGCAGTTGGAGCCCGGGAAGACGGCCACCCCGACCCTCACGAGAGGACCTCCCACTCGTACTCTTCGGTGGTGGGGTTCGCCAGTAGGCGCCGACACATGCCCTCGACCTCGTTGGCGGACTCGACTTCCATCTCGACGAGACGTCCGATGTGGACGGTCGTTACACCCCCGAAGCCTAGAGCCGGTAAGGCGCGGCGTACCGCTTCTCCTTGCGGGTCAAGTATGCCGCTCTTGGGACGAACGAGGACGCGGACCTTCATCGGCTGTTCCTCAATCCATCGTCATCCGGGGTTGAGCCTCCGTTACCCTGCGGAGCATCTCCTCGTAGGCCTCCTCGACGTTACCCATGTCGCGCCGAAAGCGATCCTTGTCGAGCTTCTCGCCGGTCTCCTTGTCCCAGAAGCGGCAGGTGTCGGGGCTGATCTCGTCGGCGAGCATCAGCTGCCCGTCGGCGTCGCGGCCGACCTCTATCTTAAAGTCGACGAGCACGACACCTTTCTCGTCAAAGAAGGGGACCAGGATCTGGTTAACCTTTAGCCCCAGCTCCTCGCAGAAATCGAGATCCTCATCCGCCACCCCAAGCTCCCGGAAGTGGTATCGGTTGAACAAGGGATCGCCCAAAGTGTCGTCCTTGAAGTAGAGCTCGACGATAGGGGCCTTCAAAGGCGTCCCCTCCTCATAACCGATCCGCTTCGCCAAGGAACCTGCGGCGACGTTGCGGACCACGACCTCGACGGGGAGCATCTCGAGCCTCTTCGTCTTTATTGACCCCTCGTCGATCTGATCTATAAAGTGGGTCGGTACTCCCCGGGCCTCGAGGTAGGCGAAGACGGCGGCGCTCATCGTCGCGTTGGTACGACCCTTGCCGCTTATCCGGCCGCGCTTACGACCGTCGAAGGCTGTAGCGTCGTCCTTGTAGCGGTGCAAAAGCACGTACTCGTCGTCTGTAGCGAAGACCTTCTTTGCCTTGCCCTCGTACAAGAGTCGTTCAGGCAACTTCCAACCTCCTTTTAAGATCCTCCACGCGGGCGAACACCACCTCTAGGTTTCGTAAAGCGTACTCTGGGGCGAACAGCTCAGCGAGGTCTGCGCCTAGCCGTTTTTGCACCTCGCCATCGTCCTCCAGTAACTCGCGGAAGCCACCCTCGCCATTCCAGGCCCGCATCGCAGCGCCCTGTACTACCGCGTACGCCGCGTCGCGGTCCATCCCGTTCCTGATGAGGGCGAGCAGTACGCGGCCAGAGTATACGATTCCACCGCCGAGATCTAGGTTTCCGCGCATCCGGCTCTTGTCTATTCGGAGGCGCTTGAGGATGCGGCTCGTGGTGCGGAGCATGTAATGGGCGAGGGTGGTCGAGTCGGGGAGGACGACCCTCTCGGCAGAGGAATGGGAGATG
>DASQSI010000030.1:0-15619 GCA_035642415.1 Rubrobacteraceae bacterium
GCACACCGGCACTCACATAGACGCTCTCTGCCATCAGGCGGAGAATCTGACGCTCTACGACGGTATCCCCGTGGACGGGCGGGTCCAGACCTCGCGTGGCTACACCCGGCTCGGCGTGGAGGAGATACCCCCGATCCTTGCCCCCGGCGTGCTGTTGGACGTGGCCTCCAGCAAGGGTACCGACTCCTTGGAGCCCGGCTACGCCGTAACCGATGAAGACCTGAAGAAGTGCTGTGAGCGCCAGGGTGTGAGCCTCGAACCCGGCGACGTGGCGCTGGTGCGGACCGGAAACGCTCGCTTCTGGGACGAGCCCGAGCGTTATTTGGAGGGGGCGGGGATGGCGGCGAGCGCCTCATACTGGCTTGCGGAGAAGGAAGTTCTGGCGGTGGGGGCGGACAATTTGGTCTGGGACGTTCCGGGAATGCGCGACCCCCAGCTGGGGTGCCTCTTACCGGGACACCTGATCCTGCTCGTCAGACGCGGCATCTATATAATCGAGAACCTCATGTTGGAGGAATTAGCCGCTGCCGGGCACTACCGCTTCCGCTTCGTCTGCACGCCGTTGAAGTTCGTTGGCGCTACGGGCTCGCCGGTCCGCCCCGTCGCCATAGTTTTCTGAAATGGATGGGAGCTTGGCTAGCGCATGATGCTACCTGCGCTCGTAAGCCCTCCTAGGCTTTGTCCGACACTGCTTTGCTCTATGTGATCTGGCTCCGTTAGATAAGCGTATCCACAGTTACCATGCTGGCCGGAACGCCCACACATCGCTCTTGCCTCCGCCAGGACGAAGAAGACGGCTTCAGGAAGACAAGTGTAAACCTCTAGAGGCTAAACTTCGTAGTCCGAGTGCCGTCGATCAGTGATGAACATATACCCTGGGCTGTGGGTGATCATCAGAGGGGCCTTGGCGCTCATCGCCACTGCCTGAGGCGTTACGCCGCAGGCCCAGAACACGGGTATCTGGCCTTCCTCGATAGTGACGGGGTCTCCGAACTCCGGGTCGTCGATGTCCTCGATCCCCAGGGCCTCCGGATCCCCGACGTGTATCGGGGCACCGTGCATCGACGGGTAGCGGCCGGTCACGCTCACGACCAGAGGTAACTCCTCCGCCCGGTATGGTCGCATGCTCACGACGAGGGGACCGGCGAAGGCGCCTGAGGGGACGCAGTCCCGTTTGGTCGTATACATGGGGACGTTACGCCCCTGATCGACATGCGCGATCCGCAAGCCTGCGTTGAGCAGTGCCACCTCGAACGTGAAGCTACATCCCAACAGGAACGCCGTGAGATTGTCTCGCCAGCGGTGCAGAAGATCCTGGGGTTCCTCGACGAGTTCGCCGTTCTCGTAGACGCGATACTTGGGGACGTCGGTCCGCAAGTCCGCGCCCGGAGCTGTAACCAAAGGCTCTGGAGAGCCTGTGTCGGTAACCTCAAGAACAGGACAAGGCTTGGGATTCCTTACGCAAAACTTTAGAAAATCAAACGCGTACTCGCGCGGAAGAATAACGAGGTTCGCTTGGGCGTATTCGGCTGCGAGTCCGCTCGTAGATCCCGCATACTCGTTGTTGCGGATGCGAACACGCACCTCTTGAGCGGTCATGTCATGTACACGTAGCTCTTCTTGCTTCATAGAGCTTCACATTCTCCCCTGTTTGTCTCTTCCAATACACGTGTGATGCCCAGAGCGAAAGGGGCTAAAACATGCCTATCGCAAGCGACCGGTAAAACCGAAGATTCTTCTAGTTCGTTAGGTAGACCTAGTTGTACAGCGGCTTGCACGCAAGCTGCTTTAATTCTTGGGCGATGATGGCATGGCCATGCCGTCGTTCGGTCGGCTCTCGTCTGAGGCCATATGCAGCCCTTGGGCAAAAGAAAAGGACCTCGTCTTCCGTTCGTGGCCGTTGAAAGCTTCGTAAGCCTCTGAGGAGATGGCGATGTGTGAGTCGAGTTGCGTCAGGCACTTCTAAAGACCGCGAAGACGTTTGCGCTGGCGTCAAGCGAGCGTCTGTTGTCTTTTGACGTCTACCCTAACGGGAGCCAGCCCGGGTAGCTCATATTCTCTCTTTTTCAACGGCCACTCGTAGCCCATGAGGCGGATCGCGTCCTCAACCTGCACCGTGCGGTTTTCTTCTTGTTTTTCCAGTGCTTCTCGCCCGCACTAGTCGCATGCGGCCCTGGGCTTGATCTAAGGGGATTTGAGGCTGGCGGCGATCAGGTCGGCATAGGCCTGCTGGCCTTCGGGCTGGAGGTGGATACCATCTTCTACAAAGAAATCAGGTCGGCCAACGCTCGCAGCGTGCCAGTCGACGAGTACGGTGTTGGGGTACTGCCGCACCTTGTCGGCCAGCATGTTGTTGTTAGGCTGTTCCCAGGTGCGCGGGGCTTTCACGTTCACAAAGACCACCTTGGGCACGTCCGCGAGCACTCGCATAATTTCGTCGAACTGCTCGGCGGTGAAGGTGCCGTTGGTGCCGATATGGATGACTACGACGTCGCCAAGCTGACCAGCGGCACGGCGTCTTTGCAGGACGGCGATCGCGTCTGCGGCCTGAAAACCTACATCCGCTTGGATAGCAGGGTTATCGAGGGCTCGGTTGAGCTCCCCGGCCGCGCCGATCATTACCGAGTCACCTATGGCGGTAACCCGACCCACAGGTGCCTTAGGCCTGGTGGCGGGGCTGGCGGTGGAGGTCGTCTCGGTATTAGACGTGGCGGTTGGGGCCTCGGTATCGGACGTGTTAGCTGAGGTCTCAGCATCAGTCTTTGGTGTGCCGCCCTCAGTGTGGACCCCCTCCACAGAGAGGTAGGAGGGCGGGGCCGGCGGTTGGGCGTGTGCCACAGCCAAGCCGAGCACCACGCAGAACGCCGCGCACGTCCCTACGGCCCCGGCCCACTGAGCACCGAGCCGCCAGCGTCGGGCCCCTTGCGCCTCGCGCAACGCGTTCCAGGCCCGCCCGAGCGCACCGGTGCGTATAGGAGTTTCGACGTAGCGGTAGGAGAGACCCGCGAGCACGAGGGTCGCCGCCAGTCGCAAGACCAGCAGCGGCAACCCACCGATAGGGACGTCTAACTCGGGCCGGGTGACCACGAATACAGGCCAGTGCCACAGGTAGATGCCATACGATCGCACCCCGACCCAACGCAGCGGCCACCACTCCAGCAGACCCGCAAACAGGCGCGTAAGTGGATGGACGACGACCATGATTGCTACGGCAGTAGTGAGCGCGACCAATGTCAAGCCACCCTGGAAGAGGAACGGCTGAGTCTCGTCGAGCCAAATACAGAAAAAGACGAGTCCGACGAGCGCGGCCAGGCCTACGATGTCCAGCAGCAACGGCGAGATCCATCCCACCCTCATCTGGTATCGTCCTGGCTCCCACAAGAAAGCGAGCGCGACACCGATGAGAAGCCCAGCAGCCCGGGTATCGGTCCCATAATAGATTCGGGAGGGATCGACATTGGGCTGGTAGAGGATCGCCATCAGCGATGCCGACGCTACCGCACCTGCAATAACAGCAAGCAGCACGCGGCGACGACGCCAACGCATCATCCCAGCGGTAAGCGGCACGTGATGACGTAGCCAGCGTAAGCGCGTCATCCCAACGATGAACAGCAGCGGCCACAGCAGGTAGAATTGCTCCTCAACCGCAAGCGACCACAGGTGCTGCAACGGTGGCGGTCGTCCGACGGTCTCGAAGTAGGGCTTGTTGGCGAGCACGAGATACCAGTTGGTTACATATCCGAACGCTGCGATCGCGTCATCGCGCAGCCCCGCGACCTCACCGGGCAGAAACACGACGGCGAATGCGAGCGTGACCGCGAGCAATAGGTACAGCGCGGGGAGCAGACGACGCGCGCGCCGTAGCCAGAATGCTGCGAGGCCGATGCGACCCCGCTGGCGCCACTCCGCTAGCAGCAGCGAGGTAATCAGATAGCCGCTGATTACGAAGAAGATCTCGACGCCGAGGAAACCTCCTGGTATCCAGGGCAGTTCGGCGTGGTAGAGGAGCACGGCTATAACGGCGAACGCGCGCAGTCCGTTGAGACCAGGCAGGTAGGGCAGCCACGCGCCTCCTCCGGTTGTCCGGTCGCTACGACCGCCAACCTTAGGCGTGTGGAGGACAGCTTGTGTAGTTCCTCTATCGTCGTGCGTGACGCTAGTGGAGGGTGGGTCTTGCTGCAACGGCCCGTCCTTTGGCCCCGCTCCTGCTAGTCAACGGGGGCGACTATAGCATAGTCGGAGCGTTGCTACTCTTCGTGATCTTAAGCTTCCGCTCACTCTGTTTTGGAGGAGGCTTCCTCAAGAACCCACACCAGCGGCTTGGCGTGGTCTTGAGCGAAGAACTTTAGTCCAGACTCGGGTACGAAGGTAGCGGTTTGACCGTCTGAGTAGCGGATCCTGAGCCGGTAAAACGCGCATAGCCTGGTGCGGTGTCTTCTCTCAGGTTCCTCATCCGTTTGAGTCTGGTACGCAGGAACTCCTTCTTCCCGGTGGTAAGTAGAGGCTGCCTCCTCGCTCGTGTGGAAGGTGTCAGGTTCGTGTGCTTGTGCCCTCTTAGCACGTTGAAAAGGTGCGTGTCACCGTTCGTTTTTTCTTCTCCTTGGCGTTCGGACGTTTGATAACGGGCATCCTACGGGGTTGAGATCGACCCTCGTCAGCTTCGAGAGGTATTTTCGGGGCTGACGGAACGGGGTGCGCATCTTAGAATGGCCTTATGTTAGGACGCTACGCCGAACTCAAAGCCCAGCTACCGGCCGGGACGATCCTCTTCTACCAGGTCGGCACGTTCTTCGAGACGTTCGAGGAGGACGCAAAGACGATCTCGCGGGAGCTATCCATCCGGCTGACGAGCCGCGAGGCCGCCGGAGAGGGTCGCGTACCGCTCGCCGGCGTGCCAGGCCACGCCCTTCAGGAACACCTGGCGATGCTCCTTCGTAAGGGGTATTCTGTCGCGGTCGCCGAGCAGCGGCAGCACCCGACCAAGCCGAAGCAGTTTACCCGCGAGATCTCCCGTATCCTCACCCCCGGAACCGTGATCGAGGACAACGTCCTCTCCGCCGAGGAGTCCAACTACCTCGCTTCTTGTACCCTCAGGGACGGCCGAGCGGGCATTGCCGTTGTCGAGGCCTCAACCGGCGAGTTCACCGGAACCGAGGTCCCCGAGGAGGACCTCGCCGCCGAGCTCGAACGTTGGTCGCCGCGCGAGATGATCGTCCCCGAGCGTACCGCCGCCGAGGATTTACCGAAGATCCGAGCTACCTTCAGCCCCGCTCCGCGCTGGACCTTCGAGCCCTCCGCGGGCGAACAAGCCCTAAAGAGGCACTTCAGGGTCTCGAGTCTCAAAGGCTTTGGGCTCGATGGACGAGAGGCGCTTGTGGGGGCTGCGGGGGCGCTGTTGCAGTATCTCTCTTCTTTGCGCGGCGGGAGCCCACCAGAGCAGGTCGTAACTTTCAGGCCCTACTCGCCGAGCTCCGGCATGATCCTCGATGCCGCCACGAGGCGCAACCTGGGGCTGGACGAGCTGGTAGCGACCATCGATCGTACCCGCACGCCGATGGGGCAGCGCACCTTGCGGCGCTGGATCGAACGTCCCTTGTTGGAGGTGGACCGCATAAACCAGCGGCTGGAGGCTGTAGACGCTCTCGTCGCTGACTATATGCTCCGCGAGGAAGCCCGCGAGCTCCTCTCCCGTATCCCGGATATAGAGCGCATCGCCACCCGCATCGTCCGCCTCTCCGCCTCGCCGAACGATCTGCTGGCGCTAAAGAGTGCTTTGGAGGCCATAGGTCCCTTGAAGGATACGCTCGCGCCGGCCATCTCAGCGGGGTCCCTACTCGCCCGCGTTCTCGCAGCGATGGAGAAGCCGCCGGGGGTCGGGGAGCTCATAGCCGCTGCTATCTCCGAGGAGTCGGGTGAGATCATCCGCGCCGGCTACTCGACGGAGCTGGACGAGGCACGCGAGTTTCGCGATGGCGCTCATGACTGGCTGACCCGCTTCGAGGCCGATGAGCGCCTCAAAACCGGCCTCAAGACCTTAAAGGTCGGGTACCGCGACGGTGAGGGATACTTCGTTGAGGTGGCGGGGAAGGAGGGTCACGCCATCCCATCGCACTACGAGCACCGCAAGGCACTGAAAAACGCCGCCCGCTATGTGACGGTAGAGCTCAAGGAGCACGAGTCGCGCATGCTCCAAGCGCGCGATGAGGTCGAGCGCCTCGAGCGCCAGATCCTCAGGGAGATCCGGGCTGCCGTCAAAGAGGCCGCCCCGCAGCTACAACGCATCGCCCGGGCGGTGGCGGTCGTGGACGTGGTCTCCTCCTTCGCTGCGGCAGCAGGCGAACTCCGCTATTGCAGGCCCGAGATAACGGAGGAACGGGGCCTGAACATCGCCAGCGGACGGCATCCCGTGGTCGAGCACGGCCTGGAGACGCCGTTCGTGCCCAACGACTCGCGCATAGACGGCTCTTCGCGGTTGCAGATCATTACCGGACCCAACATGGCCGGCAAGTCCGTCTACCTCCGGCAGGTCGCCATCATCGCCCTCCTCGCCCAGACAGGCTCCTACGTCCCGGCCGAGGCGGCCACCTTGGGAGTGGTGGACCGCATCTTTACCAGGGTCGGGGCAGAGGACAGGCTGGCGAGTGGCGAGTCCACGTTCATGGTCGAGATGACCGAGGCGGCGAGCATCCTCAACAGCGCTACGGAGCGCTCGCTCGTGATCTTGGACGAGGTCGGACGGGGCACCTCGACCTATGACGGGATGAGCCTCGCGTGGGCGATCGCCGAGTACCTGCACGATGACGTACAGTCTCTGACGCTGTTCGCAACCCACTATCACGAGCTTACGCGTCTTACGGACCTCCTGCCCGGCTGCGAGAACTACAAGGCCGCTGTCGAGGAGGTAGGGGGCGAGATCGTGTTTCTCCACCGCATCGAAGCCGGGGCTGAGTCCTCCTCCTACGGGGTGCATGTCGCGCGTCTGGCCGGCCTCCCGAGAAGGGTCACGGAGCGTGCCGCCGAGATCTTGGATCGTCTTGAGGCCGAGGGCGTCCAGAACTTCGCGGGCTGACCGTCATTGGGTTGTTCCCGCGGCTGATCTCTGAGGCGGAGACTCCCCATAGCAAGATGTATCTAGCGCGCCTAACAAAACCCTCCGCAGTAAGCTAGAGCGGCTTTGCACAAAAACACCCTTTAAGTAGCTGGTTTTGTACAGACAGCGCTTTTCGTGCGAGGCCGCCTGAATCCCACTCCAACTACTTTTCGGACAGCCTCGAGTTGGGCTTTTCGAAAGTTCACACCGGACCCTTTTGGGTGGCATCATGACAAGGGGGACACGCGGCGTTGCACAAAATAATCGTGTCTGTACCAAAATTAGGGGAACGAGGAGATAGAACCGACCGAGGCCATCACCGTTCTTTCTCCTGCCGTTGTGCATTATGACGCTACTTCTTGTTGAGTAAAGGAGCAGATCTAGATCCGACTGCCCCTAACGAGCAATCCCTCTATTGGAACAACTCGTCGAACTCCTCGGAGACCTGCTTCTGAGCCGCTTCGAGAAGCAGTATATGAGATGCTGCTAAACTGTCCATTAGAACTAGTGGCGTGGGTCGCTTCCCCAGAGCCAATAACCCGCGCTACGCCTCCTTCCATCGAAGTTCTCTTCATTTCTATCTGCTGAGGGTCCTGCTCTTACCAAGAGCAGGACGCGGAACCTTGGTTCACGCTGTTCTGTATTGTGGAATGTACCTATCTTTAGGTACGGCAGAAAGAAACGAGGCTACTGAGATTAGAGTAGTTATACTGTACGAGCACTCCGGGCTCCTTTCTTGTCCGATCCGCTTATGGATCAGTATTCGCTATAGAATCAGCATAGAATATTAGAGCTGGCGAGCTGAGGATTTAGTAAGCTTGGTCGAATTCTTTTCGGGTTTAAAGAGCATCCTAGGCCTTAGTACGCTCAAGAGCATGGGGCGTAAGCTGTGGGATGACGACTGCTTAGGGCTTGCTGGACAGCAAGCCTACTTTATCCTACTCTCGCTGTTCCCTTTCCTCATGTTCCTGGTGGCTATGGCCGGGATTGTGGTCAACGATCCCGAATCGGCTCTAAAGACCTTAACCGAAAGGATGGAGGGCTTTCTGCCTCAAGATGCTGTTGAGCTCTTAGTAGATTACGTCGACCGTACTCTGCGGAGTACGGGTTCAGGGGTGCTCTTCTTTGGCATTCTGGCCGCTCTTTCGTCGGGCTCGGCGGCGGCGAGCGCTATCATTAAGGCAACCAATCGAGCCTACGAGCTGCGAGAAACCCGGCCGTTCTGGAAGATCCAGAGCATCTCTATTTTGATAGTCCTTGGGCTGGCACTGCTGATAGCAGCTTTGGCTCTGGTAGTCTTCGGGCCTGGGGTAGCAGGTTACGTCCAACAGCTGACCGGACTACCGAATGTCTTTCTGAGTCTCTGGAGGATCCTGCGCTGGGGACTAGCCTTTCTCGCCGTAACCTTCGCCTTGGACATCCTTTATTACATAGCTCCGAACGCGGACCTTCCCTTTAAGTGGATCACTCCGGGTGGGGTTGTGGCTACAGTCCTTATGCTCACCTCTAGCGTGGCGTTAAAACTTTATGTAGCTAACTTTGGCCACTATGACCAGATCTACGGGCAACTCGGGGCAGTAATAGTACTGATGCTCTGGTTGTACATCACGGGGCTTATGGTGCTTGTCGGAGCGGAGATGAACGCCGCAATAGCCCGCACGGCGGAAGAGCGAAAGGGCACCGAGCTCATCTAGGCGGGAACACCAGCAGAAAAGAATGAGGCGTTTCGCTAGATAATCCTCGCTACCATTGCACGATCTTCGATCACATCTCCCCTGGTGTCCTCGGTGGCAGAGCTCTCTACCTCGGAATGGTACACGCCTAGTTTCTCAACCTTGCGCCTAGAGCTGTCTTCGTGGCACCTGCTTCCTCTTCTAGCGTCTTAGAGCCTGTTTGGTAAAGGTGAGGGTTAAACGTGTTGACGTTCTGGGGTACGCAGAGGACCTGTCTCTGATGGCTCTCTTTGGTAGAAAAGCTTCGAGAACGGAGGAAGCTACCCTGTAAAAACGACCCACATGAGGCTGTTCTGCGTGCAAAAGAAGCAGATTTGGCTTTGAAGTCTAACCCTATTGCTTACCAATCAGGCTCTTAGGCTAGGATTCGGAGTGCTCTTCTAAGACTTCTTCTTCGACGATTTCCTCTTTCTGTGGGGGGAGACTCAAATCTAAGAATTTCCCATCTGGGCCGATCTGCACGTGAATGAAGGCTCCCGTCTCCTCCTTTACGGTGCGTACCTTTTGTCCCTCTTGGTTTGTGTGCTCTTCCTCCGACGACGGCTCATTGGCCTTGTCCACTCTGTCCTCGTCCACTTGCGTTCCTTCCCTATAGGTACATTTACTCATGTTCTTACCATCGTCGTGTCTGCGGCAAACGCCGAAACGAGAGAACAGTAGCGTGAGGCGGACCTTTAGGGGCTCAGTGCCTACCGAGTTGACGAGAAGAGCCCTTCTCGGCAGTTCGGAATGGGTGTACGAGGAGTCTGCTATGCAACATTCCGGCTTGCGCGGCCGCCTTTACGACGTAGGAGATCGGTGTGGTAGCCCTTCCTAGCGTGGTAGTACTTCCTAAGGCGAAAGTTCTCTTCCGCAGCATCCGCCAATGAGCTCTTTAGGCGTTCGTTTTGCCTCAAAAGGGCATTGTATCCGGTTCTCTTGAGCCCTCGGCGCATCTTTATGAAGCTCTCCACAATGGAGCAACAGAACCAAACGGAGAGCACGAGCCCCATCAGCGCCGTCATGACCAATGCGCACAAACCTAGTACATCTTCCATTATCAACTACCTCCGAGTCGAGCACGTTCCTTCTCTAAGGATGGACATCGCAAGCCAGTATTAAACGGCTCATGTTCACCGGTCTGGGCCGGCCAACCACCTCGCTTCCCAACCACGCTTTAGACACTGGCCAAAGGGGATTCGGATACTGGCTTTCGTTATGCGAAGATGCTTGCCACCACAGCATAAAGCTCCCTCCTCTCACCTTCGTCCGCGGCATCATTCGGCAAGGCCAAGCCGAGGTCCTCGAAGAGCTCGCCCCACCGGCCGTTCACTTGCTTTTGCGCTTCCATCTGGTTCGCTTCTATCGGCTCTGTTTCGCTTTGCGCTCGTGCGGGCCCGCCGAACAGCACTTTCTCAGACCCGTGATGCCCCTCGACACACTCGGTGGCCTTCGCGTATTTGGCTTCCTTGCACTGCTCCCTGATGCGCTCTTCTACCAGTACCACATTCACCTCCCTTTTCTAAAGAAAGGTCCCTTCCTGCCTCTTGCATCCTACCGAGAATCGATAGCTACGCAACGGCGCTACAGCGGTGTCTAGCGCCTTCGCGTTCCCTTGTATTGTTTTTTATTAAGTGGGCGGTTTGCGCTCCTCGTTGTCGGTGGCGAGGCTGCAAGGCTCTCTTGAAGCGAAGATAGAAACCACTACATCTAGCCGCCCACCCTAGCGTATTGCTCGACCCTGCGGTTAGATTAAGAATTTTTGGAGGAACGTTTGAATTGGTGATCTGCAATATCTAGTAGGTAGCTGAGTGTCAGGCCCTAGAGGCACCTAGCTGCCGTGGTTTGAGCAGTTACCGCTCAGCCGCCGGTACTAGAAAGGGCCGCAGCCTAAAAGAAGCCACCTTACGAGCGAGCAGCAGCAAGCAGAAGGGCCCCCCGCGCGGCAATGGAAGTTTGGCGTGGTGGGCTGACTTCTCCAGAAGGACCCCATATGCCGCGGGTCGCACACCTCCTCTAGGGTGCGCGGGACGCTCGACCCTAATGGCTTCTCCATGGCTTCCTCCTTTTCCTGAATAGTAAAAAAGCTACCCCGATTCCTGCTCACCGTTCGAGCATTCTGGTCGGCGGGTATTGCTGATAGCGGTGCCGGCCGGTCAGGACGCGCCACGCCTCTCCAACAACGTAAGATGATTATTCTCTCGGCTCGTCTAGCCGATAAACCTAGACGAACGGCGGCTTCCCAATCTCTAACAGGCTAATAATCTCTCTGTACGCTTTCGATGAGCGCTGGTTCGGTGTTCATGTTGAGGTTCTCCTCAGATCTGTGTAGTCTTGGTGTGGTTTTGTTTTATCGTTTAGGGAAGAGCTAGGGGGAGGCACAGAGGGGGAGGGCCGTCGATGGGGAAACGGTTGAAAGGAAGAGAAGCATGACCACAGAAGAGAACAAGGTCGTCGCCCGGCGCTTTGTCGAAGTCCTTCAGGAGTTCTTTCGTACGAGGGGAGCAAACTTGATGGACAGCGTGCTAGCTAACCTAGTGTGCAAGTTTGTCTCAGGTAAGGAGTTGGGAGAGTTGCAGAGGCCGGTTGCCCACTAGGTGGTTAAGCAAGAAGGCGGTGGTGTGACTTAAGACCTTGCGCAAAAGCCGGCTCATCAGATGCCAGACATCCCTAGCCCAAACACGTTTGATGCAAAAACGTCCTACGAGTTGGCTAAAGAGCGTGTCGATACGGTAACGAAGACGGCTGAGGCGAGCACTTCTTCGAGGATGCGGATCGCGTCCTTTGTCCCGGTAAGGAGCTAGGAGCTCTACGCCCTGCGCTGCTAAATCCTTCTTGGTTTTGGGCGACCAGTAGTTGCGATCTCCGACTATCACGCCCGACGTACGCTCAACAAGTTCGGGGAGTACCGAAAGTTCATGGACGTTGGCCGGGGCCATATAAAAACGGGTGATGACGCCAGGCCAACAAACCCTCACGTGCATCCTGAAGCCATAGAAGGTCTGCTTGAGCAAAGTGTCCTTGCCGAAAGCCGCCTCACCACGGAAGCGCCTGCACCTGTAGGCGCGGGCGAAAAGACAAACCGGCAGGGGCAGGGAGTCGCATAGGGCGAGGGTAGGGTAATGAGGAGTGGATGGCAAGAGCTCTTGCCAGAGACGCTCTTTGAGCTTCCAGAGGTTAGCCGCCTGTCTGACGAAGGTCGTCCTGTGGACTTCACATAAGGCGGGGAACCATTCGCCGTAGTGTTGTCTAAAGTAGTGATAGAGACCCTTGTCGGTGTCGATGCCTAGGAACTCTCCGACGATCTCTATAGTGAGGACCTCTGCATCGGAGAGCTTGGGAGCGGGACCGCGCCTTCGGATGCGCCGACCTTCGATTTGATCATCGATGAGGCAAAAGACGGTAACGATGAAGGTGTTAAGATCCACTTAAGAAGACCTCCGCTGCGTCCGGTGTTATTGGATCAACGCTGAGCGTACGGAGGTCTTCTGTTTGGCTCAAGTCCTCAAAAGAAACTTGCACATGTGATTAGATACCTTCTGCTCCAACGAGTTGACTAAAGCAAACCTATATGACACTAGCTGTTGATTAGCGCCCCGGTCCTCTCGTGCTGAGGCTGTGAGCTAGCTACCCCTGGGGGGGCGGTGGTATCTCGGCGCCATACTTCGCAGCAGTCGCCACGAGCCTCTCCACATCTGGCGGACCTTCAGGCGGAGCGGATGAATCCGTAACAAGCTCGCCCACCTCCTCAAAGAACCCCTCGAACCCGCCTGGCGCGAACAATACTAGGACCCTAGCTGGATCGGGCCCCACGTTCCTGTAGTCTCGCAGCACCCCTCTTGGTATGCGTACCAAGGATCCGGGGGTAGCTCTGGTGGTGATGGTGCCGTCAGTAACGAACTCCATCTCCCCTTCGAGTACATAGAAGGTCTCCTCCTGAGTGTGGTGAATATGAGGCGGTGGACCTGCCTGCGGCGGCCAAGTCTCTTCCGTGATCGTGTAGGCTCCGCCGGTATCCTCGCTCGTTGCCTTGAACGTCGCCATATGGCCTCCTGGCGTCCAAAAAGATTTACCTTCGCCCGGTGGGACGTAAGTTATAGTCCCTTTCGTTGTGTCTTCCACGTTCTCCTCTCTCCATGGTTTTCGCTCATCGATACTCAACCTTTGTCTCTAGCTGATCTTGTTTAGGAACTTCTCCTCCTCTCTAGGATGCTTGCCTATGCCCTGAGTCTGCAACCTACTGTGCGGGCAAACCACCCACACCGCTAGAACAGTCCTGGAACGCTTCGGAGCGTGCCAGTTCAGCGGACTCCCCTCTGGCGCACGTGCCCCGGTGCCGCTGGTATCCTGAGGGTGTGGTGGCGAGCGAGTCCATGGACACGACACAAAAACACTCTGCCCGATTCGGCGTACATTTACGGCAGCTGCGTGAAGCCGCCGGGCTCACGCAGGAGGAGCTAGCTTCGAGGGCAGGCCTGACCGCCAAGGCGATCAGCGTGTTGGAACGCGGGGAGAGGAAGCGTCCTTTCCCACATACCGTACGCGCGATTGCGGATGCGCTAGAGCTCTCCGAGAACGAACGTGCCTCTCTATTGGCAGCCGTGCCGAAACGAGGCAGTATCGCTACTGCCAGTGCATCGACAACCGTTTCGAGGTCCAACCTCCCAACGCCTTCGACTTCTCTCTTGGGCCGCGAACGAGAACTAGAGGAGCTGAGGACCTTCTTGCGGGAGGCCAGGCTGCTCACCCTTACCGGCACGGGCGGTGTTGGCAAGACGCGCCTCGCAGTTGAGGCGGCACGGAATGCCGCAGAGCTTTTCCCGGACGGCGCGGTCTTCGTTGCCCTGGCGCCCCTGGGCGACTCCGGTTTCGTGGTCCCGACCGTAGCGCAGTCGCTGAGCTTGCGGGAAGCGGGAGGCCACACTCTACGCGAAACCCTGCATGCTTACCTGCGAGAAAAGCAGCTTCTGTTGGTACTGGACAACTTCGAGCACGTGCTGGAAGCGGCGCCGGAGGTGGCGGGGCTGATCGAGGCCTGTCCGAAGCTCTCGGTGATGGTTACTAGCCGTGCGCCACTGCGAGTCCGGGGTGAGCAGGAGTACCCCGTTCCACCCCTTGCGCTGCCCACCTCGACCATAGCTCCGAGCGTCGAGGAGCTTGTTGGGTCGGCGTCTGGCAGGCTCTTCGCAGAGCGCGCCCGGGAGGCCTCCCCTGCTTTCGAACTCACTCCCCACAACAGCGGAGCGGTAGCAGCGATCTGCTGGCGGCTTGCCGGGCTTCCGCTCGCGCTGGAGCTGGTGGCAGCGAGGGTAAGGTTCTTAGATCCGGCTACCCTCCTCTCGCGGCTGGACCAAGCCCTATCGGCAGTTGGGGCGCGGGACCTCCCGCAGCGCCAGAGGACGATGTGGGCGACTCTTGATTGGAGTTACGAGCTGCTCTCGGAAGAGGAGCGGGTTTTATTCCGACGTTTGTCGGTGTTCGATGGTGGCTTCACGCTTGAGGCGGCGGAGGCGGTGGGCGCCTCAGGGAGCATCGTCGCTAAGCACGTGCTCGAGATCCTTGGGCGGCTGGTCGAGCAGTCGTTGGTCATGGCGAAGCCCGAGGAGAAGGGTAGCGGGGTACGCTACGGAATGCTCGAGCCAGTGAGGCAATATGCCTGGGAGAAGCTGGAGGAAAGCGGAGAGACCCAGGAGACCAAGCAGCAGCACTTCACCCATTTCTTGGGCCTGGCGGAGGCGGCTGACCTAAGCTACGGTCTGCTTACTGGGGTGAAGCTGACCGGCGCGGAAGGGGAAGGGTGGATGGATAGGCTCGAGCGCGAGCACGACAATCTGCGCACGTCTCTAGGCTGGGCAAGGGAGCAAGGTGACGTCGAGGCAGGGCTCCGCCTCGCTGGGGCGCTGAGCTGGTTCTGGTGGATGCGCGGTTACTTCGGCGAGGGACGCAACTGGACTGAAGATTTCCTAAAGAAGGCGGCGCGCGGTGACCTCGGGGCTGTGGACGACACACGAGCCAAAGCCCTGCTCGGCGCGGGCATGTTGACGTTCGGACACGGAGACCTCCTCAGGTCCATTAGACTCCTTGAGGAAGGGCTCGCTACGTACCGCAGGCTCGGTGACCAAGCCGGTACCGCCGCCACCGTCGCCATGCTAGGCTATGTCAGGCGCGCACAGGGCGACGACGACCGGGCAGAGGAGCTGAGTGAGGAGGGTCTGCGCTTGAGCAGGCTCTTGGAAGATAACAGGTCTGCTGCCATCTCGCTGAACACCCTGGGACACCTCGCGCGCCGCCGAGGTGACTTCGCCCGGGCAGCGAATCTGTTCGGGGAAGCCCTTGCACTCTGGAAGAAACTCGAGGACAGGCGGGGCGTAGCCTACTCCTTATGCAACCTTGGCGTCGCAGCGCTCGAACGTGGCGAAGCCGGGCACGCCCTGGAGCTGCACGAGGAAAGCCTCAGGCTTTACGAAGCACTCCAAGACAAGGCGGGTCAAGCCTTCGCCCTGATCAACCTTGGGGACGTTGCGCGCTCCTTGGGCGAGGAGGGACGCGCCGTGTCCCTGTACGAGGAGGCCCTCGCCCTGCACGGGGAGCTAGGTAACGAGAGGGGCGTCTCACGTGCTCTCGAACGTCTCGACGCGAAACGGTAGCCAGGCACCCGCCAGCGAGGCTCAGCTACCCGCACTCTCGCTTTATTGATAAACGGGGTAGACGGTTCGTGTTTTCCTACACCAAAACGTCATCAGCACGACAATGCTACGCGCCCAGAGGTGCAGGTCCACCAACTGACGACAACTAACTTCAGGCGCCTTGGGAAACA
>DASQSI010000031.1:0-2950 GCA_035642415.1 Rubrobacteraceae bacterium
CGCTCGATGATGCATGATTTGGCATCTCCTAATGAGCAGATGCACGTGAATAACACAGGAAGGAAGGCTAAATGCCAGCGAGACCTCCGACTATCGAGCAGCTAAAAAAGATCGCCAACGACTACAACTTGGGCTTGAGCGAGGCCGAGCTCGAGACCTATCACGGGCTCGTGGAGACCGTTGTCACCACAGATTACCAGCATATCGACCAGTTGCCCGAGATAGAGGCACCCCCGGTCAAGTACCCGCGCTCGAGCGGTTATCAGCCCACTCCTGAGGAGAATCCCCTTAGCGCCTGGTACTGGAAGTGTTCGATCAAGGGGGCGGATTCGGGGCCTCTCTCGGGCAAACGCATCGCCATAAAGGACAACATCTGCGTGGCCGGCATCCCGATGATGAACGGCTCGGCCACTGTAGAGGGATACACGCCTGAGTTCGACGCTACCGTCGTCACCCGTATCCTGGACGCGGGCGGCGAGATCGTCGGCAAGGCGGTGTGCGAGGACCTCTGCTTCTCGGGCGGTAGCCACACAAGCTACACGGGGCCGGTCCTTAACCCCCACGACCACTCACGGATGGCCGGCGGCTCCTCCAGCGGTAGCGGCGCGTTGGTGGCCGCGGGGAATTGCGACGTATCCATGGGCGGCGACCAGGGTGGCTCGATCCGCGTGCCGAGCGCGTGGTGCGGCATCTACGGGCTCAAGCAGACCTATGGCCTGGTCCCATACACCGGCGTATTCCCCATCGAGCTAACGCTCGACCACACAGGCCCGATGGCGGCGAACGTCACCGACATCGCCCTCTTGCTTGAGGCAATCGCCGGAGAAGACGGCCTCGACCCGCGCCAGCCGAGAGGCGTACAGGGTAGGCGGTACAGTGAAGCCTTGAACGACAACCTCGAAGGGGTGCGCATCGGCATGCTTGCTGAGGGCTTCGGCTGGCCGGGTCTCTCTGAAGAAGACGTGGACCAGAGCGTGCGGTATTCGGTCCGCATGTTCGGGGATCTGGGGGCAGAGATAACCGACGACATCTCCATCCCGTTACACCGTGCCGGCATGCACCTTTGGGATGTGATTGGGGCCGAAGGCGCCCTCAGGCTGATGCTCCAGGGCAACTCCATGGGCACCAACTGGCTCGGGTACTACAACACCTCGCAGATGGAGGTGTACGGCCGCGGCTTAAAGACCCGCGCCCAAGACCTCTCGGTCACCGCCAAGACCGCCATCCTATACGGCCACTACATGCAAGAACAATACAACGGCCGCTACTACGCAAAGGCCCAGAACATAAGGCTGAAGATCCGCCAAGAGTTCGAGAAAGCCTTTGAACAGGTGGACGTTCTGGCGCTGCCAACCACCCCGATGAAGCCGATGAAGATCCCCGAGGCTCCCAATACCCCGAGCACGGAGGTGGTCACCTCGGCGCTGGACAACCTCGTCAACACGAACACCTTCGACCTGACCGGCCACCCGGCCATAACGGTGCCCTGCGGTCGTTCGGACGGTCTGCCGATCGGCCTGATGCTAGTGGGTAGGCACTGGGACGAGGAGACCATCCTCCGGGCGGCGTACGCCTTCGAGCAGACTGGCACTTACGGCGACGTCCGCCGCCTCGGCCAACAAGCCGAGGAAGAAGATAAGGGACTGATAGACAAAGCTAAAGATGTGCTGAGTAGCTCGTAAATACAGTCTGAGGAGAATAGAGGAGCTTCAGCCTCTTCGTTTAAGTTCGCTGTTCACCGGCAAACCTATGGACTAGGAGGCTAGACCTCAACAGCCCGTAGGAGAGCGGTACCCAATAAGAGATGATTAGTCCCTCTCCTGCTATGGCCTCCGTTAGCACCTCGAGGTCTTCGTAGCCCTGCTGCTCCTGTAAGACCGCAGCGTAGCGCCGATTACCTCTGCCCTCATAGCCTGGTGGGAACCTAATTCCGCGGATTAGAAGCGCGTGACCAAGCGTTCTATGCTGTTCTGACGTGTCAATCTACCCTATGATCAAGAAGAGCCACTCTCATGCCCACGACCCCAACCCCGCGGTCTCCTCCAACAACTCTCTGGCCTCAGCGACCAACGAGCTAGGCACTAGGACGTCTCTAGGACCGGCTGAGAGGAATTCGGGGGCGTCGAAGCCTTTACCCCTTTGAATCAGCACCGGGATGCTGGCCTCGTCTAGCAGCCCCTTTATTAAGAAAGCCCTGCTTTCGTCCGGGGCAGCCGCGACTTTAACCCACTGTTCTTCTTGCACGAGCAGCTACTTTGTCCTTGGGTCCATGCGCCAAACTCACTTTCTTGCTTATCACCAGCGATTGTAGCTTGCTTCACAAGTATACACCCGGACTCTAGTTTTTGGTTTTTGGGGGAGCAGCGAAGGTGTCATCGGAATAGCTATGTCTCCAAATTCCGTGCCGCCGTGATCTGGTCCTCACAGGACGATCAGGCCCATCGGCGCTTCGCCGACGTCGAGGTGGTTTTCCACCTCCAGCGATTCCATCTCAACCACGGCCACGGCGTTTTCTCCGGTCACCGCGACGTAGCCGTACTTGCCGTCCGGGCGGAATGACACGTTCGCCCCGTTCTGCCCGACCTCGAGACGCTTGACCAGCTGCCCGCTCTCAGGGTCCAGGACCGCCACCCACGAGTCGGCGAAGTGGGTGACGAAGTTGTAGCGTCCGTCCGGCGACCAAGCGGTCTGGACGGGCTGCTCGCCAAGCTCCTCCGTGTGAAGCGTTTCCAACGTCCGCGCATCGAGCACCACGTTCGAGCCAGTGGCCGTCTGCACCCAGACCTCGCTCCCGTCGGGAGATACGCGCAGCATCCAAGGCTTCGAACCCTCCGGGAACTCGGCTCTCCTAGCGACCTTCAGTGTCCCGGTGTCGAGCATCGCGACCGTGTCCTGATCGCGCTCGGGGATGTAGCCGAACGAACCGTCCGGCGAGAGGTCCACGTCTCAT
>DASQSI010000032.1:0-21684 GCA_035642415.1 Rubrobacteraceae bacterium
GCAAAAGTATTACCGCAAAGGCTTTAAGATGCGGGACGACATCCAGCACCTCCTCGACCGCGATTACCGCTCAGAGATCGTAGACAAGCTTCGCGAGAACGGTAACGTTCTTACGGCCGACAACCTCTCCTTGCACCTCGCCAACGAGTTTGGCTTCTGCTACGGGGTGGATAGGGCCGTCGATTATGCCTTCCAAACTCGCGAGAAGTTCCCCGACAAGCGCATCTACATAACGGGGGACATGATCCACAACGTCTCTATGAACAATCGCCTCCGCCAGATGGGTATCGAGTTCCTCTCCCAGGGCTTCGACGGCCAGCCGGACGAGAAGTTTGACTCTTTGGGTCCCGAGGACGTGGTCCTCCTGCCGGCCTTCGGCGCCCCGCTAGACTGGGTGAAGAAGCTCAGGGACAGGGAGTGCATCATCGTGGACACTACTTGCGGCTCGGTCCTCTCTGTGTGGAAGCGCGTCGTCCGCTACGCGAAAAAGGGCTTTACAAGCGTCATCCACGGCAAGTATTACCACGAGGAGACGAAAGCCACCGCTTCCCAGACCTATAAAGACGACGGCAACGGCAAGTACCTGGTCGTCCGCAACCTCAAAGAGACCAGCTACGTAACGGACTTTATCCTCGAGAGGATGGGAGCAGACGAACTCAAACAGAAGCTCGGCCACGGCATGTGCCCCGGCTTCGACCCGGAGGCCGACTTGCAAAGGGTCGGCGTCGCCAACCAGACCACGATGCTGATGGCTGAGACGATGGCTGTGGGCCAAGAGTTAAGACGCGCCATGATAGAACGCTACGGTGAAGAGAACTTGACAGAGCACTTCGAACTCTTCGACACCATCTGCTCAGCAACCCAGGACCGTCAAGATGCACTTTTCAAGCTGCTCGAGCACCCACTGGACGTGGTCATTATCGTCGGCGGCTACAACTCCTCAAACACGAACAACCTGGCGATCATCGCCGCACAGAAGGTTCCGAAGACCTATCACATAGCGAGCGGCGACTGCATCAACGAGAACGTGATCCGGCACAAGCCTCCCGGCACGCCCCTAGATCCCTACGAGGAGATCGAGGAGGAAGGATGGCTCCCCGAAGACCCGATCAGGGTAGGTATCACCGCCGGAGCATCCACACCCAACTCCCAAATAGGGCTCGCTGTCACGCGCATCCTCGAAGCCCGAAACCTCTCGCCGGAACTGGCATTAGCCTAGCCAGCCTGTACGCTTATCTGAAGGATCTTGCGGGCGATGTCGGCGAACTCCTGAGCCTCCGCAGGATCGGGCTCGACGGTGAAGCCGCTATCGAGCACTACCTGTACGTCACCCTCTTTCGACCCTGTAGAGTCCTTTAGATAGCTGCGGAGCACGCGATTACGGAGGGCGAGGACGGTGCCGGCCGCCGCACCCAAAAGGACTACACGACCTAAGACCTTTCTCACCGTCGCCCCCCTTCTTCGGACCCCAGCATCCGTTCGAGTTCTCTTTGAGCGTTGCGCATATCGTAAAAAATCAGGCCGACCCGGGCGTTGGGGGTGGTCGTCACAGCAAGCGTTCCGCCCCCTTCGAGGCCGAGGAGGAGGACGTACCCACCTTCTTCCTTAATCCTGACCCGGCTAAACCTGCTCCCGCCGTTCTCCCGGGCGACCCTAGCGGCGAGGCCAGCGAGAGCCATAAGCATTGTGGCGTGCCGATCTCGATCCACCCCAGGAAGCAGCGTGGACGCCCTGAGCTCGCCATCTCCGGAGAGCACCGTCGCCGTCGTAACCTCCTCGGAGAGCGTGCGCAGATCCTCGAGCACCTGTTCTACTCCTCCTACGCTAGACGCACTACCTTCGGCCATCTTTCTCCTTATTCCCGGTATCTACAGGATAGGCATTATACTGAAACTTTCCCCAGCCTATTCTTAGCTCGGAAGGAGGCCCGACTTTAGGTGCCGAAACAAGGAGCTCACTGGCTGCGCACGTTCCTTAACAGAAACGGCCGCAAGTGCTATATTTTTCCGGCCTTGGGCGATTAGCTCAGCGGGAGAGCGCTGCCTTCACACGGCAGAGGTCGCTGGTTCGATCCCAGCATCGCCCACTCTAAAAACTCTCCTATTTGCAGGAAAAAATTGAAGTGGGCATGAGAGTTTCGAGTGCTCGCTGGGCCCTTGTGTGCAGCAACGCGGAGGGCCTCATTCGGAAAGTTTGCTGAGCTTTGTCGTGAGTATCTTCGAAAGGGGAGAAAGGTCTACATTGAAGGCCGGCTCCAGTCTCGATCTTGGACTGACAATGAAGGCACACCACAAATCTGACTGTGTTATTGCGAACCATCTGACCGTCGGATCGAACAGAAGATCCTTGAGAAGGTCTTTATCCACCCGGCTATTCTATCGTGCCCGCCCGAGTAGACGTCGCATGCTGTCCCTGAGCGCTACCGCGTTACGTTGTAGGTGGGGAGTGGTAAGAGCCGGGGCCGATGTAGAGGTGTCGAGAAGACTGGGAGCTGCGCCACCTCGCGGTCAAGCGCCGCAATCTCAGTGCTTATCTCACCGCAACGTCTCCTCAGCTCGTCAGCCCACTCGTCAAGCTCCGCGATCTTGGCCAGAAGCTCTTCGCGAAGATCCTATTCTTCGCTCACGCCGCATCGCCCTCGTCTTCGTCGAGCTGCTCGATGTGACGCCTGACTCGGGCCCGCTCCCTTGTTAGCAGGCTCAACCGGTAGAAATTGCGCGGGGCACAAACATCCTGGGCCTCCCGAGAGATTTGCTCCTCAACCAGCCTGAGATGCTCGAGAAGTTCTTCCCGGAGCACTTCGCTCATACCTCACTCCTTGCACTGAACCTGAGGAGTCCTGGGGTAATTTTTTTGGCGATTGCTCCGGTCGGCTGAAGGCATCTCCACAGAGGGGAAGTGAAGCTCGCAAAGTATTATATGGGCCTGTCATGCTGTATTCGGGCATCTAGCGCCCCTCCTGGAGAATGCTCTGGCGAAGACCCCAGATACCCTCGCGGAACCTAACAGCTATCTCCAGGTGCACCCAGGCGTTGACACGCTCTTGGGTCACGCGCTCGGGGTCGATATCCGTAATTTCGTCTAGCTGGTTCAGATAGCGCCGTATGTCATCGTCCACCTTGCGGACGATGGGCAACAACTCGTCATCAAGTTCTTTTTTTAAGTCTGCGGGATCTTGGCCCGCCTCCTGGCCCTCTGCGAACCGCTGGCGGGCAGCCTGTAGTGCTCTAAGGTCGTTCTCATACTCTTCCATCGGGTAGTCCCTCCATTGCTATATCTCCCGCGCTCATGCCTCTTCCTCTAGCTGCCGCAAGTGCCGGAGAAGCCCCTCCACCTCCCGGTCGAGCTTAGCGATCGCAATGCTGATCTCACTACGACGGCCGCGCAGCTCGTCGGCCAGCTCTTCAAGCTTCGCGACCTTATCCAGAAGCTCGCGACGAATTTGCTGCTCGTCGCTCACGCGACCCCCTCGTCCTGTGCTTCAAGCTGGGCTAGATGCGCTCGGACTCTGCGAGCCTCGGCGGTCAGGATCGATAGCGTATAAACCCTGCCCGAGTCGCCCAAGAAGCCATCCTCAGCTCCGCCCTCGAGGACCTCCTGAATCTGCTCCTCCACCCGCTCGAGATGCTTGAGAAGTTCGGATCGAAGCTGCTCCCGCGAGGTCAAGCCTCCTCCTCTGGCTGGTTAACACCATAGGAGTCGAGATTCTCCCCGGAGACCAACGCACGCTCTTTCTCACACAGGTCCTTGAGCTGCTCGGCAACCTCCAGGCGGGCCTTGTCGTTTCGGGCCCGAGCAAGCTTGATGTCCCGCTCGGCCTTCGAGAGTACCCGCCTCGTCGCAAGATGGTGCTGCTCGACGATGGCCTTGAACCGCTGGCGCCGCTCGTCGTCGTCGAGGTCGGCTCCAGTATCGCGGAGGTGTATTACTCTACGAATATACTGCTCCCTGGCCTGCTTGAGCGTTTTCAGTTCCTTGTCGTACGACGCCACGATGTGACCTCCTGCTCTTGTGCTTGTCCCTCCCTACGAGCCTCGGCCTTTAGCGCTCGGCACCTAGCCTCAAGCTCGGTGCGCAGGATCTCGTCGCCGCTCAAGCCGCCCCCTCCTCCGGTTGGGTTTCTTCAACCGCCCGACGCACTTTACAAGCGGCGTTACTAGCGGGTAGCAAAGAGGGGCCGGACATCCCGACAAGCACTCCGGCCCCCAGGATACATTTGTTACCTATTCCGGGCTGTCTCTAAACCCCAAAGGGGGTCGACCACAAAGAAGAGGGCCGGGAGAAAGCGACATTATACGGAGAAGCAGACCCGGCCCTCATGCTAGGCCATTCTTCTTACCCACCGCGCTCTTGAGCTACACCCGCCCCCCTGCGGTTCCCCTTCCCAGGGTCCCCAATGCACCGGTCTTGCCCCAGTTCCATCTCTTCCTAACTTCTCTTAACCCAAAGGTTGTCTACAGCCTTGTCTATCAGGCCCCTCTCTTCCAGCTTTCTTTCAGAAAGGTTCCCCTCCGTACGTTTCTTGGTTGGGCTTCCAGCTGGATACAAAAGGCCGGAGAGTACCTTTCTTCGAAAGGACCCTAGCTCTGGACAGAGTAAGCAGACCAAGGATCTACTAAGCTTAACACCAATAGGTAGATTTACTCCGTGATATCAATAAAGACGTTCTTCACCTCAGTATACATTTGAAGGCCGTACATACCCAGTTCCCGACCCATCCCTGATTTCTTGTAACCCCCAAAAGGGGCAAACAAGCCAAATCGGCTGGCGCTTCCGTGTGAATTGATGGAGACCATGCCTACGCGCAAGCGCTTTGCTACCCTAAGCGCTCGTCCAATATCCCGCGACCACACCGACGCGTTGAGGCCATACTCGCTATCGTTGGCCATCTCGACTACTTCATCCTCGTTAGCAAACGGTATCACCGCTAGTACGGGTCCGAAGATCTCCTCCCGAGCGATCCTCATGTTATTCGTCACCCCTGTAAAAATCGTCGGGGCGAAGTAGTTACCTATGTCAAGCCCCGGCGCGCCTCCGCCCCCGGAGCACAAATCAGCTCCTTCTGCTTGGCCGATTTCCACATAGCGGCGCACGTTCTTCCAATGAGCCTCTGAGATTAGAGGGCCCATATCCGTCGTATCTTCCAGGGGATCGCCGACGACAAAGCGTTCGGCGGCGGAGAGCACCTCTGGCACGAACTTGTCATAAACTTCGCTAGCAACGAACAGCCGGGTACGGGCAGAGCATGCCTGCCCGGCGTTACTGAACGCACCCTGCACCGCTGCTTTAGCCGCGTTGCCGAGGTCGGCATCCGGAAACACGATATTCGGGCTCTTTCCTCCAAGCTCCAGTGAGACCCGGGTGATTGAATCGGCGGAGCTCTTCAGGATTTGAGCGCCTGTTGCCGTCGAACCCGTGAAAGCGATTTTATCCACCAAGGGATGGGCGACGATGCGTTGTCCTACTTCGTCCGGAGGTCCAGGGATAATGTTGATCACCCCATCAGGAACACCCGCTTCGAGACACAACCGCCCGAGTTCCAGAGCGGTCAACGGTGTATTGCACGAGGGCTTCAGGATCGTGGCACAGCCCGTGGCCATAGCCGGAGCGAGCTTCCAAGCCGCGGCCAGGAACGGGAAGTTCCACGGTATTATTTGACCGACAACGCCCACGGGCTCATGGAGGGTAAAGTCAAGAACTCGGTCGCCCATCGGGATAGTCTCGCCAAAGAATTTGTCCATTGCGCCGGCGTAGTAATCAAACACCATAGCAGCGCCCTCGATCTCCTTGCGCGAGCTCGTTATAGTCTTGCCGCTGTTCTGCACCTCGAGCTCTGCGATAACCTCGGCCTCGCTTCGGATACCATCTGCCACCCTCTGCAGGATGCGGCCTCGCTGGTAGGGCGACGCTTTAGGCCATGGCCCCTTGTCGAACGCCCGGCGCGCCGCTGCTACGGCACGCTCGACATCATCGCGACCAGCTTTAGCCACCGCTGCTAGCGGAGTGTTCGTTGCGGGGTTACACGTAGTAAACGTCTCACCGCTGGCCGCAGGGACCCACTCTCCGTCTACAAGTAGTTCAGTTGGCAATGAGCCGATCATTGTCGCCCTCCTCATAACGGCCACCAGCCCTCCCCGCTCCTCGTCGCCCAAGGAAGCTCGCTACCGTCTTCCACCAGCCGGTTATTATTCCCTTTGGCAGCATAGGGTGTTGGTCCGTGCTCCTCTAGCCTATGTCGGTATCCGATTGTACTTGGTCGAAGTGTGAGTTCTTTACTGGTTTGATGAAGCATGTAGGCCCACCAAAGTGACACACCGGACCCTCCGGTAGCACCTCCAAGAGCACGGAGTCGTCGTCGCAGTCGACGACAATACGCTGGATATGGACGTAACTGTCTTCGTCAGCCCCTTTAATCTGCACGCGCTGAAGAGTGCGTCGAAACAACGTGACCAGACCGGTGCGCAGCGTTTCTTCCCAGGCCTCTTGGTTTACGAACCCGACCATCAGAACCTCTCGCGTCTCACTATGCTGCAAAACTACCGGCACCAACCCCTTGAGTTTCGAGAAGTCAAGGGCAACACCCTCATCAAACATGTCCGCTCCTTCTACACTGTTGGACAAAGCTTTCGGCCACTAGCTGAACTACAGAAAGGAAGAGAGAAGCGTGTAACGTCACGCTGGATTCCTCTCCGCGCACCGCAGCGCCTCTTCACCCAGCTGCTGGGCGCGAGCTCGAGGCTTATCGCTCCTATAGATTGCCCTTCCGACTACGGCGTAACGCCGGCACCCGGCGGCGGCTGCAAACGCTTGTTCTATGCTTCCCCCCAGGGCCCCGATGCCAGGCAAGAATAGGCCGGGCCTGTCGACTCTCGCTCTTAAAGCATCGGCATGGCGCTCGATTATTTTGGGGTTGTTGGCGGGAACAACAAAGTCAGAGACTCCCAGCGTAATACTCAGGTCGAAGATACGTTCGAGTACGTTATCGGCTACATAGCCTCCACCGCTGACATAGTATTCCTCAAATGGGAGGGCTCCACCTACGATAGGAACAAGACCCTCCCGCTGCGCATGCCCGACGAATTCGTGCACTGAGCGCTGCCCGGCAAGCGGGAATAGGATAAGGCTGTCAACGCCGGCATCCTTACAGATCGACACGTATTTTCCTGCCATATCGGGTATGTCCGGGCCGGCTTTTTGATGGTCGTATATGACCGGTAGATCTGTGATGTCCCGAATTGCTTGCACCGCTCCGCGGAGCCCGAGCCGCAGAGCCCCTACTACTCCTAGTTTGTAGCCTACGATCCCTTCAATGCCGTGTGTCATCTCCACGAGTCGCCGAATCTCGTCGACCGACTCGACGTCCAGGGCGGGAATCACACCATTCCTTACGGGAAAACGGAGATCCAGGGTCACGTAAGCGCCTTAGACGTCAGCGCCTTCACCGATACGCGCCCTACCGATATCACGCCGTGCACTCGGTTTGATGTCGCCGAAGTCCATGCTCATGTCGATCACGCCGGCGCTATGCGTCATGTCGCCTGCAGAAATTATATCGACGCCTGTTTCGGCAACGCCCACGATGGTGTGTTCTCGTATGCCACCCGAGGCCTCGGTCATGGCCTGGCCGTCGACGAGATCGAGTCCTTGGCGGATCATATCGAGATCCATGTTATCGAACATGATGATATCCGCCTTTGCCGCGAGCGCCTCTTCCACTTCCTCGAGGGTCTCGCACTCAACCTCGATCTTAAACGTGTGGAGCGCTTTCGCTCGTAGCTGCTCCACAGCCGGCCTGATTCCTCCCGCCAGCTTGATATGATTGTCTTTGACTAGTATGGCGTTGTGGAGACCGAAGAGGTGATTGTATGCGCCCCCCACCCGCACCGCGTACTTCTCGAGCACCCGCAGCCCAGGAACTCCTTTTCGCGTGTCGGTAACACGGACGCCGTAAGGTTCAACCAGCTTTGCATACCGTCTCGCCTTGGTTGCTATACCAGAGAGATACTGCACCCAATCGAGTGCCGCTCGCTCAATCGCGAACAGCGTTGACGCCTTGGCCGTGATGCGCATGAGCACGTCCCCAGGCTCGATCTCATCACCATCCTGAACTTCATAGACCACCACGGCGTTCGGCTCAAGGAGCTTGATGGTCTCTTCGACGAGCAGGAGACCGCACACCACTCCTCGCTGCTTCGCGTAGATGAGGGCCTCAGTAACAAGGTCGTTCCCAACTAAGAAGCCGCCCGTCGTGTCACCGGGACCAAGCTCCTCGCGAAGACCCTGCTCGACGAACGGTCTAACGAGAAACGCATTCAGCTGCATGTCTGCTTATGCTCCCTTCCTCTGATCGATAGTGTCAGGATAGCTGCGCTAGAGCGGCCTCTTCACATCCCATGCACTTCCTTGCCCTTCTCGGGCTCTAAGCCTCTAGTTTCTAGGTGGTTGGTGACTATACCTCCTCCCTTCATGATCAAACGAAGTCTACTCCTCTCTTGGAGGATTGTAATGTCGTCCAGCGGATCCCCATCAATAACTAATACGTCCGCGATTCTACCGGGCTCAAGCGTTCCTACATCCTCTTGGCGCTCCAGACACTGTGCTGCCCTGCTCGTCGAGGCAACTAAGGCGTCCATTGGCGCCATCCCAAGCCAATCGACCATAAAGCCAAGCTCACACAGGTTTTCACCAACCAACAGGCGATGCGATTGGTCCGTACCCATCGCCACCTTGATCCCTCGCTTAACCGCATCCTTCCACAAGGGAACCTGCTTGAGCTGCGCCTGGTAAATCTCCTCGTCTTTGCGCGCCTCGTCGGCAAGCTGAGCCTCGCTCCACGGCGTATCTACGCGGCGTCGCTCGCGCGAGCGCGGTACCAAGGCGAGCGTAGGCACCCACCATGTTCCCTTGCGAAGCATCGTTTCGACGCATTCCTCGTCCATAAACCAACCGTGCTCTATAGAGTAGACACCAGCCGAAAGAGCGCACTTTATCCCGGCAACACCTTGCGCGTGCGCAGCCACCCTCTTGTTACGCGCCGCCGCTTCCCCAACGGCGGCACCGATCTCTTCTATCGACATCTGAGACTCGTCGTAGTCATCGGTTAGAGACGTGATGCCACCCGTTGCACACACTTTGATAAAGTCGGCTCCAGCCATCAGTAATTCGCGGGTCAACTTCCGGACCTCTTCTACTCCGTCGGCAACGCTCCTTGGCAGCCACGCCCGTTTGGGGAGACGAAAACCGGCAGGAACCCACGAGTCGCCGTGTCCACCGCTCTGCGACATCATGACTATGGATATCGCCATTCGAGGCCCCACAATGAGACCTTCATCCACAGCTTTTCGAAAACCAGCATCAGCACCGCCCATGTCACGGACGGTGGTTACCCCGCACTCGAGAGTCTCACGTAAAATTGCCGTAGAGGCAAGGATGTTGTAAGTGGGCGGGTTTTGCAGATGGCGGCGTAAGTCGCGTGATCGGTAGGTGGAGTGCACGTGGCAGTCGATTATCCCGGGGATAACGGTGCTGTCAGTAGCATCCAGAACCGCCGCGCCTCGGGGAATGCTGACCGATTTTGCAGAACCCACCTCCACGATGCGATCATCTTCAATCACGATGTTCGAATTCGGCACCGGGTCGTGCCCGGTCCCATCGATCAGCGTTCCCCCGACGACAGCTATGGTCATCTTATAACTCCCTCCCGCATCGACAGCATTCATCACCTAGTTGCTACAACGTTCTATACCCGCGGTGCTCAAAGAAACCTGAAGCACCTCCGTACGTACAACAATCTGCTTATTAGGGAGTAATTCCCGGAACTCCTGTTTCTCGTTGTTCGTCTATGTTAGCCCAAGCAATCGTCAGCGTTACTCTCAAAACTGCTCCGGGATGCGTAAGCCTCTCTCGAGCCGCGCCAGCGTGACGATAGGGTTCGTTCCCAACCCCTCTCAATAGACCGGAAGCTGACTTCAGCTCTGCCTCTTTCTGCTATCTTGCCTCGGTGCGTCCAACCAGCCCCGAACCGCCAGGAGAAATTCGCCGCAATCTGCGTGATTTACCTCAATGCACGACCACCTCCGCGCTGGGGGCCGGGTTTGTTGCCACGTTGCTCGCCACCACGGGCCCCGCGCTCCTGATCTATCAGGCCTCAAGAAACGCCGGTTATGCGGACGCCGTCGTCGACTCCTGGTTCTTCGCCAACTACTTCGGCGCTGGTCTCCTTAGCCTGCTTCTAGCTATCCTCTATCGCGAACCCATCTGCGGGGCCTCCTCGATAGCCGGCAGCGTTCTTCTTGTGACCTCCCTGGGAGATTTCAGCTTGCCCGAGGCGGTCGGCGCCTTCCTCGTCTCTGGCGTGCTGGTCACGCTGATCGGCATCTCCGGGCTCTTCGACTGGATCATGGAAAGGATACCGAATGAGGTAATCATGGGAGCGCTCGCGGGGATATTACTCCAATTCGGGGTTGAGGTGTTTGCATTTCTGCCCAGGCAACCTCTCCTTGTCGGCTCGATGGTCGCGGCTTATCTCCTCGGCGCCCGTTTCGTTCCCAGGTTGCCATCGGCTCTGCTGGCTTTCCTCGCGGGGCTCATAACCGCTAGTTTGAGCGGACAGTTCGATCCGGGCTCGGTTCGCCTCTCACTCTCCCAGCCGGTGCTGGTAGCGCCCTCGTTTAGCCTCGGCGCGATACTCTCTCTGGCCTTGCCACTCACACTACTCGCCATAGCGACGCAGAACGCCCCGGGAGTCGGAATACTGTGGTCTAACGGCTACCGGCCGCCGGTAAACGCGATCACTATTTTTTTCGGGGTTGGCTCGATGCTCACCGCTCCACTAGTCAATCACGGCCTGAACCTCGCTGCGCCGATGACAGCGATCTGCGCCGATCCCAGAGTCCACTCCAACCCCCGCAATCGCTACGCGGCAACGGTCGCTCAAGGCATATACTTCTTGGCCTTTGGGTTGGTGAGCGCCACTGCGATCTCGCTGATCCAAGCCCTTCCCGATGCTCTGATCACGGGGGTGGCCGGCCTGGCGCTACTACCTGTCATTCTGCAAGCGGCTCGGCTCTCCGTTGGCCAGCCCAAGCACACCCTCGCTGCCGGGTTTGCCCTGCTAATCGGTGCTTCTAATCTCAGCATTCTGGGCATCAACTCAGCCTTCTGGGCGATAGTGGCAGGGATGCTGGCGGCGCTCCTCCTAAAACAGGAACCGGAAGAGGAATCGGACGAGGGCTCCTAAATCGCCGGAGTGGGTGTAGGCTCTCGTGCCGCCTTTAGGTGACCGCTTGTGCTCCTTTCGAGGGAATACCTTAGCGTTTACGTACCACGAACGTTACCGTGAGGGAGGGGCGTGCTAGGAGGCGTATCAGCACAGCAAAGAGACTCAGGCCTGCCAACCCTGCCAAGATCGGGGCCGCGCGCTTGACAAGCATTCCCCGGCTGATGCCTCCCAGATCTAGCGGCTCGGCTTCGCTTCGCGAAGCCGAGCGGGTCTCCTGCCGTTCTTGTCGCCCCTCAACTCCCGCGCTTCTCTCGGTCGAGGCGGCCTCCTGCTCCGAAGCGTCGGCTTCGATATCTTGCCCCGGCTCTTCCTCCGCGCCACCTCCCACGATTTCCTGTTCCACACAGGTAGAGAAGCGATTCATCATCTCTTCTGCCACATCCTGCATTATGCCCCGCCCGAACTGGGCCACCCGCCCGGCGACCTGCATGTCGGTCTCGACGTGCACCCGGGTACTGCCATTCTCTTCGTACAGGGTGGAGGTTATGGTGGCCGAGGCAGACCCCTGCCCCCGCGTTTCGTTACCGTTCGCCTTCAATACCGCCCGATAGTTCTCTTCGTCGGTCTCTTCGACCTTCACCGTGCCCCTGTACCTGGCCGAGATGGGACCGAGCTTGATCGTCATCGTGCCCTGATACTCTTCGTCGGCCGCTTCGTCTATAGAGGCCCCGGGCAGACAGGGTGCTATGCGCTCCAGATCCAGCATCGCCTCCCATGCCTGTTGCACCGGCGCGTCGACCAAGAACTCATTCTCTATCTTCACTTACTCTCCTCCTTCTGGCTATATGGCTTAACCTACCGAACAGTTAGATGCGCGAGATCACAGCCCTCACGTCTCAAAGCCGACCGCAGAGGGGTTCGGGTCGAGGTAGTCTTCGAGTTTGATCTCCTCGTAACCGGGAATACGGACGCGCAGATAATCAAACGACTCGCTGTCCATGGGGACGGTGCAGTCGAACCCCATCTTCGAGCTTACGCCGTTGTCTGAGGAGGGGTCCAGCTTCGAACCCTCGGCGCCATGAACGACTATGAGGTCGCGATCGGCCTGGAAACGGGTGGCCAAAGCCCACTCAACCTCTTCCGGGTCGAAGATGTCGACCTCCTCGTCCACGACGAAGACGTGCTTGATGTCGAAGCTGTTGGCGAGAGCCGCAAAGACCGCGTTCTTGCCCTGCCCTTCCGCATCCTTTTTGATGGAGATGGCCGCGTGGTACCGGCACGTGCCGCCCAGGGTCATGTGAACAGCCCTTACGGTCGGCACCGTCTGGCGCACCGTCTCGAATAGGCTCGCCTCGCGTGGTATCCCCCCAAGCAGCAGGTGCTCGTAGCCGGCGGGGATGATCGTGTGGAAAATAGGATCGTCGCGGTGTGTGATCGCGGTGGCTTGCACAACCTCTTTGTCGCTGCGTCTCCCGTAGTACTTGGGGAACTCGCCGAAAGGTCCTTCCGGCTCGCGCTCGTGCGGGAGAATCTTGGCCTCGATAACGATCTCCGCGTGAGCCGGCACATCGATGTCCACCGTCTCGCACCTTACGACCGGCAAGGGTTCCTCGCGCAAGGCGCAGGCTATCTCCAGCTCGTCGACACCGAAGACGGTGCTCGCCTGGGATGCAAGCATGGTCACGGGGTCGACACCGATCACGACGGCGCACTCTAACGGCTCACCACGCTCTTCGGCCTGCTGGTGGATGTGGTGCGTGTGACGGGCCAGGATCAGAGCGGTGAACTTGTCCTTCCCGGCTACCTGTAGGCGATGGATCGAAACGTTCTGCTTGCGCGTCTTGGGATCCCGCACGATGAACAGTCCCGCCGTTATATAGTTGCCCGCGTCCTCCTCGTGATGTACCGGCATCGGTAGCATCTTCATCAGGTCGATGTCTTCCTGGAAGACGTTCTCTTTCACGGTAGCCTCGGACTTGTCGACCTCGGAGTATGAGCGCGGGTTCTCTACCGCTTCGTTGAGCTTTTGTATCAGCCCGTAATTCGTCGTTTCGCACGCCTCAGCGAACATCTGCCGGGTCGAGGCAACGCCGGCGACTACCGGAATCTGGTGTCCCTCCACGCTGGTAAAGTAGGCGGCTTTCTTGCCGTCGAGGTGTTTGGCGACCGCCGCCAGCTCGAAATCTAGGCTGACCTGCCGGTTAATGACCGCCAACCTGTCGGTTTGCTGGAGGTGATCCAGCCAGGTCCTCAGCGTATCAGCTCTCATGATGATCCGTCTCCTCGAGCGACTAGATTTAGCCGAAGATGTCCTGCATGCGCCGCTCATAGAGCGCCATAAGGCGCTCCAAGCCTCGCTCGTCGGAGGGCGGGCCGTACTCCCTGCCATCCACCTTCATCTTCTGCCCGTAACGCTGGCGGATGAAGGGGAGGTACTCCTCGTACATCTCGCGGATGCGGTCGGCGTAGCGCTCGTCTTGGTACGCATAGTTACGCAACACCTGCAGGCCGAAGCTGACGTGCCGTCCTTCGTCGCGCTGTATCTGCTTGAAACCCTCGGAGAGGCCGGGCATGAGACCCTTGCGCGCGAAGACGTTCAAGAAAATCTGGTATCCGGTATTCGCCTGCACACCCTCTATGATCCCCTGATAATGCGTCACCCCCTCCACAAAGCGCATGGTGCGGTCTCCATCACGGTTCAGAGAGCCGACCAACCGTTGGCCGCGCTCCTCCAGAGTATCGTGCACCGGGTTGGCCAGCGCCTTCTGGCGCTTCTCCTCCCCAAAGACCTCCTTGAAGTAGCGGTCGAAGAAGTCGGTGTGCTTGAACTCTTCGACGAGTTGGGTGCTCAGGAACGCTTGCTGCCAGAGGCTCGAGGCCGCCATGATCCAGGGGCAGAAGAGTAGAGCCACGTTCTCTTCCGCGTTGTAGAACGCGCTGCAGAAGCGCTCGAGGTAGACGCGGATCGGTTCGTCAAGCTGCTCGTACTGCTCCTTGTCCTCCGAGAGGTCGATCTCCGCCGGGTCCCAAGTACCCGTCTTTACGGCCTTACGCCACAGCTTGTATGCGGCTTCGTCGAGCGTCTCCTCGACCGGCCCAACTTCGACCTCGTCTACCTCTTCGACGTGGACACTGGCCTCGTCGCTCATATGCTCCTCCTTAACCCTCTCCCACGTCCGAGAGTATGTGCTTGAGCTCCATGTACTCTTCTATGCCGGCCCTGCCGCGGCTTCGCCCGAGTCCGCTCTCTTTCATCCCACCCGATTCGGCCTCGGGGAACATCCTCAAATACGTGTTGATCCAGACCGTTCCGGCCTCGATGCGCCGGGCCACCCGCTCCGCACGGTTGTGGTTCTCCGTCCATACGCTCGCTACCAGACCGTATGGAGTTCCATTGGCGGACTCGCACGCCTCCTCTTCGTCGTGGAAACGCTCCAGGGAAAGAACCGGTCCGAAGATCTCCTTCTGCACCGCCGGCGAGTAGCGCGGCAGATCCGAGAGGATCGTCGGCGCGTAGAAGCACCCTGCCCCCAGGCTTCCGTCTTCGAGTCTCTCCCCTCCCGCCGCCAGCTCCCCTCCGGAGGCCACGCCCTCCTCGACAGCGGCATGGATGCTGTCCAGCTGCTTCTCCGAGATGACGGGTCCCATTTCCGAATCGGGGTCCGTCCCGGGACCGACCTTGAGGCCTTCAGCGACCGCGGCCAGCCGCTCGCGCACCTCATCGAATATGCCGGCCTGCACTAGGATCCGGGTGGCCGCCATGCAGTTCTGCCCCGCCGTACCGTAGGTGAATTTGGAGAGTACCGGGAGGGCCCTGTCCAGGTCGGCATCCTCGAAAACGAGGCTCGGCGACTTGCCGCCAAGCTCCAGCACGACCTTCTTTACACGCTCAGCCGAGGAGCGTAGGATCTTCTTGCCGCTCTCGACGCTGCCGGTGAAGCTGATCACCGGCACGTCTGGGTGAGATACCAAGCGCTCTCCTACCACGGAGCCAGAACCCACAACGCCGTTGATAATACCCGCGGGCAGGTCCGGATCCTCCAGCGCCAAACCCAAGACTCGCATGAGCACCAACGGCGCCTCGAGGGCAGGTTTCACGACCGCGGCGTTGCCCGCGGCCAAGACGGGGGCCAGCTCCCGCAGCGCGAGGAGCACGGGCCAGTTCCAGGGCACGATGACACCTACAACCCCAACGGGCTCGAAGATGACCTGCCCATAGACCCCCGGCCCCAAGGTTAGGCTCCTGCCCTCCAGCATGCGGGCCTGGCCGGCGGCGAACCGCACCGTGTCAACGGCGGCGGCCAGCTCCACCTTCGATTCGGAGAGTAGCTTACCGTTCTCCTTGGTCAACAACAGGGCTAGGTCCTCCGACTCGGCCTCGATGCGCTCGGCCCACCGGTACAGCACCCGGCTGCGTAGACGCCCGTTCTCCGACCACCGCCGGTTCGAGGCGGCCTCCGAGGCCGAGGCAACCGCAGCCTCGACGTCGTCGGCGTCGCCCAAAGCGGCCTCTTCCACGACTTCCCCGGTGGCGGGGTCGCGAACGGCGAGCGTCTCGCTCGACCTGCCGGTCTCTTCCCCCGCGATAAGGTGGTGCTGCATGCTGGACTCCTGACCCTTTGATCCTAACGTTCCCAGTTGGCATCCGCCGTGCGGATCGCTTCCACTATGCCCTGGTATCCCGTGCAGCGGCAGAGGTTCCCAGAGATTGCTTCCCTGATCTCCTCCTCGCTCGGCTCGCGCACGTCGACGAGGAAATCGAGGGCCACCAGCACGAAGCCTGGTGTACAGAAACCGCACTGCAGACCGTGCTCGTCTCTAAAGGCCTCCTGAATCGGATGCAGGGGCCCCGCCGCGGGAGCCAGGCCCTCTATAGTCAAGATATCGGCCCCGTCGGCTTGTGCCGCATAGAGGATGCAGGAGCGCACGCTAGAGTCGTTGAACAGCACCGTACAGGCCCCGCATACCCCATGCTCGCACCCTAGGTGCGTCCCGCGAAGACCCAGATCCTCGCGCAGGAAATCGGCGAGGGTCATCCGCACGTCTACCTCCCGCTCGTACTCCGTGCCGTTGACCGTAACCAGTATGGTCTTCCTATGCCCCATCTTCATCCCCTCTAGCCCCCTCTAGGGCTTTCCCAAGCGCCCAACGGGTCAGAACGCGAACCAGATGCCGCCGATAGCCGGCGGAGGCGTGCACGTCGGAGCCGGGCTCGCTAGCTGCGGCCGCCTGCTCGGCGACCTCGGCGAAAAGCTCCTCGGACGACTGTTCGCCTACCAGCAGCTTCACCGCGTCCCGCGCGTCGAACGGCACCGGAGCAACTCCGGTGTAGACCAGACGGGCAGCGTCGCATGCGTTGTCCTCGCGTAGTGTCAGCACGGTCGCCACCCCGACGAGCGCGTAGTCGCCGTGCCGGCGAGCTATCTCCAACCACGCGTGGCCCGTCCGCGGCTGGGGCGGCGGAAACCGCACCTCCGCGAGTAACTCGTCAGGTTCGAGATCTGTGGTCATGTACGACACGAAGAACTCATCGGCGGAGACCGTCCGCTCACCTTCGGGCCCCAGGACCCGCAGCTCAGCGTCCAGCGCAGTAGCGACCGCTGGTAGCTCGGCCGCGGGATCTGCGTGGGCGATGCTCCCGCACACCGTGCCCCGGTTTCGGAGCGTCATGTGCCCCACGTAGGGCATCGCCTCGGAGATCAAGGGCCACGTGCCTGGGATGGCCGAAGAACGCTCGACGGTACGCTGCCGGGCGAGCGCCCCGATCTCCAGGTGGCCGTCCCGTTGGCGTATGTAGGAAAGCTCCTCAAGCCGGTTTATGTCTATCAGGATCTCCGGGGAGGCCAACCGCATGTTCAGCAGCGGCCCGAGGCTTTGGCCGCCCGCCAGGATCTTTCCCGCCTCGCCGTGCTCGCCGAGGAGGCTCGTCGCTTCTTCTAGGCTCTCCGGGGCAACATACTCGAATGGCGCCGGTTTCACGAGAACCTATTCCCCACGGTACTTGGGTTCGCGTTTGTTGACGAAAGCATCCACACCTTCGGCGAAATCGGCCGTTCCGCGCAGCATGCCGTAGGCGTAACCTTCGAGCTGCAGGGCCGCCTCTGGCGGCGCGTCCTGCCCCAGGTTTAGCACCCTCTTGGCTGTCTCGACAGCCAGCCTCGGTTGTTCGAGCATCTCGGACGCCAGAGCGTCGGCGGCCTCGTCGAGCTTCTCTGGCTCTGTCACCTGGGTGATCAGACCCCACTGGTGGGCCTCGTCCGCGGGTAACCGCCGGCTCCTCAGGATCATGTCCTTCGCCCGGGTCATCCCGACAAGCCGCGCCACCCGCTGCGTGCCCCCGCTCCCCGGGATCATCCCCAGCCCTACCTCCGGCAACCCGAAGATTGCTCGGGAGGTGGCGATGCGGAAGTCGCACGAGAGGGCTATCTCCATCCCCACCCCGAAGCAGTACCCGTCTATCGCCGCGATGACAGGGCCCGGAAAGCGCTCGGGAGCGGCCACATTTTCGTGCAGGTACGAGAGCGGTACGGGGTGCGTCTGCATGAAGCCCCCAATCTCCCCACCCGCGGTAAACGCTTTTTCGCCGGCTCCCCGGATGATCACCACGCGGGTACGACCGTCCTTTTCGAGCGCCCCAAAGAGGTCTGACAGCTGGTCCCTCATGGGCATCGACACCCGATTCATCTTCTCTTGCTGGTCGAGGACCAGCCGGGCCACGCCGCGCTCATCGAGGGCAAACTGCATGTTTTCGAGCCGCAGACCGAACTCCTCCGCCGTGATCTCCCCGTCTTGCAGGCTCATGCGTTGACCTCGGCATCCTCGCTGGAGGGTTCTACCTCCTCGTACTCACCCTCGACGAGCAGGCGTCGCAAAAGCTTGCCCACCGGGCTCTTGGGGAGCTCTTTCACGAACACCACCTTCTTTGGATGCTTAAAACGGGCCAAGCTTGTGTCCTCCTTTAGGTAGGACCTGATGTCTTCCTCCGTCAGCTCCTGTCTCTCCGGCACTACAAAGGCCGTGACCGCCTGCCCCCATTTCTCGTCCGGCAGCCCGACGACCGCCACTTCCGACACCTCGGGGTGCTTGTCGAGAACATCCTCGACCTCGACCGGGTAGACGTTCTCGCCACCGGTGTTGATCATGTCATCCACCCGCCCGGCCACCCAGAGGTCGCCGTCGTCGTCGAGGTAGCCCGTGTCGCTGGTGAAGTACCACCCGTCGCGGATCGCCTTCTCGGTGGCCTCTGGCCTGTTGTAGTAGCCGTCGAATGCGTCGTCGGAAAGCCTGACGATGATCTCGCCGGTCTCGCCAGCAGATACGACCTCGTCGGGCCCCACAACCGGCTCGGGGTCGGCGCGGACGACCCGCAGCTCGGTGAGAAAGGCAGCCCTTCCAGAGCAGCCAGGTTTCTTCTGTGGATCCGGATAGGTCGCGAAGATGTAGACCTCGGTGCTGCCATAGTGATTGACGAACACGTCCGGCTGAAACGTCTCGATGCACCTCTCCACCAGAGCGCTGAGCATCGAGGCCCCAGCGTAGCCCAGCTTCCGCACGCTCGACGTGTTGTAATGCTCGAAGGCTTCGTGGTTCACCAGCTCGTGAAAGAGCGTGGGTATGAGGTACAGGCATGTGAGTTGCTCGCGCTCGGCTACCTCGAGGGCACGTTCGGCATCCCATTCAGGCATCGCAACGAAGAGCCCGTTCAGCGCCAGCATGGCCGTCAAGGAATGCATGCCCATCGTGTGAAAGAGCGGCATCACGCCTAAAGTGCGCTCGCCCAGAGCGTAGCGGTGCTCCACTATGTGCGCGATGGTTGCCGCGTGCTCCGCCCGCTGGCTCCGGGGAACACCCTTCGGCCGTCCGGTCGTACCAGAGGTGTAGAGCATGAGGGAGATGTCCGTCTCTTCAACCTCTTCGGAAGGTCGGGTATGCTCGGCCGCGTCGACGGCCTCTTCGAAAGAGTCGACGCCGTCAGGCACGTCCGGCCCGACAAACAGCACCCGTGGATCGGACTCGAACTCGTCCCTGACCGACAATACCCTCTCGGCGGTCGCCTCCTCGACGACGACCAGGCGCGCCTCCGCATCGTTGACGCAGAACTCGATCTCCCCGCTCGCCCAGCGAAAGTTTATGGGCGTGTTTATCGCCCCCAACTTCTGGCAGGCCATGTGGATTGCGCAGTTCTCCTCGCGGTTCTTGATAACCTGGACCACCCGGTCGCCTTTGCTCACGCCTAAGCCTCGAAGCGCGTTGGCGACAACGTTCACCCTCTCATCCCACTCGCCGTAGGTGTAGCGGCGATCACCATCCACCATCGCGAGCTTCTCCGGGTAGCGCGCCGCCGCGAACTCGAGCATGTCGCGAAGAATCATTCGGCATCCTCCTCCCGTTCGTGGATTGCCGAGTACAGCCCGCTCGGGTTGATCGGCAGCTCCCTAATACTCAGCCCTAAGGGGCGCATAGCGTCGGAGACAGCATTGGCGAGAGCCGCGGGGGTGCTCATCGAGTTGCCTTCCCCAAGGCCTTTGGCACCCAGCAACGAGAAAGGAGAAGGCGTCTCGATGTGGTCGATGGTTAATGGCGGCGTCTCGGTCGCCGTCGGGCAGAGGTAGTCCATGAAGCTGCCCGTGACAAGCTGCCCATCCTCGCTGTAGCGGAACTCCTCATAGAGGGTCCCGCCTATGCCGTGAGCGGTGCCTCCGTAGATCTGGCCGTCGACTATCATGGGGTTAAGGACCCGGCCGGCGTCGTGTACCGTGACGTAATCGACTATATGGATCTCGTAGGTCTCCGGGTCCACCTCTACCACGACAACGTCCGCGAGAAAGCCGTAGCACGCTGAGGAGTCTATTTGATCCTCTTCGTTCGGCGGAGACGTGACCTGCAGAGAATAAACCCCCGTCTCGTACAGAGACGGGTCGATCTCTTCTGGAAGAGAAGAGGAGTTCCAATGGGCGGTGCCCGCAGCCGCACGAAGTGGGAGGGAGTTTTCGGGGTCGTCGCGCACCTTGAAGGTCCCGTCTTCCAATTCGAGCTCGTCTACGTCCACGTCGAGCAAGTGAGCGGCTATACGTGCCAGCTTCGCACGCAGCTTTCGAGCGGCCATAGCTACCGCGCTGGCCGAAAGTGGGGCGAAACGACTCGAGTACGACCCGGTAGTGATGGTCCAAGGCAGGGCGGAGGTGTCCATCTCCGCTATGGCGTGCACGTGCTCCGCCGGGATGCCAAGCTCGTCCACCACGATCTGGGTTGCCACGGTCTCATGCCCCTGGCCTTGGGGGGTGCTCGTCAGCCGCACCGTCACTCTCCCGCTCGGATCCATGCTGATGGTGGCAGCGTCGGTACAACCCGACATGCCACGTGGCCGCTCTTCGTGGGGCTGAGCGAGCGTCACATAGCCCATGTTGGTACCCGAAGGCTCGACGACCACCGCGATCCCGATGCCGAGATAACGCCCCTCCTCGCGGGCACGTTTCTGCTGTTCGCGTAGCTCTTGGTACTTGCTAAGCTCCAGCGCCCGGTTCAGAACGGCTTCGTAGTCGCCGCTATCGTAGATGCTACCGAGGGGAGTGTGGTAGGGAAACTGATCCGTCCCGATCAGGTTGCGCGACCTTAGCTCGGCCGGATCCAAGTCCAGCTCCTCTGCGGCAAGGTCCATGGCTCGCTCTAAGGGAAAATACAACTGTGGACCGCCAAAACCGCGGTTCAGGCCCGTTGGGGTCTTGTTGGTCATCACCGACAGGGTCTCCGCTCGTACGTTTTTCACGGCGTAGGCCCCCGTGAAGTTGCCGAAGCAACGGTACATCGTGGCGGGCTCCGGCGACCGGATGTACCCGCCAACGTCGTCGATGAAGCGGTAATCCAGCCCGATCAGCTCGCCGTCTCGGCGAAAGGCCGCCCTTACACCGGCCACGCGGGCGGTACCCGAACTACTACCGAGCAGGTGCTCCACGCGATCCTCTATCCACTTCACCGGTCGTCCGAGTTTCCGGCTCGCGATACCCATTAGCGTCATGTACGGGTAGGCCGCCGACTTGATGCCGAAGCTGCCACCGATGTCCGGCGGGACGATAAAGTACAACCGGTTCTGCGGGATACCCAAAGCGCTGGCCACAACCCTGTGCAGTATGAAAGGCCCGTGGAAATTCGACCATATGGTCATCGAGTCCTCAGACTCGTCATAGTTTGCGATCACCCCGTAGGTCTCGATCGGGGTGGAACTGTATCTGTGAAGCTTGAACTTGTCCTCGACCACGACGTCGGCTTCCGCAAACGCCGCGTCGGGATCGCCAAACTCGAAAGACCTATGGTTGCCTGCGTTAGATCCCACCTCGTCGTGCAATAGACAAGCGTCCGGTTCCAGCGCCTCTTCTGGGTCCAGGACTACGGGAAGAGGCTCATACTCCACTTGTATCAACTCGGCGGCGTCCTCGGCAACATACCGATTCTCCGCGACCACCACC
>DASQSI010000033.1:0-4163 GCA_035642415.1 Rubrobacteraceae bacterium
AGTGCTCAAGGACCTGGTGGCGAGGCGACGATACCTCCTCGTAGAGGCGGAGCGCTTGGGGCGTGTGCTCGGTACGAGCGGGACTCATCCCATCGGGGACTGGCGTGAGCAACAGATCATAGACGAGCCACACTACCGGCGTCTCGAGGACAAGCTCGGCTGGCTCATTCGGCGCAACAACACCTTCGGGCTGCACACACACTACGCTGTGCAGGGACGAGAGAAGGCCATCTACCTCTTCAATCGCCTCCGAGAGTACGTGCCGCACATGCTAGCTCTTTCCGTGAACTCGCCTTTCTGGCAGGGCGAGTTCACGGAGATGCTGTCTTCTCGCATATTGATTTTCTCTCGTTCTATCCATCGCGCCGGGCTCCCAGAACCCCTTCGTTCCTGGAACGACTACCTAGACTACGTGGACTACGTAGGGCGCTCGGGCGCCATACACAAACTGGGCGAGATCTGGTGGGACGTACGTCCCCATCCCAAGCTCGGCACTATCGAGCTGCGCGCTTGCGATGCCCAGACAGACCCTGCCCGCACCGAGGCCCTCCTCGTTTTGACCGCCGCCCTCTGTGATTCCCTAAGCGAGGAGTACGAGTCCGGCGAGCGCCGACCTATCCTGCCCAGCCGCGAGATCGAGGAGAACAAGTGGAGCGCCCAGCGCTATGGTCTGAACGGCAACTTCGTGGACCACGGCTCGCATGAAAGCGTGAAGACCCGCAAGGTCCTCGAAGGTTGGTTGGCATACCTCGAGTTGCGGACGAATAAGGACCTCTCGAGGGTCGGATGTATCCTGGACAGACCAACGGAGGCCGAGCGCCAGCTCGAAGTGTGGCGCGAGACTGGCTCCATCGCCGAGGTAGCCCGCGATATAGCAGCGAGGACGCGGGCCACGACGGAAAGCATAGAGCGGTCTCTCTGAACAAAAGCCCTTCTATGCCCTTTTCTCAGCAAGGAAGCTTGGCGTTACGGCGGTAGTAGAAGTACCAGGTCGCCCCGACGCAGGTCACGTAGAAGACGATGAACGTCATCAGCGCCGTCTGTGGCCCGCCGGTCGCGTCCAACGAGGCCCCAAAAGCACGGGGGATGATGAAGCCCCCGTAGGCGGCAACCGCCCCGATGAAGCCCAGGGCGAAGGCACCCTCTTTGAGACCCTGGCGCCTCGCCTCTGCCACTACGCCCTGACCCCGGTCCTGGGCCTCCCGCTCGCGTTCGGCGCGGAAGATGACGGGGATCATGCGGTAGGTCGAACCGTTACCGACGCCGGTGGCGAGGAACAGGAGCATAAACGCGAGGAAGAAGCCCCCGAACGACCGGCCTGCGAGAAAGTAGAGCACGGCCGCGACCGCCCCGATCATGACGGCGAAGGTCCAGAAGGTAACCCGGGCGCCACCGAACTTGTCGGAGAGCCAGCCCCCTACGGGTCGGATCAGGGAGCCGACTATCGGCCCGACGGCGGCGAACCAGGGAGCGACGTGCTCGGGGAACTGATTAGTTATCAGTAGCGGGAAGCTCGCAGAGTAGCCGATGAACGAGCCGAAGGTCCCGATATAGAGGTAGCTCATAACCCAAGTATGCTTGCGCTTGACGATGGGAGCCTGCTCTTTGGGTGAAGCCTGCGAGACGTTGAGGTTATTCATGAAGAGGTAGGCGCAGATCGCCGAGAGCACGATGAGCGGCATCCAGAAAAAGGCCGCATTCTGCACGAAGACCTCGCTGGTGGAGCCTTCCGGCGTGGTCTTGGTCTGCGATCCACCGATGAAGACGAGGGCGCTCGAGGCTATGACTATCGGCACCAAAAGCTGCACCATGCCGACGCCGAGGTTCCCGCCGGCAGCGTTCATGCCAAGCGCGGTCCCTTTGCGGTCATTGGGGTAGAAATAACTGATGTTCGCCATGCTCGAAGAGAAGTTGCCGCCGCCCAAACCACCGAGCGCCGCTGCGACCGCGAACAGCCAGTATGGAGTCTCCGGGTCCTGTACGATTACGCCAAGCAGCACGGTCGGCAAGAGGAGCAAGAGCACGCTTATTATTGTCCAGTTGCGCCCACCGAAGATTCCGACGGCGAAGGTATAAGGGAAACGCATGGTCGCTCCTACGAGCCCCGGCAGCGCCACCAACGCGAAGAGCTGCGGTGCCGTGAAGGCAAAACCTATCAGCGGCAAAAGGGCGGCCACTATGCTAAACAACTGCCACACCGAAAATCCCAAAAACTCGGCAAAGATCGAGAAGATCAGATTACGCCGTGCGGTGTACTTGCCCTCGCTCTCCCAGAACTCCTTGTTCTCTGGATTCCATTTCTCGATCCAACCGGAACCAGTCCTCATGCCGGCTGCGGACCTAGTAGTCATGCGTTAGAACTCCTTTCTACCCGCTCGTCTTCTGTTCGAGACGGCCCTAGATCAAGAGAGCCTGCCTTCTAAAGGGGCATCCTAGTCACGGTGTTGCCAATAAATCTTTGTTAATAGGGAGCAAATATAGGCGGCCGACGAGCACTGATCTTTATCCACCAGTATGCTTATCAATGCGTACTAAAACCAGGCATATATGTATGCAAATCTTTATCCGCCTGGCTAATGAGAATCGTCTACCCTTAGAGTTATCCTTTGCCAATAAGTATCTGTTTCCATTGGCATTCAGGAGGTCCTTTGATGCGTAAAGCGCGGTTGTTGGCGGGGATGTAGGGTTTTGGCCGCGAGCAAGAAGAAGGTTCCCGAGCGTTGGGTTCGTTCAACGTGCCCATATTGCGGGGTCGGGTGCGGGGTCGAGGTTGGGGTACGTAAGGGCGAGATCCTCCAGATCCGGGGCGACCATTCGCATCCGGCCAACTTCGGCAAGCTCTGCCCTAAGCCTGCTAGCCTTCCCGAGGCGATGTACGCCCCCGACCGCCTCGCGCATCCTCTAAGGCGCAAGGCGAACGGGGAGACGGAGCGCGCCTCTTGGGACGACGCCTTGGGCGAAGTCGTCGGTCAGCTTGAGAACACTATCGAGCACCATGGGCCGCAGGCAGCAGCGTTTTACATCTCTGGGCAGCTTCTAACCGAGGATTATTACGTGGTCAACAAGCTGGCCAAGGGCTTTCTAGGGACCAACAATGTGGATTCTAACTCGCGTTTGTGCATGTCGAGCGCGGTGGCCGGGTATGTGGGCGCTTTCGGTACGGATGGACCGCCCAACGCGTACGCGGACATAGGTTATGCGGAGTGTATTGTGCTCTGGGGCTCCAACGCCGCAGAGTGCCACCCTGTGACCTTTGGCCGGATCAAAGAACGCAAGAAAGACCCGAAGGTCTCGGTCATCGTCGTGGACCCACGCCGGACCCCCACAGCGGAGATAGCCGACCTTTACCTACAGATCAAACCTGGAACGGATCTGGCTTTGGCGAACGCAATGCTGCGAATTCTTCTAGACGAAGGCCTCATCGACCGGCAGTTCATCGAACGCCATACGAGCGGTTTTGGGGCGGCAGCGAAGGTCGCGCGGGAGTGGAGCCTAGAACGGGCGGCGAGGACGTGCGGGATCGAGAAGAAAAACTTAGTCCGAGCGGCCAGGCTCTTCGGAGAGGCCAAGGTGGCGATGATCTCTTGGGCGATGGGCGTAAACCAAAGCACGGTCGGGACGCTCAAGAACCGAGCTATTATCAACCTGTGCCTCGCCACCGGGAACATCGGCAAGCCGGGTGCAGGGCCGTTCAGCCTTACCGGCCAGCCGAACGCGATGGGCGGTCGGGAGACAGGAGGGCTTTCACAACTTCTCCCCGGTTATCGGCTGGTCGAAAACCCGCGACACCGCAAGGAGGTTGAGCGGTATTGGCACATCGAACCCGGCAGCATATCGAAGAAGCCGGGGCTTTCAGCGACGGCGCTGTTTCGAGCGCTCGACGAGGGGAGCGTCAAGTTTTTGTGGGTTGTGGCAACGAACCCAGCGGTCTCCATACCTGACCTCGCCCGCGTGAGACGGGGACTGTCGGGGGCAAAGTTCTTGGTGGTCCAGGACGCTTACCCGACGGAGACGACACGCTTCGCCGATGTCGTTCTGCCGGCAGCAGGGTGGGGCGAGAAGCGCGGTACGATGACCAACTCTGAACGAAGGGTGAGCCTCGTCGAGGAGATAGTCGAGCCCCCAGGGGAGGCACGCGCAGACTGGGAGATCTTCGCTGAGGT
>DASQSI010000034.1:0-8158 GCA_035642415.1 Rubrobacteraceae bacterium
GGCGAAGTAGTTCTAAAGGAGGTTCGGCGTTAAGAGGTAGCTCCGAACGAGTGATTATCTCCGGATCCTTTTCGGAGTGGGTTCCCACCTGTGAGATCCTTTCTTTACAGTTGCAAGCTGGGTTGTTTCGGAGGTCTCAGCTACTATTGCAGTCCCTTTGTGTACTCGCTTCGTGCTACGCGCTCACGCAATGCTGCTCGCTCCTCTTCGTCACGCTCAGAGGCGGAGAGGGTCTTTTTGGCGGCCAGCCTCCGGGAAGTTTCCGGATCGCCCGGCTCATCGTGACGGTCGAGACCGAGATACCACGCTCCTCCTCGAACGCCCTGCAGTACTCTTCGAGCGTAAAGTTTGGGGCCGCCCGGAGCTGCTCAGAAAGCCACGCTCTCAACGCTGCACCCTTGCGCGGAGGGGGACCGGGTATCGGCTTGGGTTGGACTTTTCCAGTCTCGCGTCGCAGCCTGAGGTAGCGCTTTATGGTCGACACTGACACGCCGAAGGTCTTCGCAACCTCTGCCCTAGGCGTGCCGTTGTCTACAGCAGCGAGCACCCGCAGTCTTAGATCTTTTGAGTACGGTCTCATGTTAAGTAGCTTCCCAACCTATTAAACGCTACGTGGCAGAAATTACAGAGGCTCCTCCTTTCTTACAACTTAGTTGCTATCCTTATCCTTACCCTAGAGAGCTTAGCCGTAGCGTAAGGTTGGGCTCAAGAGCATGGGAAAAGCCCGTACGTAATACAACCATTGCATCTGCCAGCTTAACTAGAACGATCAGAGGTTATCTGGTTTAGATGGGCGAATAAAAAGAAAGGCAACGCAAGCAAGTAGCGCACCTAGGAACGCCTCAAGAGGAAACTGGTAATCGCTCATCCATTTGAGTTCCTCCAATCCCAGCGTGGACTGAGGAGAAGTCATTATCCACAAGCTTATAAGTAGAATGATATAGCCCATAATTTTTCGAGATAAAGTCATACCCATTCTCCTTCCTCTAACCCGGACTGTCCCCATGAGCTTTATCCCCAGAAGAGCGAACGGTGAAAGAGGCTTGAGCAGCGAGATCTTCCCCGCTGGTTGAAGGTTCTTTCGCTAGTCCTCGGGCAAACCGATCCTGAAGCAAAGCCCCGATGAAGCCGTCATTAACGGTATTAGTGCCCGTTGCGAGCATGGGAATTAAGCCAGAGTACATCGTAATAAAGGTGCTAATAAACGACCCAGAATCGGGCACACTAAGAATGGCAGCAACAACGGGAGACATAAAGACACCTGCCCCACCTGGAATACCAGGCGATTCCAGACCCAGAATCCATAGAGGTATGACCAACATAGCAAGTTGGGCCGGGGAAAGAGGAATGTCCAGTAAGCGAGTCACCGATACCGTGCAAAGCATGACACCCATGGTTGAAGCGCTTTTGTTAAGAATCGTTCCAAAGACAATGGCTATCTCAGCAATTCGAGGAGAAAGGCGCAAGTCGTTTTCAGCGGAAAGCACATTAACCGCTAAAGTATCGTAAGATCCACCTGTCCCAAAACCGGTGGGATAGACTGTAGCTACATACGAAAGTAGCTGTCTCCAACTTCTTTCCGTCAAAACTTTGGTAATAACAAGCATTAAAATGGTCCAAGAGAGGCTTGCGATTGCCAACCACGCCACTGTGCTTGCATAGAGGCTAATCCCTTCGTTGCCAAACTTTACAGGGATGAGCAGGGCCAAGCAACCGATCATGATAGGGTAGTACCAAAGTAGCCATTTGAACACACGCAAGATCCCATCCGATACTCGAATTACGCCGAATGCGATCGGAAGAAATACTCTAAAACGCGCGCTCGCCCATCCGACAATAATGCCTGCCACCAAAACTTGCAGCAGTGGTTGCTGGCTTATGACGGTTCGGAAGGTATCAAGTACGCTTATTACTAATGCAGACAGAGACGGAGAAGAGCTTTGCTCCCCCTCATATATTACGCCCGTAACAAGAATAAATCCGCCAACCCATAGTAGCGAAAGTACTCCAAGTATCAAATACAAAAGGAATGTCCTTCGAAAGAACGTCCCTGCTCTTTCTCTGTGAACCAACATAAGTCTTGCTGTAGCTGCGGAGAGCAGGAAGAAAATGATAACGGCGGCGAACGTAACTATAGTTTTCGGAAAGTAGGTTCCACTAGTTCCTATCGCTTTAATCACAGGGCTGCTAGGGAATAAGGAGCCGAGGGCGAACCCTAGCCCTACTGCGAGTACAACCCATACCCCCAAGGGTATCTTCCCTACAGAAGAGAGAAGCGGTGCAATGCCAAACTTGGATTCGGGGAGCTTCGGCATTTGCTTTACTCCTTACATACGAAGCTGAGAGGTCATAGCGCGGAGACACGAAGTAACTATCATCTGGTGAACGAGGGCAGCTATTGTAATGCCTAAAGATTTCAATCGCTTCCCTTTCTCACATACCCACCTAGGAAGCTAGATTATATCTCGGTCTTTGCGCTATTTTCAAAGGAATCTCTTGAGAAGCTGAGGGAGACTCAGCTGTCCGTCCCTGGAAGATGAATCCCCAAGAGCTTCTATGGCAAGACTTAGGCCGAAGCCTTACGAGGGGCGCGACGAGGCCAAAGCCAGGCGAGGAGGTGGGCTGGGCTTCGACGCTGACCGCCTCACTTTGGGCTAGTACATGGAGCGTTGGCTCGAAGGACCACTCAAACGCTCTGTGGCAACGAACACCTATGAGGACTACGCTTACAGGGCCACGGAAGTACGTATCCCCGGCGCCCGGAGATACAAAGCTCGATGTTTTACCTGCAAACTGGGCGGTCTGAAAGCGTGCCTAGAAGGATTCGAACCTCCGACACAGGGTTTAGCGTACCGATTGCTACAGCAACGTCTAGCTCCACGCTCTTACTATCTCATCAAACGAAGGGTGAACCGAAACTTCCACGGCCAAAGGCCGCTGGATCCTACGTAGCAGGTCAAGCGAGGATAGCTACGGCCATGGTTATAAGCCCCACGATAAAGAGTAAGGCGCTGATCAAAACGAGCAGACGCTGGCGACGTTTGCGTTTTCTTTCGTCCGGCGTGTAGTCTTCAATACCAATCCAGACTCCGGCGGCGCCATGAAGCATCGCCGTGGCCAGCATCGCCCAGTCCCACAGCAGCCAGAAGACCGAGCCCCATCGCCGGGCAACGAACTCGCTACCAGTATCGGCAACGTCGGTAATAAAGTGGGTCAAGGCGAAATGGCCCAAGACCAGCACCGCCAGCATCACGCCGGTTACTCTGACCACCAAATAGTAGAGTAAGCGACCACGACCCCTGCCCGGCCGGGGGGAGACTTCGCGCCGGTAGCCGGGCCGGAACTCGCCACTTTGAGGCTGTGGCCTAGTACTCACGCGAACGCCGGGGCCATGATCACGGCGCTGCCAGCCAGGCCGAGAACCACCGTGAGAGCTACCGCAACGACGAGCATCTTGCGGGACGTTTCAAGGCCGGCATCAACGAGGTCGATAGCTAGGATTCGAAGCCCATTGAAGGTGTGAAAGAGGATGGCGCAGAGCAGCCCGCACTCGAACAGCCGCATTGGAGTGCTTCCGTAGAGCACGTGGATCTCGTCGAACGACTCCGCAGAGATTGGGTACAAGCCTACATCCAGAATATGCAGGCAGAGAAACACGAAGATGGCGAACCCCGTGAAGCGATGAGCATAGAAGGCCCAGCGGTTGAACTCGGCGCGTTCATCGGGCGAACGCTGAAGGCGACGAACGAGTCCAGCGCTGATGTAAGATCCTCCTCCGCTACGAGCAGCGGAAGTTATTACTACGACACCGAAGCTAATTACCAGGGCCAGAACGCCGATAAGTGCTGCCGCGAAGACTAGCTGGGCTAACGTCACTTCCCTCGATCCTCTCTTCCCTCTTCCAGGTTGACTCTCTCCAGCTCCTCGGCCGGTGGATCCTCGGAACCGGGGCGCTTCCGGGAGAACGCTACCGGGCGGAGATCTACCTTTGTATCTCCGTTCGGCTTCTTGCTGATCACGATAAAGCGTAACCAGTTCTGGTCATCTTGCTCTGGGTAATCAGACCGATAGTGCGCCCCCCGAGACTCTTCGCGGACCAGCGCGGAGTCTATGACCGTACGGGCCACGGTGAGTTGGTTTGCTAGGTCTAGCGTCTCCTGCCAAGCATAGTTGAACTGGGGAGGGCCGGAGATAGCGATGTTCTCGGCTTGCTCCGCAAGCTCGTCTATCCTGTGGCGTGCTTGGAGCAGACCTTCTCTATCGCGGACCACGCCGCAGCACTCCCACATTACCTCTCTTAACTCCTGGGTGGTCTGGAAAGGGTTCGGCCCGCTCTCCCGCTGCAGCGGAGCGTTCACGCGCGCGACGGAGGCGGCTATCTGGGCAGGATCCGCGTCTCTGAGCTTCCGCTGCGAGGCCAGGACCGCCGCCTGGTCGCCGGCGCGGGCGCCGAAGATGGTTGATTCTGCCACTCCATTGCCCCCTAAGCGATTAGCCCCATGCACACCGCCGGCGTCCTCGCCCGCGACCAGCAGCCCCGCAAGGGAGGTCTGACAGTACTTGTCTATTATCACGCCGCCCATGTGGAAGTGGGAGGTGGGAGATATCTCCACCGGTTCGCGCGCGAGGTCCTGCCCGATCTGGCGGCAACGCGCGACCATGCCGGCGAAACGCCGCTCAACCTCCTCTGCCCCCAAATGCGATATATCTATGAGCACCCCGCCCGCAGGCGTCCCCCGGCCTTCCATGATCTCCATGTAACTGGACCGCGAGACCACGTCCCGCGTAGACCGCTCCATGCGCTCGGGGTCGTAACGCTCCATGTAACGCTCACCGTTCGCGTTGTACAGATAGGCGCCCGCTCCACGCAACCCCTCCTCGAGGACCGCTCCCGTAAGCCGCGAGCGGCCGGCCAGAAGCCCGGTCGGATGAAACTGCATCATCTCCATGTCGCGAAGCTCCAGGCCCGCCCGGTAGCACATCGCAACACCATCGCCCGTCTTCTCCCGGGCAGGCGCGGCGATCTTGTACATCGTCGCTGAGCCACCCGTGGCCACGACAACGACACGTGCCCTGAGAACGGCTACGGCCCCGGTCCTCACGTCGAGCATCGTCAGGCCTGCAAGTTCCCCGTCTTTATCAAAGAGCAGGTCGAGCGCGCGCACGTCCTCCAGCTCCCGAGGCTTGATGCGGAACATCTGGTCCAGCAGCCGCGACATGATCTCGATGCCGGTGAGGTCTCCCCGATGTACGGTACGGTCAAAGGATTGTCCGGCGAAGGCCTTTTGAAGGATGCGCCCGTCCTCCGCGCGATCAAAGAAACAGCCCACTTGCGTCTCGAGCTCGTCGATCACTTGCGGCGCGGACGTAACCAGCGTCCATGCAAGCTCTTGGTCGTTGAGGTATTTCCCGCCTTCTAAAGTATCGCGGAAGTGAAGTTCGAAAGAGTCCTTTGGGTCCAGGGCAGCGTTGTACCCACCCTGGACCATGCGCGTACAGCCCGACCTCCCGACCGCGCCCTTGCTGACGATGGTTACGTCGAGCTCCGGCGCCGCGCGAGCCAGGTGCAGGACGCACATCAAGCCGGCGCCGCCGCTCCCAAGCACTGCCACGTCGGTGTCTATAGTCGTTATATTCTCTATGCCCCCCCGGGTCACCGCTTTTTCCTCTCCAGTCGCCAGCGACGTAGCTGCCGTATGGCTCTTGCCGGGTCAAGCCCCTTGGGGCACACGACGCTACAACCGTAGATGTAGTGGCAGCGGTCTACCCCATCGGCAGCGGACACCGTTTCGAGGCGCTCCCGCCCGGCTGCGTCGCGGCTGTCGGCTATCAGGACCATTGCTCGGTTCAGAGCTGCGGGACCAAGAAAATCGCGCTTGTGGTCGGCTAACCCGCAGCTGGAGTAGCAGGCTCCACACGTGATGCAGTCTAGTGCGGGGGATATTATCTGCCGCTCGGGGGAGTCTGGTTTGATTCGGGCAGGCTCGTCGAGTCCCTGCACGGGCTCCAGATATGGCTTTATGCGGGCCCACTCGTCGAAGAACGGCTTCATGTCCACAACCAAGTCTCTTACGACCGGCAATCCCGCCAAGGGATCCAGCCTAACCTCGTCGCAGTCCAGCTCGACCGGTGTCTGGCAGGCGAGCACCGCGCGTCCATCTAGGCGCACGGTGCACGTGCCGCACATGGCAACCCGGCAAGAGTAACGGAAGCCGAGCGACGGGTCGTGATCTCGCTGGATGGCAAGAAGAAGATCCAGCACCATCATTGATTCAAAACGGTCCACCAAAAAAGTATTCTCGGCGCGAGCATCGCTGCGATTAACCCTGACGCGAACCTTCTGCCCCGAGGATAGACCCTCAGCCAATACCAGCCTCCATACAGATTTCGGTCGTCCTTTTCCCCGTTCTCATCGTCGTACCTAGCGCCCGGCTCGTCGCAAAGACGGTCCCCAGATTATTCCGAACACCCTCGTCCCTGCGCCCAAGTTTTTAACCCTGAAACCGCCGGTCCCACACTCTGCTCCCTCCCCTAAGCGCTTGGGCTTTTGTCCTGTACGCTTTCTGGTCGGTCAGAGGTTATACCGCTGCAAGTACCTGGTCAACAGAATCACTCTGGCCAGATCAGAGAGATCTTAGTTCTCGAGTATCAGTAGCTTGTCCTTTGGTACTCCTCAGAAGCTGCTCCTGAGGAGCGGTAGGGCGCTCTAGGCGTCTTGACGGAAACTTGGTTGAGGTATAACCTCATACCTTTATAAGGGGAAAGCCAGAAGCTCGTCGAGGAAGGCGAAGACCCATAGCCCCTACAGACGGGTTGGTACCTTAGAGAGGAGCAGAACGTGAGCGATAAAATCTCGCGCGAACGTTTGGAGGCGCCACCAGGTGCGGTGTATACGGAGACCGTTCTGGCACCTGGGTACAGGTTTATGCTCGAGCATTACTTCTATCCTCTCGTAGAGACGAACAAGGCGTGGACCGTGATGCTGGTTGAGACGGGCATCATTGATAAAGAAGTTGGCGGCACGTTGCTTGGTGCAATCCGCAGCCTCGAGGCTGAGGGGCCTGAGGCTATGGGCGATTTTAACCCTAAATATGAGTATTTCTACTCGCACATGGAGCACTATCTGATAGGCAAGGCTGGCGAACAGATTGCCGGGGAGATCAACATAGGGCGTACCCGGCCTGAGCCCCTTACGCGCATGGTGGTCCGTAAGCGATTGCTCGATACCCTCGACGAGCTTGGGACTCTCCGGGCCACTCTGCTCGACATTGCCGAGCGCGAGGCCGAGACCGTGATGCCCCAGTGGACACACTTCCAGCACGCCCAGCTCTCCACGATTGGTCATTACCTCTTGGGCATAGTGAACTCGTTGGAGCGTGACTTCAAGCGGTTGTTCGCGGCGTACCGAACCGTTAATGAGAGCACGCTGGGTTGCGGTGCTTTAGCCGGCTCCTCTTATCCGCTCGACCGTCACCTTGTCGCCGATCTGTTGGGGTTCGACGGGTTCAAGGAGAATACTATCGACTGCGTGTCGAGCAGCGACTTCATGCTGGAGACCTCTGCGGCGCTCGCCAATTTGATGATCACGTTAAGCCGGCTCTGCCAAGACCTGTACATCTGGCAGACCGAGGAGTTTGGGTTCGTCGAGATCGGCGACGAGTACGCCGGGTCGAGCAGCATGATGCCCCAGAAAAAGAACGCCTACCCCTTTGAGTATGTGAGGGCACGCGCCGCACACGCCGTCGGCGAGATGGCCTCCACGTTCGGGACGCTGCACAACACGAACTTTCAGGACATCAAAGATGTCGAGGAAGAGGTCGTCTACCCCGTGTTCCGTTCCTTCGACGAGACGTCTCGCTCACTTAGGCTGCTCGACGGCACGATCTCTTCTATAGAGTTCAAGCGCGACATCATGCTCGAAAAAGCCGCGGCAGGCTACGGCTCGTGCACCGAACTCGCTGCCAAGATCCATCGACAGACCGACCTCTCCTACCGTACCACTCACCGCATCGTAGGAACCCTGGTACTGCGCGCGTTTAAGCAGGGCAAGGCCGCCACAGAGGTCGACGCGGCCCTTGTGAACGAGTCCGCACGCGAGACCATCGGGCGCGAACTCAACATCGACGACGAGCTCGTGCGCGGGTCCCTCGATCCGACT
>DASQSI010000035.1:0-4827 GCA_035642415.1 Rubrobacteraceae bacterium
CACCACTTCCAAGTCCTGCTCCTCCTGGTTTAAGAAGGAGGCTAGGGCTTCTCGGAAGGCAGCGTGGTCCTCTACCAATAGTAGGCGCGTTATTTCCTAACCTTTCTCCTACTTCCCGCTTCACTAAAGCAAAACCGGCCATCTTGGGTCTCGCGACCCTAGCGGTAGCCGGTTGCACCATTAGCTCCGTCTGCCCCAGGTGCCCATACTTATGGGACAGAGTTCCTCGCTTCTACCTATTGGCACACGTTTTACAGCAGGCACTCTATATAGTATTCGAGCCTCATGCAACTACCCCAAAGGTGTAAGGAAAGGCACTTTAAGGTGTCTTTCGGTGAAGCTGGGGGACACAAAGCGTGCTACTGTTGGAGCATCGAACTACAGCTTCTGGCCAGCGTCGGTCATGATCGTATATTCGGCAACATATAGTCACCACTACCGCCCAGCCCGCTCGAAGCGCACCTCTTTGGCGCTGTTGCCTAGGAGGACCCGGAACTCGATCTTGGGAACTTCACCAACCCTGTTATGCACACAAGCCGACCTCAACCGATCTCTGAGGCCCGTCCCGCAGCTTCTTCGAGGGCACTGAGTGCCGACGCCTGGTCGAGGCCGGTGCTTCTCAGTATGTCCACTGCTGCTGAGCGAACCTGGCCCACAAGAACGCTCGTCGCCAGGTCGTGTCGCTCTTTCAATGCCTCGGTCGCACCCTGAGCGGCCTTCAGTGCGAATCGCCGGGCTTCTTCAGATCCCTCAGATTCTTCGAGGTACGCCGCTAAGGAGCCCACTGCCCGCGCGAGGTCGAGCACGGCCTTAGGTATGAGAGCCGAGATCACATCCCCCCGCCGGACTGCGTTGGCTGCCCCCCGGGCCAGCACCCGCACGTTTATAACGGTCAGCTCCATCCTGATGCTTGCGCTCGCGTAGAGCTCCAGGTGCTTTAAGGACCTGCGACGGGTCGGGGATAGGCGGGCGGCCTCGTGACCAGCCGAGAGGGCCTCATCGAAACCCTTCACCCGCTCGTCGACCTCCCGAGATCTCCACAGTGCCCATTCCGCCCTTTCGAGGTCCCCACTCTCGAGAGCGGTGGCTATTTCTTCAAGCACGGTGACCAGTTCGTCAAAGATCGGGCGCGCGGCCTGCTCGACCACACGCTCTGGATTCACCGGGAAAAGGTGGTTGACTGCCAGGGCGACCCCTCCCCCTACAAGTGCGTCGAGCAGGCGGGCAGGAAAGAAAACAGTGTTTGGGCTCTGCAGTACGACCACTAAAATCGCCGAGATCGCCGCCTGGTTGACCAGCAGGGATCTCCCACTGAAAACCACGGCCGCTGCCATCGCCAGCGCAACCACCAATCCAATCCGCGCCGGGCCGGTGCCGATGATGAACACGATTAAGCCCGCTACCACCAGCCCCACCGCAACTCCTATGGCCAACTCTACCGCACGTCTGCCGCGGTGACCGAGTGTGATGCTCAGGGTAATCACCGCCGCAATCGGTGCAAAGAATGGCTGTTGGTGTCCTAGCACAATCAGCGCCAGAAAGTACGCGCCGCTAGCGGCTATGGCCGTCTGCAGGATCGACCATAAGCTGGATTTGAGGCGGTTGGCCGCCGCGGTGAGGAAACGTCGTAGTCCGTGTAATGTGCTGGCCTCTCTCATGGCGTTATACTCATCCGTTTTTAGTACGAGCCATCTCTCTACAGGCTTTTATGCCGCACTACCATAACAAGAGAACAATGACTTCTCAGCGTAGAGCTCACGTTACTCAGTACGAAACCCGGCATGACTGGAACCTTCCCCTCCTGCATTTCTGAATTGGAGGAGAAGGGGCTCGAACTCCCAGAATGCATAAAAAACCGAAGTCGTCGGGGGTTTTTGTGGTCACAGCGTGTAAAAAGACCAGCGCGAGAACTTATAGAGAAAGCTAAGGACAAGCTGCCGAGTCAGTAGAAGCAGTGCCAACTGGCAGAGCTGGTGCTGATACGCTGCATCACTGTTTCGTGCTCCGACCTTTTTAGTGTCTCAAGGAGCCGTTTGTAAGTTTTGTGCAAGTGTGATTTCTTATATGCTGCCGACGTCGTGGGGACTGCCCCGTTGCCTCCAACCAGTCTGCTACCCGCTAGTAACGCCGGAAGTAGGGTTAATTATCTAGAAAACTTTCTCAATAAGTGAAGTGCCGAGCGCATATACTTGCGGCGCACTTGGGTAGCCGCTCCGGCAAGGAGCTTAACAAAAGCACCAATCCTAGCCGCGTAAGGGGTGCTCAGGAGTATCTGTAGAGGCGGTCCGGCGAAGGGAAAGATCGGATGGACAATCTGCCAACGAAGGAACAGTTTAAGGGGTGCTTGATCGGCCAGTGCGTCGGTGATGCATTGGGGTTCGTTGTAGAGGGCTACTCCCCAGAGGTCTGCCGGGAGTACGTCGAAGAGGCGCTGAGCGAGGGGCATCCGGGAGATCGCCATCGTGGGCGGTACACGTTCGGCCAGTACTCCGACGACTCGCAGCTTGCCCGCGAGCTCTTGGAGAGCTATGCAGCACACGGGAGGTTCGATCCCGAAGATTACGCGCGAAGGATCGCCGCTATCTTTAGCGAGGGTCGCATCGTCGGGCGTGGTCGGGCAACAGAGGAGGCGGCCCAGAGGCTTGCCCGGGGCGTACCCTGGCAAGAAGCAGGAACCCCTGCCCCCTCCGCCGGCAACGGAAGCGCGATGCGTGCGGGCCCGGTGGGGCTACTGTTCTTCGACGATCTGACACAACTTGCGCAAGCAGCACGGGACCAGGGCATCATCACCCATCGTGACCCGCGCTGCTCGGCGGGCGCGACGGCGATTGCCGGGGCCGTGGCGCTGGCCCTCCACCCCGAACCGGTCGATGTTTCTGAATTTGCGTCCCAACTAGCGAAGCTGATCGAAGAGACCGAGCCGTCGTTTGCCTCTGCTATACGGCAACTGCCGACGTGGGTGCCCCTGATCCCCGAGGAGGCGGTGACTTTTATATCGACGGTTGGGCTCGATCCCGGCTATTCGGACGATTCGCGAGGCATCTCTCCTTTCGTGATAAGCAGCGTGTTGTGGAGCCTGTACTCTTTTTTGGAGAGCCCGAAGGATTACCGGAAGACCATCCGCACGGCCATAGCCGTGGGTGGCGACGTGGACACGACCGCCGCGATGGCCGGGGCTATCAGTGGGGCTCATTTGGGGCTCGGAGCCATACCTTCGGACCTGGTCGAACGCCTAACGGATCAAGGAAGCTGGGGCTTCGCCGAACTCGTGAGGTTGGTGGACGAATGCTACGAAGTGAAGACGCAACTTTTGCTTGAATCTTCTCAAACCCAGGGTGGACCATAAAGGAGGTTAGATGTGCAGGAAGTTCAGCAGCCTTAAAGGAGCTGTGCTAGTTGTAGATACTGTGGCTTCTAACTTGCGGTTACCGCGCCGCGTGCGAATGAAGAGGCGCTCTCCAGGTATAAGCGCTCTGTCAAGACGCTCGGTGGGTCTCATGGATGCTATGAGTAGGTAGTGCGGGTGGTTTTTGAAATGGCTTGTAATTTCCGACGGGTTAATGTGACGCGCAGTGCTAACCGATTATAAGCCGGACCAGTAAAACTATGACCACAACAATCAGGGCTATCCCCAGCAGGTAGCCTAGCGAGAATATTGGGCTACGATTACCACGACGGCTCATATAGGTTTCCTTCGAAACTAGGAATAGCCGTAGTAGGCGAGGACGGCGCGCTGGAGGTCAAGCGGAGGCACCTGGTCAGGATCGAAGTTCGGCGAGCCCATCACCTTGTCCTTGCTCTGATTGACTATCACGCGGTCTTCTTCACCGACGTCGCGGCTAACCTCCTCAACGGGGACCAAGAAGTGTTTCTTGCCTATCCCGAGAAAGCCCCCGGCGCTCACATCTAGGAAGCGTGGAAGGCGCTCTTCCCGGTCTGCATAGAGGTCCTCCACAGAGCCTATTTGCTCCCCGTTGATGTCGTAAACGTCGAGTTCTCGGATGTCCTGCCAGGGCTCATTAAGGCGCAAGCCTGAATCGCCCAGCTTGACAAGATTGGAGTGCTGCTGCTGCTCCGCCGCCTCCTGGGCCTTCTGAAGTAACTCGGGCGCGCTCTGCTCGGCCGTCTGCGCTGTCTCTTCTTCCTGTCTCAGGTTCTTCTCCAGCAGGTCCACGGCTTCTTGCTGTCCAAGCTGCCTAGCACCGGTGAGTATCCCTCTGTAGGAACCCATCTCGAAATGCTCTACCCTTATGATCGCGGCGTCGATCACGCAGTCACGTATGGCCTCACCCTGGGACTCTTGGATGTCCTCTTGGGTTTTACTCACTAGCCCCTGAGCTACCTCGCTCGTCACCCGCTCGGGCTCCTGGCCAAGCAGGTCATACACCTGCTCGAGGTTGCGGATATGCTCATCAGTCTGCTCGATATGCTGCCGGATAGCCTCTTTCAGATCTTGGTCGGTGGCTTCTTGAGCCATCTCCCGCTGTCCTTCTAAAAACCGATGCTCGGCATCATAGATGTCGCCCAACTCGTGGACGAAAAGCTCTCGCACATCCGGGATTGGCAAGGCCAAACCTCCTTATACACTTTTCCCATCGTTTGTGCCGATTCTTACCCACACAGGCAACTCCTAAAACCGGCTGATATCCCACCCCTGCGCATCGAGTTCCGGGTTTATTAACGGGAAACGGTACGCCGAGAGTGGAATGGGCTAGCCCCTTTATCTCAAACCCTTTTGTAAATCGAGTAGTGCACAGAGGTACCGAAGATCCTAAGTGGCGTGCTCGCGTCCTTCCTCCTTGGGGTTACTCTATCCTTGTCTCCTAG
>DASQSI010000036.1:0-17130 GCA_035642415.1 Rubrobacteraceae bacterium
CCCACTCGCCGCCGGAAGTGGTCTGCTATTCTCGACAAATCTCGACAAAGTTTGTCGGAAATGTTTAAACTATACGCTCGCTCACACTTATAGGACTGTAGAAAGGAGAAGAGCAGATGACACAGGGTGCAGAGCAGGAGGTAGCACAGAAGGGCTATACACATCCAGAGATGTTGGTGAGCACCCAGTGGCTCGCAGAGCACGTGGACGACCCCAACGTGCGCATCGTGGAGTCTGACGAGGACGTGCTCCTTTATGACATAGGCCATATCCCCAATGCTGTCAAGATCGACTGGGTTGAGGATTTGAACGACCCATTGATCAGGGACTACCTCGACCCTGAGCACTTCGCCAGGCTGATGAGCGAGAAGGGTATCTCCCCAGATACCATGGTCGTCTTCTACGGGGACAAGAACAACTGGTGGGCTTGCTACGCCCTCTGGGTCTTTGGGCTCTTCGGACACGAGAACGCGAAGATCATGGACGGCGGGCGGCTTAAGTGGGAGGCCGAGGGCAGGCCGATGACCCAGGAGGTGCCTTCCTTCCCGCACACCGACTACCCGGTCCCTACCCGCGACGACTCCAAAATAAGGGCCTTCAGAGAAGACGTGATGGAGCATCTTGAGAAGCGGGGACCTCTGGTGGATGTAAGGAGCCCCGGAGAGTATAGCGGCGAACTGTTGCATATGCCGGACTACCCGCAGGAGGGGGCGCTTAGAGGTGGTCACATCCCCGGCGCTGCGAACGTGCCGTGGGCCAGGGCGGTCAGGGAGGATGGCACCTTCAAGAGCGCTGATGAGCTAAAGGCGATCTACGAGGGGGAGGCCGGTCTCAATGAGCGCGACGACGTAATAGCTTACTGCCGCATCGGGGAGCGTAGCAGCCACACTTGGTTCGTGCTCAAGTACCTCTTGGGTTACGACAACGTGCGCAACTATGACGGCAGTTGGACGGAGTGGGGCAACGCTGTTAGGGCCCCTATAGAGAGGTAGGAAGCGCCTCCCTTTGAGTCGCCAAGGCCAGATAGCGGCGCTCGTAGAGCACTACCAGAGCCCTCGTCACCGGGGGGTGATTGAAGGAGCAGACGTGGTGATGCCGGGTGGGAGCCCCGAGTGTGGTGGTTCGATAGTTATCTACCTGGCAGGCGGGGAGGAGGGACGCATACGAGACCTCTCCTTCACCGGACAAGGTGACATCATCAGCCAGGCGGCTACGAGCTTAATCCTGAAGCAGGTGATGGATGATGGGCTTACGATGGGCGAGGTCCTCGCTCTCGACTACGAGGCCTTCGTGGATCGTGTTGGGCGTGAGGTTGTCGGAAGCCGCACGAGAAACGCCACCATGGGTCTGAGCACTCTGAAGTCTGCTATTAGGCAGTACCAGAAAAACAGGCTCTTAGCCGACTCCACCACCGAACCTGCGCGTAACGGCGGGTGACCGATACTCTGGAAAGTGTTCCGCTTGCCCGACCCGTGTCTTCCTACGGCGCTGAAACGTGCCCGCAGCTGAGGATGCAAAATCCCCCCACCGTTTGCGCGCGCCCGAGTTGGGGTACGTCCAACAGGAAATGGTAAGAGCTCGATCGCTAGGAGAAGAAGGGATGGATCCTGGAGCGCGGACCTCAGGGACTAGAGACGAACACTACAACTTGATAAGCGTGCTTTACCATGCCCTGCATGGAGCGGAGAACTGTGAGATGTACACTGCAGACGCAGAGGTGGCCGGCAGGGACGAGTTGGCGGCCTTCTTCTTGGAGGCACAGGCGGCTCAGGTAGAGATAGCTGACCGGGCTAAGGAGCTTTTGGGCATTCCCGAGGAGGTACCGTCCGAGGACGCCGGTGCCCCTCTGGATATCACGGGAGATATCCCGTCGATGATCCGGCCCGAGGGCGAGGTGTCTCCGGACGTCACGCCTAGGGAGGCTGCGCCCCCTGGGCTCGTCATGCCAGAGGAGGACGTCGTTATGCAGGAGGAAGCGCCGCCGGCCGATGTTGTATCAGAGGCTCCACGGGAAGCTCCGCCGCCGGGTGAAGAGCGGCCGGAAAGGCGAGGGGTGACGCGTTCGACAGACGCCCCGCGGGAAGCCCCGCCAGCGGGCGAGGAGCGACCCGAGAGGCGAACGCCGTAGCTCCAGTGCCAACGCGAGTCACTTACTCGTGGCAGCGGCGTTTGAGAGGAGGATACAGTCGTATCTCTCCCTAAGGGGCCAGTTCTCGGTCGTTCGGCTAAACTGCAAGGGCATGAGCGAGCGCGACGGTAGTCCCCTCTGGGGCGGCAGGTTCGGTTCTTCCCCGGCTGAAGCCTTTGAGCGGCTCAACGCTTCTATCCCATTCGATATCCGTCTTGCCCCCTACGACATAATGGGGTCCATAGCTCACGTCCGGATGCTAGGCGAGAAAGGGATAGTCTCTGCCGGGGAGGCAGAAGAGCTTGTGCGGGGTCTGCGCGCGGTGCTGGAGGAGGTCAAGTCAGGGCGCTTTGCGTGGGCTCTCTCGGATGAGGACGTGCATACCGCCGTCGAGCGTCGCCTGCATGAGATCGTTGGCGACGTGGCGCTCAAGCTGCATACTGGTCGGAGCCGTAACGACCAGGTCGCCCTCGACTTGCATCTGTTCGTCCGGGACGCCGCAGAACGTATAAAGGACGGACTGCTCGATGCGATGCGCGCGCTTGTGGAGGCCGCCAGGGCGAACCGAGATCTCGTCTTGCCCGGTTACACGCACCTCCAGCGGGCGCAGCCGATCCTGCTCTCTCATCACCTCCTCGCCCATTTCTGGGCATTCAAGCGAGACATCGAGCGGCTCGACGCGGCCAGCAAAGCAGCGAACATCTCACCTCTAGGCGCCGCCGCTTTGGGCGGTACGCCACATCCGGTCGACCCTGCTCTCACGGCCGGAGCTTTTTTAGGTATGCGGCCGCTTATTAACTCGCTTGATGCCGTATCCGAGAGGGATTTTGTTCTAGACCTCCTCTACGCCTGCGCCGTGCTCGGGATCCACTTGAGCAGGCTCGGCGAGGAGTGGGTGCTCTGGACTAGCGCTGAGTTCGGGTTTGCCAGGCTCGATGACGCCTACTCATCTGGCTCCAGCATCATGCCCCAGAAAAAGAACCCTGATGCCTATGAGCTAATGCGCGGCAAAACCGGGCGTCTCATCGGCAATTTGAACGCCTTGCTCGTCACACTCAAAGGCCTTACTTTAGGTTACTCCAAGGATCTCCAGGAGGACAAAGAGCCCCTCTTCGACTCGGTAGATTCGATCCTTGGCATGCTCGCGGTGTTGCCTGAGATGCTGCGCACCGCTTACTTCGACGGTGCCCGCATGCGGGAGGTGGCGGGTGGTTTCGCGCTGGCGACCGAGCTTGCGGACTTTCTGGCGGCGCGGGGAGTCCCCTTCCGGGAGGCGCACCGGGCGGTCGGACGGCTCGTCCGGCGGTGCGAGGAGGCGGAGGTCTCCCTAGAAGAGATGCCCGCCGAAGAGCTCGCTGCCACACACCCGGCACTCGCCGACCTTCCGCGAGATTTGCTCACGCCTGAAGGCAGCGTTGCCAACAAACGCTCTGCCGGATCAACCTCTCACGAGTCCGTGGAGCTGCAACTACTTAGAGCTACGGAGTTCCTGGAAGGTAGAGCGAGCTAAGGCAGATCGTCATTATCGGCAGTTGGAGGAAGCCAGGGGTGCTCCTGAGTAAACGGCTCCGGCATAGCTCCCGGAGTCATTTCTTCGTAGCCCCCTTCGCCGTACCTCGCAAGCCTTTCCTCCTCGTGAGCCGGAGAATACAACGGAGGGGTATTCTCGTTACCCGCGTTGGCTTCTTCAGGGCGGCTAGGTGTTGTCGCTTCTTGAGAGGGTGTGGAGACCTCCTTCCGGGGCACCTCTGAGCTCTCCTTGTTGCCCTGTGCGACAGCGGCCGTCAGGGCGGTGCTCGTTAGGAGTATAAGCAGGATTACCAGCGCGCCGCGTCGGCGCCGCCTTGCCAGGGCGCCGAATTTTCTGCGCTGGGTCGGAGCGGTAGAAGATGTTATCGATTCAGGAATGGCCTCGATAGCCGGCTCGCTTACGGCCGGGGTCTTCTCCGCCTTCTCGTAATGTACCTCAAGGTCTTAGAAGGAGGTTCCCTGCTTCTGCATTTCTTCTTCCGGGTCTTCCAAGGGCGCTGCTTTTGGGCTTCGTCTGTTCGCGGCCAGAAGGCCTTCGAGCATCTCGGTAAGGTCAAACATTGCCGAGATCAGTAAGTCTTGTTTTACTGAGATTGCCTGTAACGTTTGAGCAAAAGACTCACTATTTGCCGGTTTCAAGTTCACCTGCAAGTTCTCCAACGTCCCCGAGATCCGATCCAACCGCTGCGCTAGTTCCTCGTCGAGGTCGCTTCTCTTTCCTTGCAGCCGCCTCCGGACCGATTCGGTGCCCAGCCCCTCTTTGTGTAGCTCCCTAGCCTCTTTGATTCGCTCAAAAGACTCTTCCGGAACGTATATCTTTCCTGAACGACGTATATGCGGTATAGAGTACTCTTTTAAGTAGCGGTAGAGGGTGGGACGTGGAACTTCTAGTAGTTCGCTAACCTCATCTACCGTGTGAGACAAGCCCCCTCCTGCTTATCGTGCAAAGTTTTCGAAATTTATTTCGTCGGCGCGCATCATAACATATCGTTGCAACGTTCATCGCATCGCCATAACCAGCAGTTCTATGAGCTTTGTAAAGCGATTTAGTGTATTTCGAAAGATTACGACTGTGGGGTAAGCACTAACGCTTGTTCCAGTAGCATGGTCACAGGGAGATAAAGCCTGAAACGAGCTTGAATGTTAACCTCGGTAAGCCATACTTATTAGTGCTTCCCTTAACAGCAACCTCAAGGTACAGGTGACCGGAGGGAGGTACGTGTTGCCCGGGTTCAGGTCTACGCTACTATGGTGTGTGCTGCTAATTTGCGCTTTTTCGGCGTTGGCTGGTCGTGCCGAGGAGGCGCTGGCTTCTTGGTACGGTCTGGGCTTATACGGCTGCTGACAGCGAGCGACGAGTCTTATGATGCGCACGCTTATACGGCGGCACCCCAGACGCTGCCGTTGGGAACGAAGCTGGTGGTGAGCTGCAAGGGGTGCTCCGTGCCGGTGACGGTCAACGACCGGGGGTCTTACTTAGGCGATCGGGCGTGAGATTTCTCGGAGTGGGGTGGCACAAGAGCTGGGGCTCACGCAGGCAGGCGTGGGCTACGTGGAGTACAGTTGCGCTTCGCAGATGATGGTAGTTTTATAGCGCGCGGAATCCCGCTGTCTAGGTCGCAGTCGACGCTGGCGCCTTCATAGTACAGCTAGGCGACACTTTGTCCCAAATTGCTGCCCGCTTGAGATCTTCAACCGATCATCAGGCAAAGCACAACGGCTTGGCCGATCCGGACCTTTCATATAGTGGTCAGATATTCTATTCTAACTTCCCCAAAGAAGACCACGAAGGTGGCGGCAATACGATGGTAGAGGACCTGGCCTTCGGTGAGGAAGCCACCGCGTTCGACGCTGCTGTGGCGAATAACTCCCAGATTGGAGAGGCTCCTCCGTAAACCTCGCCTTCGGGAGCAGGAAGCGGGAGTCATAGACTTTGACGAAGCGGATAACCCTTGACGAGACCGTGGTATCCAAGAGCTATATGATGAGGAACAACTCATCCATCGGGGAGAAAGCTCTTGTCAAGAACCCCACTTCTGAGAATAAGGAACCAGAGTCACAGATGAGCGGTGAAGGTCCGGTCGTCGGCGGGGAGGGCCTGGCAGCGGTAGCTGCTAACTAGGGCCGTTACTTCTGCATTCGTACAGAGCATAAGGGGGTTATGACGTGAAGATAGTGCAGATGTCGGATATCCATGCGGGGTCTGGTCTCTTCAGGCCCGACCTCCTGTCATCCGCCATCGAGGAAACCAATGCCCTCTCGCCGGACCTCGTCGTCGTAGCCGGTGACCTTACGACGGAGGGCTATCGTTGGGAGTTCGAAGAGGCTAAGGGATACTTCGACCGCATAGAGTGCCCGATGGTCACCGCGATGGGCAACCACGACGCCAGGAACGTTGGCTACCGACACTTCGAGGCGTTTTTCGGTATGCGCGAGAAGAGCACCACGGTCGAAGTGCCGGAAGGTGAAGCCAGGGTTGTGGTGCTCGACTCGACCAAACCGGACCTCGACGAGGGTGAGGTTGGCCGGGAACACTACGCATGGCTTGACTCGGAGTTCAGGGGTTGGGATAGAGGACCGAAGATACTCGTGATACACCACCATATCCTCGCCGTTCCTGGTACGGGGCGCGATGCGAACATCTTACGCGACGCCGGGGATGTCATGGCGATACTGCGAGAGCTAGGGGTAGATATGGTCCTTTCGGGCCACCGCCACGTACCGTACGTCTGGAGCATCTCGGGTGTAAGGATCGTCCACTCAGGGACAGCATCGAGCATGCGGGTGCGGGGAACGATGCCTCCGTCTTACAATGCCATCGAGTTCGACTCGGAGAAGGTCGAGATCACCTTGCGCGAACCTGGCAAGGGCGAAGGAGAGCCTTTAGCCTCCTTCTCGCGCAGCCCCGTCACCACCAGCAAGTTCTTCCCCGACTTCGGGCGGTTTGTCAAGTACGATAGGCTACCGTTTCCCACACCACCGACAAACGAATCTGAGGATTCGCCGGGCTCTCCGAACGTATAGCCGAGTGTCCAAAGATGCGTCTGCTTACTTTTCCGGTTTTGCGCCGCTCGGCCGATGCGCGGTAGCGGGCCCAAGCGGTAAACTTCGGTCTCTCGTGGGAGAATTGGTGACGCCGATCGAGGAGGAGAAACAGTGGGACGGATTATCCGAAGCATCGCAGGAGGCTACGTGGCCCAAGAGGTGCCGTTCGGTACGGTTTACAGGTGGTGTCCGGAGTGTGTCGTGCTGGAGTGCGACTGCGGCAAGAGGCCAACCCTCACCGGCGTCACTACCACCTGTGAGCAGTGCGGCGCGGACTACGCGACCTTCGTTAGGGACTATATGACTCTTATACAAGACGATTTGGCTGCTGATCACCTGCCAAGAGACGAGGCTGCGCACCCTTGGCGTTATCGGCGCACCTCTCCGGAGACTGGGATACCTGTATAGGCATCTGCTCTGCATGTGGCACCCACGTGCCACTTGAGCTGCATGATTATAAGAAGAGGGGGCCGGGTTGAGGAAGTATCAGGGTAGATACACAGTGGGTAATAGGTCCGGCCCCTCCAAAGATGAGAGGCTACACACCTACGCACCGCTAGAACAACGTCTACTGCCCTCTACTTCAGGCAGCTTACGCTAGACATCTATCCCGTTGTAAACCTGAGGCTTGCTGAACTTACCCTGTAGTTAAGATTTAGTGTCGTTTCGTCTGGTATCTCTAACGTCGCTTCTTTTCCCTCGTGGGGTCGTTTTTGAGACAACCTATTAAACAACCCGCCCCTTTCTAGAGTGGAGGCGTACGCTTTTCCTTTTACCTCCGAGTACGGAAAAGTGAACTATCGCTATAAAGGAGGGCGAGATACCCGAAGGTAGCCAACGCAACCACAAGATCCAAGAGCCTCGGTCGGGGCTTTCTTTTTGGCGGACGGGACTGGCGGGAATCATATGTGATGACGTAGGGTGTGGTGAGAAAGTTATCCACATCGACTATATATCAGTCAGCTGAGCTAGCGACTGAAGTGAGAAAGGAGCGAAATGAGGATCGCAGTGGTTGGCAGAGGCAACGTCGGTGGCGGGCTCGCGGGTCTCTGGGAGCGGGCGGGTCACGAAGTGACGAGGATCGGGCGAGAGGGCGGTGACGTCTCGGACGTCGAGGCCGTGGTGGTGGCAGTCCCTGGCGGCGCGATCGCTGAGGCCCTCGATAACGTGCAAGGCATTGAGGGGAAGACGGTTATCGACGCGACGAATCGCGTTGGCGTGGACCCTCCGGCAGGCTTCTCGTCGAACGCGGAATTCGTGAAGTCGAGGACGAACGGTCCGACGGCGAAGTCGTTCAACATCAACTTCGCCGCGCTTTACGATCGGCTTGGCGAAGCGCGCGCGACGCCGAGCAATTTGTGGTGTGGCGACGAGGAGGCACGTCAGGTTGTTGAGCAACTGAACCGAGATGCAGGCTACGAGCCGGTCTACGCGGGTCCTCTCGAGAACGCCGCAGCGCAAGAGAACTTCCTCCAGCTCGTGTTCGCGATCAACCAGGGGGGGATGGGCGCATTCCTGTATAGGATGGCACCTCCCGATCAACTCTAAGTTTACAATCGAGGAGACAAGTAGGGCATCGGTTGACCACGGCGTAGGAGGGGATGCGATGTGAGCACGCCAAACGAACCCACTCACGACGAGATTGTGCAGGCCCTCGAGCGGGCAGTTCAGGACGTTCCTCGGCTTAGGGAACTTACAACCGAGGAAATGGCTCGCCAGCTCATCCTGGGCGGCTATCTGCGAGAAGAGCCCCCTATGGAGCGCGTGGAGGACGCGTTCGGGACCCTGATAGCCGAAGAACAGGCTTTCGGTCCCGAGATGTGGCCCGAGGACGTAGCGCCCGAAGAGCCAAAATAGTTCATGCGTAGACAGGGGTAGGCGATGCGATACGCGGTTCTTGGAGCGGGTGGGGTCGGTGGGCTCGTGGGTGGTGTACTCGCGCGGGCCGGCTATCCGGTGACCCTGCTCGTACGGCCTGGCCGCCAGCACTACTATCCTGAGTTGCTGACCGTCGAGAGCAAGATGCTTGGGACGTTTGAGGCTCCGGTACGGGTAACTGATAGGCTAGACGAGCCGTTTGACGTCGTCTGGGTCACCGTTAAGGCGACGGCGCTGGAGGCAGCGCTTCACGCTGTCCCTGAGGAGAAGCTGGGAGGCGGCGTTGTGGTGCCGCTGCTCAACGGCGTCGACCACGTCGCACTGCTGCGCGAACGCTACGGACCCCAGCGGGTCCTACCGGGGACGATCCGGGTCGAAGCCGAGCAGCTACGCCCGGGACGAGTTCTGCAGAGCTCGCTGTTTGTGGATGTGGAAGTTGCGCCCAGCCCAGCGACGCGAGCACGGGCGGAGGCCTTGGCCGAGGAGTTGCGTGCAGCCGGCCTGGGTTGTGAGGTTCGCGATGACGAGGTCACCATGCTCTGGAGCAAGCTCTGCTTTCTAGCGCCGTTTGCGCTGGCAACGACAGCGTCGGTGGGCACACTGGGGGTTGTTCGATCGGACGCGAGCTGGCGTGAGCGCCTGGAGGCGTGCGTTAGGGAGGCTTGCGCCGTCGGAGTCGCCGAGGGCGCGAAGGTCGCTCCCGAGCCAATCCTCGCAGCGCTCGAAGGAGCCCCCGACGAATTCCGAAGTTCGATGCAAAAAGACGTGTTAGCAGGGCGGGCGCCGGAGCTCGATGCCATCGCGGGCCCCATCCTCCGTGGTGGCGACAAGCACGGGATTGATGTGTCCGCGACTCGGTCTCTTGTGAGCCATATCGTAAGAGCTACGTAAACCCTCAGCCACGACGCGGTTGCCTTCCTGCTCAACTACCACAGCACGATCCAACGAAGGTTTACCTGCCACGGTTTGCAGGATGCATTAAGCCTCGGCTTGCTGCGGTGACGCTATCACGCCCAACTGCTGCATCATTCCTAACTGGTCCACTTCTACCCGATCCTCCACCATCTTGCCGTCGGCAAGGCGGATCATGTCGATGCCCGTCATCGTCACCTCTGTGCCGCTTGGGGCGATGCCTCGAAGTTCGCCCTTATGGGTGCCGTACATGGTGAACCGTGCCGAGACCTTGTCCCCTTCGGCGATCATGTCCTCAACGAGGAAACGGCGATCAGGGAAAGCGGCGCGGCGCGCCCGAAGAAATTCCTTGTAGTGCTTGAGGTCCAACGGCTCGAGGCTGCCGGCAAAGTAGAAGCGGAAGCCGGGGGAGAGGATCTCATCCGCGACAGCGAGGTCGTCTGTGCTCAACAGTTCCTCGAAGAATCGTCGGACAACGGCCTTGTTCTCCACTATGGACATGGCAAAATCTCCTTTCTGGTCGCGACCAAGCGATCTATACATGGCGACCTTCTCCTAAACTCGAATCCCTATTGGTCGACCGGGAAGCCGAACGCAGGGGCGTATTGGAGATCGATGGGCTACGGAGATAGGGATTCAGCCTGCTGCCGCGACGCTATCGCCCCCAACTGCTGCATCAGGCTCATCGTGTCGAGCTGTCCCCAAAGTTCGACGATCTTCCCGTCGACGATCCGGTAGAAGACGCTGCCCGGCGCCTCGACGCGCTTGCCGGTGGGAGGAATTCCCTGCAGCTCGCCTTGGTGCGTGCCCCGACCGGTCCACCGCTCGGCTACCCTGTCCCCTTCCGCGACCAGCTCCTCGAAGGCGGAATGCCAGTCTGGGAACGATTCGCGCCACCTGGTGGCGAACCCTTTGGCCTCATCAGGATTGACCACCTCTCCCGAGGGTAGGTGGATCTTGGCATCGGGCGCCATCAGCTCGTCCGCAGCACTCATGTTCCCTTCGTTCCAGAACTCCTCCACAAAACGGCGCACCAGCGCCTTGTTCTCTTCCGCCGACATCTCGAGACCTCCTTTGTGGTTGCCTTGATCTCGTTGACTGGACACTACTGCGGGCGGCGGGCGAAAGTAATCCCACAAACGTGGGATATTTTGGAATGCTGGTTACTTGTATAATGCCCGCACGATGGACAGAAGCAGGTCAGAGGAGCGCATTAGGCAAGACATCGTCCGCCTCTGCCACGCCGGGCTGGACTCGAGGACGTTCAGGGTCGAGGCCATAAGACGTCTTAGGAAGCTAATCCCCCTAGACGTTTCGTTCTTCGCTACTGCCGACCCAGCGACGTTGCTCTACACTAGTGCCGTACGCGACGATGTCCTAGCCCGGGCTACCCCTCAATTCCTCGAGCGCGAGTTCCTGAAGGACGATCCGATAAAGTTCGTCCGCTTGGCCAGGGGACGCTCACCGGTGGACAGCTTGGGCATGGCGACCAAGGGTGAGCTAGCCCACAGCCCGCGCTACCAAGAGATCCTCGCCCCGATGGACCTCGGGGACGAGTTGAGAGCGGCCCTTGTGGTGGGCTCCAAGTGCTGGGGCTTCATGTGCTTACACCGCGAGCGCAATAGCCCCAACTTCACGCCCGTCGAGGCGGCCCTGCTGGCGAAGCTCACCCCGCACCTGGCCGAGGGCCTGCGCGCCGCCCTGCTGATAGGCGGTGCGCAAGCGACCTCCCTGCCGCCGGATGGGCCGGGGTTGCTGTTACTCGCAGATGATCTCTCGCTGGCCGCGATCACGCCTGCGGCAGAAGGGTGGCTCGCGGAGGTGGCAGAGAGCGATTGGCCCAGCTCGCGCGAGCTGCCTGGGGTGGTCTACACGGTCGCCGGTCGCTTGCTGGCGCTGGAGCGTGGCGATAGCCACGCCTCACCCAACCTTATGCCGAGGGCGCGTCTGAGAACCGCCTCCGGACGGTGGTTGGTGCTCCACGCCTCGAGACTACGCACTCGGAGCACTGAGAGGCAGATAGCCGTCATCTTCGAGGAGGCCCGTCCGTCGGAGATCGCGCCGTTAATCGTCGACGCCTACGGCCTGACGAAGCGAGAGGGCGAGGTAACGAGGCTCGTCCTGCGCGGGCTGTCCACAGCCGAAGTCTCCAAGGAGCTGCACATCACCCCTAACACCGTGCGGGACCACTTCAAGGCCATCTTCGATAAGGTCGGCGTGCGCAGCCGGAGAGAACTCGTCGGGCAGGTCTTCGCTCAGCAGTACCAGCCTCGCATGGCGACCGGTCACGACTTAGACGCCGACGGGTGGTTCACCAGAGTCCCAGGCAAAGGTGCACTCTAAGAAACTGTTTTGTAAAGCCTCGATAGTTGCTTCGTAAGCCAACGAAATAGGGGATTCTTGTCCACTTGGGCATCGCACCCAGACAAAGATTTAGCGTTCAAGTAGTGTTTCCCCTTTTACACAACAGTTTCTTAGAGCCTGTTTGGTAACCCCGCTGAATGCCTCTTGTAGCGCCGCAGGGCCTCTGGTCACCGAGAAATACAAGTCGCGGAAACCGAAGAAGGGCTAGAGGCTCAAGGCAGAATTCGCACAATAGGGATTCTCCGAGCCGCTGTCTCATAAACGACCCTTTTTGAGACACCCTAATACCCAGTTCTGAGTTGCCGCTTCGAGGTCTTCTCGGAAACTCGGGCGCCGGAGGTGGCACAAAACCTCACCCGGTGGCACCATACCGATGGTCGGCCGGAAGGGGTGAGGGATGTTCTTCGCTCGTAGTATGCACTAGGGGTGGCCGAGGAGGCTACTCGTTGCAGCGTTGGTGCTTCTGGTGTGCGACGGATGTTTGCTTTAAGTGCAGATCGGCCTAGGCTAGCTACGCACGTGTAGGAGACGTATGAGCGAACACGATGAGGCATTCCGCAGACACACCCAGCCGACCAGCGATGGCTCAGAAGATGACATCGGCACCAAGACCAAGGGTGTAGCCGAACTGGCGCTCGTCTACATAGGTATCCCGGGCGCTACGCTCTACCCTCTAGGCCTCCTCGCGCTCCTCATCCAGCTACTCAGAGATCCCCATTTCCCCTACTACGACCCCGTCACGGCCTGGACTGCGGTATCCGTGATCCCCCAAACGGTGGTCATAGGGACCGGCATCAGCCTAGCTTACACGAGCTTGTTAGCCGCTTTGGCCGGCCTGGAAGTTTATTATCTAACCTTACTACTGCTCCACCACTGGCAAAAGCGCAAGAACCCCAGAAGTGGCTCAGAAAACTCGAGCACTAGGAGAGAAAGTCGCAGGGTACTACGGTGGAGTCTCTACTTGCTACCCTTGCTGCCGCTGGTGCTGCTCGCGGGCGTGGGCGGTCTGAATCTCGACCAGCCGGGAGAAATCCTTGTTCTTGTTGGGTTCATCATGTTTTCGTGTGGGGGAGGAGCCTTGGCTGGGTATATAAGGGAACGTCGCTACCATCGTGGGGCCTACAGTGGATTCGTTGTTGCCTACATCGGGGCCCTCCTTGCTGCCTTGTGCCTCTCTGCAGTGAGCGAGCCAGCGCTACCCCAGATAGAGATCGAGACAGCGCAAGTAGGTGCGCCGCTGAACTGTTCAGAAGCCTCCGATAAAGATAGATTTGTGATGCTCGCCCAGAGCGGCCCCTACTTGTACGTCTATAACACAGGGGGCTTGTTTGCCTTCACGATGGATACGACGGAACACATACGCTACAGAGACACCCTGAACAGCCGCTACGGAGAGCCCCTAATCCCAGAATGCCCAGAAGAAGAAGGCACTTGAGATAAAAACCCGATTGCCACGGTCCTAATAGCCGAGGTAGCCGATCTGGCGGGGGAGGCTCCTTACTAGATGTAATACCCACAACACCCACCGAAGGAGGACATGAGGCAGCGGACAGAGAGCTCGGGCTATGTAGGTAACTGGGGAGGCGGCCGCTACGGCTCACGAACAACAGAATAGTTTAAATGGCTCTAGATAAAGTAGTGGACTCCGCCCCTTTAGAGCCTGTTTGGTAAAGGTGAAGGGTAAACCTTTGTGCGGGTTCTAGCGTATGCGGAGGACCTATCTCTGGAAGGCTCTCAAAGGTAGGATTCAGCGGGGGATAAGCCCAGATATAGCAGCGGTGCAGTCTCCACCACAACCATTGACGGTTTCTGGAATCTATTCAAGCGCCCTTATAAAGTCACTTATGCCCACATGTCGCAAGCCATCTCGACCGTTACGTCAAAGAGGCCGCTGCGGTCACGCCCGAGGTCCCGCCCGCACCGGTGATCAGCGCTCTGAAACCGGCCGATACGTCGCGATGATGACGCCGGTACCCGTGGTCACCGAGTCGAGCAGGCTGAGCTTCGTGAGCGGACTGCCATTGGGGAACAGGCGGCGTCCTTGGCCGAGCACCAGCGGGTGGATCTGCAGTACGTACTTGTCGACCAGATCACGCTGCATCAGCGACTGGACCAGCACGCCGCTGCCGAAGATCACCAGGGTCTTATCGTGGTCCTTCTTGAGCTTGGCGACAGCGTCGGTGGCGTCGCCCTTCAGCAGCATGGAGTTCTGCCAAGGCAGCGGTTCGGTGAGCGTGGTGGAGGCTACGAACTTCTCGACGTTGTTGAGCGCTTCGGTGAAAGGGTTGGGCTGGGGCCGGTTGGGCCAGACTTTCGCGAAGTCCTCATAGGTGGTGCGCCCGACCAGCAGGGACCACGAGCTGCCCATGCGCACGCCAATCACCTTCTGCATCGCGGGATCGTAGGCGGCCGCCCCCCAGCCGCCGTACTCGAAGCCGCCGTGGTGGTCCTCGGCGGGCCGCGCCGGCCCCTGCATCACGCCGTCGAGCGTCAGGTGCTCGATCACCACAACCTTGCTCATTTCTCTTGCTCCTCTCGAACATCCGCCTGTGCCCCCGAGGCTGGTCGCACCCCAGGGTTTTGAAACGTGCTCTTAGAACCCAGCACTTACCCTAGTCTTTGTTGAGTATCGGTTCCTGCTACAAGGCCTACTCAGGGGTTTCTCCGCTCGGTGATCCGCTCTGCGATCGTTTCCCCGATGGGGATAGCGGCCGTGGCGGCCGGGGAAGGAGCATTGAGGACGTGCACCGAACTCTTGCCGTCTACGATCAGAAAGTCATTCACCAGCTCGCCGTCCTTCGCCAGCGCCTGGGCCCTAACGCCGGCCTCGATCGGGGCGAGGTCTTCCTCCTCGACTTCCGGCACGAGCTTCTTGAGGCTGCGGGTGAAGACCTTCCTGCTGAAGGAGCGCACGAGCTCCCCGATGCCCGTGCGCCAGTACGTCCTCGCGAGCCGCCAGAGCCCTGGGTAGGTCAACGCCTCGAAGGAGTCCTTGATGTTGATGTCGGTCTTTCTATAGCCCTCGCGGGCGAGCCCCAAGACCGCGTTGGGCCCCGCCTCCACGCCACCTTCCACAGTGCGGGTGAGGTGCACGTTGAGGAACGGGAAGCTAGGGTCGGGGAGCGGGTAGATGATGTTCTTTACCAGGTGGCGCTTCTCGGGCTTCAGCTCGTAATACTCTCCACGGAACGGCACTATCTTTACCCCGGTCTCTACCCCGCAAAGAAGGGCCACCCGATCGCTGTGGAGCCCGGCGCAGTTGATGAGGGAGCGTGCACGGAAGGTCCCCCTGTTGGTGCTTATCTCGACTTCGCCCTCCGTCTCGGAAACGTCCTCGACCTCGGTGCTCTTCCGCAGCTCGCCCCCCTCCTCTTCCACAACGGCGGCGAACGCTTCGGCGACCTGCGTGAAGTCTACGATGCCGGTCTCGGGCACCTTTAGGGCCGCAAGGCCCGCGGCGTGTGGTTCGAGCTCCTCGAGTTCGTCCGGCCCGATCTTCTCGACCTTCAGGCCGTTTTTCAGGCCTCGCTCGTAAAGGTCGTCGAGCCGTGGCAGCTCGTCCGGCTCTGTAGCCACGATGACCTTGCCGCAGATCTCGTACGCAATCCTTTGCTCACGGCAAAACTCTAGGAGCGCCGCCACGCCATCCCTCGAGAAGCGGGCCTTGAGGCTGCCGGGCTTGTAGTAGACGCCGCTGTGGATCACGCCGCTGTTGTGGCCGGTCTGATGCCGCGCCCAGCCCTCCTCCTTCTCTAGAAGGAGGACGCCGGCGTTCGGGTGGCGTACCAAGAGGGCCCTTGCGGTGGAGAGGCCGACGATGCCGCCGCCAACGATTGCGAAGTCGAACATCCGTCGCTCCTTAGAAAAACTCCCTTGCGGTGTTACCGTTACTTTACAGCCACCCTGGTGAGCGTGAGGGTATTTTTGGGTGGTGTACTCAACTTTCTGCCGTTATCGGGCAGGAATGGCAGGTTACTCTTGCCCGAGAAACCTCGTGGCCTCCGCCAGCTGACCTGTCTTCTCGAAGGCCTGGCGGAGGAGCATGTGTCCCTCTCTAAGCTCCTCTGGGCTGCGAGCCTTCTCCTCAACGCTCCTTATACTCTCCTCGATACCTTGCGGATCGAACGCGATATCGGGCAGACCGATCACGACCTCCCGGATCTGGCGGTAGATGAAGTCTGGCTCACCAGCATAAACCCAGCTGCGACGGGCCAGAACCCACGCCCAGCCCTTCATACGTATCGTATTCTCTACATCCTCGTCCTCAAGGTTTATCACCTCCATCCGGAGACGATGGGCCGTGATTAGCTCGGGCTTTATACGAACGAGGGCCGTCATGCGTCAACTATTCTAGGAAGCTTTGCGAGAAAGAAAATCTAGCGACGGCCGACGCCCAGGAGCAAAAAGAGAATAAAGTAGCCGGCTACGGCGGCAAAGCCGACGGAGTAGAGGCCGCCTTCCTCGAGGCTCCGGCGTTGCTCGGCAGAGGTGGGGAGAGTGTCGATAACTACCTGGATCGGTATCTCGAGGAGCTTGCCGAGGCCGTAGATGCTGCGCGTAAGACCGTTGAGATTCTCGTTTATTCCCGAGTAGACGAGCCCCATGTGAGCCAGGATCACGAATATGATCAGCACGAGTATCGTGCGCAGCAGCGCCACTGCAGCCCTCCTCTCTTTGACCCGAGATCCGCTCGCGCATGGATCGCTTGCGACGGCCACGGCATGCTATTTTCATGTACTTCCCTCGTTTCGGGAACCTCTTCCGGACGTGCTAGGAGGCGTCCCTGCGGTATCCCCGGTCTTTTGCTTTCTTAAAAAGCCAGCGTTTCGCCACCTCGGGGCAGCGCTTTGCCCTCTCGGAGAGCCAGCGATTTCTCTTCTCGAAGAGAAAGCCTCCCTTGGCGTTCTCGTAGCTTGCTCTCCTGCCCCGGGCCGATGCTCTCTGTAAGCTGCGATGCTCCAAGGCGTACGCTGCCCCCGCAACGGCGAAGCAGAACACGCCGATGGCGAAGGTTGCTAGATCCCACATGAGGATGCCTCCTGCTGCCGCCACCGCTGGGACCCACCAGAGGGCAAAGAACAAGCCAAACTGGCGGGTACGCTGGTCGAATGCCATGACCAGGCCGAACACGACCGCTGCCAGCGCCAAGAAGAGCAGCAAAGCTCCAACGAGCAGCAGCAAAATACCGACAACCGTCAGCAGAAAGCTCACCAGGCTATACTACCGGACACCACCCAAATTTTCACAAAAAAATCCTTCTTTCGTTCTGTTCT
>DASQSI010000037.1:0-6971 GCA_035642415.1 Rubrobacteraceae bacterium
TATGAGGCGCTTAGGCTCCGGCGCGCTCGATCTGTGCTATGTCGCAGTGGGGAGACTCGACGGCTGCTACGAGCAAGGCTTCTCGGCGTGGGACGTAGCAGCGGGAATCCTGATACTAGAGGAAGCGGGCGGCGAAGCTACGAACTACCGGGGAGGCGAGCTCGACTTCGAGGACAAGGGGTTGGTGGCGAGTAACCGGCTCCTGCACCCGTCTCTGGTGGATACCACGAGCAGGGATGGTAGCTAGAGTCTAGGTTTAGAACCTCGAGGTGTGAATGCATAGTTTCTACATGCTGATTCAGCAAGCGACGTTCAGTAACGCTCGTTCGTCGAATCCTCTAACCCTTCAAGCAAGCAGCTTCGCACAGCTGATTGCCGAAACCGGAAAATCCGCTTAAGTTGTAAGCGCACTAACGGATGGAAGACGTCGCTAAAGGGCGCAAACGGCAGTCGGTAGCGCACAACGTCTTCGATGATCGTCGCCTTACCACTATTGTAGAACCGGTGGGTGTGCCTCCAGACCCGATAGGGACCGTGCAGTTGCTCGTCCACGAACTCAATAGGTGGTTGCCAACGTGAGATACGGGCCTGCCAGCGCAACGGAACCCCGAACAAGCGAAGCGCATAGTCGATTAAGGTTCCTTCTTGCATCTGGACCGGTTGCGGCGTGAGAATTTGGAAGCGTAGTTCTGGAGGGGTGATGGGCTCTAGGTTGGCTGCATCAGCGAAAAAGGCGAACACCCGTTCGCGCGGTAGTGGCAAACTCACCGATGTCCTGAGAATGTGGAGTGTCACACTCCTTCCTTATCGTAATTGGTCGTGTTGTGCCTCCATTCCCTAAGCCCTGTCCAGTCCTACGCTTTATCCAACCGCGAAAGACTAGCTCAAACAACTGGGATGCCTCTGGCTCAGCATCTCAAGAATTTTATCGCGGCCGTTGAGAACTAACCGCTCGCAAACCTCGCCTTCTGCTGCAGGTCGGCTTCGATCTGTTCCAGGCTCCGGCCCTTGGTCTCCGTCACCAGCGTACCGACGAAGAGAAAGGCTAGGACTCCGACCACGGCGTACCCCAAGAAAGTGATGCCCGGCCCCCATGATGCAAGGAAGACGGGAAACGTCTGGGCGACGGCGAAGTTAGCCAGCCAGTGCAGGAATATCGCGACGCCCATCGCGGTCCCTCGTACCCTCAGGGGCAGGACCTCTGGGAGCATCACCCACACCGTGGGTCCCCAGGTCGCCGCGAAGGAGATGATGAAGCCTGCCAGGCATAGGAGCGTTATGATAGCTTCGGGGTCTGTGGGATTCGATGGTTGGGGCAGGAGCAACGAGGAAACCCCAAGAACGGTCAAGCTCAACACCATGCCGACAAGCCCGGTCAGGAGCAGCGGCTTACGTCCCACCCGGTCTATGAGCCAGATCGCTACGAAAGTCATAACAACGTTGACCACGCCGATGATGAGGTTGGCGTAGATGGCCGCCGCAGCCCCATATCCGACGTTCGTGAGGGTAGTGGGAGCATAGTAGATGATGGTGTTTATGCCTATGATCTGCTGGAAGACGGCGAGACCGATGGCCACTATCAGAGCAGGCCGGACCCACGAAGCCGTAAGCTCCCTGATGCCACCCTCCTCCTGTTCCTCCACCTCTCTTATGTCCTGGATCTCCTTCTCTACGGTCTCCTCGTCGCGGCTTCGGCGGAGCACGTCCCGCGCATCCTCGTCTCGGTCTTGGCTCACGAGCCAGCGAGGGGTCTCCGGCAAGAAGAACATCCCGATCAAAAGCACAAGCGAGGGGATTACGGCCAGACCGAGCATCCAACGCCACGCCCCAGACGAAGCCAGAAAAGCGTTCACTATATAGGCGAAGAGTATCCCAAAGACTATGTTGAGCTGGTTCAGAGAAGAGATCGCCCCTCGGATCTGGGTAGGAGCTATCTCCGAAAGATACAGCGGCACGATGAGGGCGGCCGACCCAACCCCAAGGCCTAAGACCACCCGGAAGAAGACCAGCACGCCGATGTTCGGGGCTAGTGCCGCGCCGATAGCTCCGATGGAGAAGAGGATGGCAGCAATGATTATGATGTTGCGCCTCCCCAGCTTATCGGAAAGTGGCCCGGCGCTGCCCGCCCCAACCGCGGCTCCCAGCAGGAGCGAGGCGACTACCAGACCTTCGAGGAACGGGGTGAGTCCGAGCTCCTCGCGGATAAATAAGATCGCTCCCGAAATCACGCCCGTATCGTAGCCAAAAAGGAGGCCTCCCAAAGAGCCGAAGACGTAGATCGGCTTGTTGCCGCCCCCGAACCTGCCTGCTGTAGACGTCGCATTCGACACCCCGGCACCCCCTAGCGTACGGAATATGCACCTCAAGACCACATTCTGCCCCGTTCGCACCGAGTTAAACATAGAAAGCACCGGTTTTCGTCGTTAGGTCTCGTGTAGGACCTAGCACAACCTTGAGAAAGGGCTGTACTCTGGGGACCAGGTTGAAATTTAGGAGGAGTATGCTTACTGCCTCCTCTATTCACGCCGCGAACCATTAGCCTTCCCGGCCTCCAATCGGTGGGCTTAACGTAACCGCCGGCCCCAGGTACCGAGAAGTAGAGCGGCCGCAGCGGCGACCGCCGCCGGTAGAGCGTAGATTCCCGCCACCCCCGCGGATAGCTCGGCAAGAGCGGGGAGCAGGGCATCCTCCGAGCCTTCCCGGAAGAGGCTCAAGACGAAGACCCCCAAAGCGAACAGGAGGAGCACCGCTGGTACGGAGGAAAGATCCTCCCGGCTCGGCACGCTCCCGAGCGCGAAGCTAAAGGCCAGGTAAGCCCACGCAGCGGCCATGACCGGGCTCTGCACAAGAAACCCACTCGACAGGATACGCTCCTCAAAAACCTCCGGTTGCGGAGTGAGAACCTCCGTTAGAGTAAGCGGCGTTAGCAGTGCGGTGACCACCAAGACCCCTATCGGGTTGAGAACGACGGGCGCAAGCCCGATAAGACTCTTGATGGGAGCGGAGCGGTTCTCGTGGCTGACGTAGCCGAGTCTCAGCCGGCCGTCGGGCAGGCTCTTGGGCGCAAAGGGCGCGAAGCGTTCAACCCGCGTTCCGGTAAACATGCATGCCAGGTAGTGAGCACTTTCGTGCAGAGCAACACCCGGAAGCACCATGAGGTAGAAGGCCATCTTCCCGACGCCGCTTCCGAAGCCCCAAGCGGCCATACGGTTCATCGCGTACGAGCCGCAACCGTAGAGGAGTACGAGTTCGAGCGCGAAGATCAAAACAGGCTTATCAGCGGTCACGGCAGAGCTTCGCCAACCAACATGTCCAACGTTTCCACTACCCCTTTGGACTACCGAGATCGTCCCTCTCTCCGTAAGCCGGGCTCTTCGAGATGAACGTATCCACAAGGGCGGCCAAAAACGCAGTGACCGGCATAGCTAAAAGCAGACCAACGAACCCCAGCAAATCACCCAAAAACAGGAACGAGACGATCACCACCACCGGGTGCAGTCGGACGTGACGGCCCAAAATCTGCGGCTGGATGATGTTTGCATCCACCAGATGCAAGAGCACGAATAGCCCCACGACGAGCAACGCTTTGAGCGGTGAGATCGTGAACGCTACTAACGTCGGCAACAGCGCGCCCGCCACCGGCCCGAAGTAAGGGATGATCTCCAAAAGCCCGGCAAGCAAACCGAAAGAGAAAGCCAGGGGAATGCCTATCATCCATAGACCGAGCCCCGCTCCTCCGCCCACGAGGAGCATCGCGATCGCTGTACCGACTACCCAGCCACGAAGCCTGGCCCCAAAATCCTGTATCAGGTCCCTGACGTCTTCACGCCTGCTATACGGTACGAGGCGCAGAACCCCCGCGATCAAAGAATCGGGGTCGTAAGCCATGTACAGAGCTAAAACCAAGACAACGATCGCCCGAAGCGTTACCTCCGTCAGGCTGGTAACGAACTGCGGGAGCGAGCTGAGCACCGGCGAAATATTGTCTCTTAACCTTTCCGCCATCTTCTCGGACAAATCAGGAACATAATCTGCCAAACCGCCGGGAAGCTGGGTAGATAAAGCCGAGAGCTCATCCAGATACCCCGGTACCGCCGAGGCAAAGGTTTGGGCTTGCCGCAAAAAGCCCGGTAAGATAACGAGCCAGAGTAACGTGCCGATCGCCCCGATGGCCACCAGGGTGATGATCGGAGCCATCCACGGGGGCGCTCCAATCCTTTTTACCGCGCTCACGATGCTACGAAGAACCACCGCTATGAGCGCGGCAATGGCCACCAGCTCCAAGTCTAGCAGCAACTCGTACGCGATCAGGAGCCCCGCGACGAGCAACACCGCGAGCGACACCCCGTAGGTTATCAGCCGACGCCGCCCACCGGACTCATCTCTGGATGCCACCCTCGAATGCTCTTCTTGCTCCGTCATTTGTACTCTTTTTACACGATACTAATGTATTTACCAGACGAACGAGAAGCCCTATAGGGCTTTGGGGGCAGCCCGCCCCCCGGAGTCCATGGTGTGTCCGCCGGGCATCCCGGAGGCCATCGGCGGCTTCCAGACATAAGATGTCGTCTTCCTCACTTACCTCCCGGGAATTCGCCGGGAAGCCGTGCGCCAGTTCGTCGTGTTCCGCGAGAGGCAAACTTTTTGGAGGCCTTTGGCGTTACCTCCAATCCGTGCTTGCTAGACCTCGCGACCCTCGTTCGCCGGGTGATCGCCGGGCACCTCCTCGCGCCCCTCGGGCGCTGTGGGATGCCGGTGGTCAGCGGGCATGCGCTTGCGGACGTTCACGCGGTCCTCTTGGCGCTCCGGGGTTCTGGTCCCAGGCTCCTCCCCACCGATATCGTGTTCGCGGTCTGCGTCTACCACCTCGCCTTCCGGCTGTCTCTCGTCCAAGCGCTTATGGGCCCCTGCACGCTCCCCCGGCCGGACATCGACCTGCTCACCACCTGTTGTGGTATCAGGATAGTAAGGACCGTAAGCCTCTCTCTCTGCAGAGGCCTGGGCAGTCTCTGCCTGATAGTAGCTGAGAACCCTCTGCTCGAACTCGGGCGTTATCTCCCGGTCGTCGCTGAAGGTTGGTCCTTCCTTGATCGTATCCTTGTCTGCCTCAACCTCGACGAGCCGTCGCTTGTCGTTTACACGTACGATGTCCATGGGGATTAAGGTGGACCTGGTGCCAAGGAAGCCCATCTTTACACCGATATACTCAGGCCGATCGCTCTCGTTCACGAAGAGATCGTCTACCTTACCGATCTTCTCATAGTGCATGTCGTAGACCTGGTAGCCTGTGAAGTCCAGACCGGCCTCTCTGGGGGCGGCTTCTTCGCGGTCCGCGGAGGCCGGATGCTCTCGAACCTCATCATGCTCCCCGCCGAAGTCGTCCGTAGCAACGCCAGAGGGTCTCCCGCCGTCTTCCGCACGCCCGGTGTAACTCTCCTCTGCGCCGGCGTCGTGCTCTGCGGAGCTCTGTGGAGCGCCGTGCTCATAATGGCTACGCACCTGCTCCTCAAACTCGGGCGTGATCTCCCCGGCGTCGTCGAAGGTGGGGCCTTCCTCCACCTTACTCTTTGGCTGAGAAACCTCGATCACTCGTCGCTCCCCATCAACCCGGACCACATCCATCGGGATCAGGACAGATCTCGTTCTCAAAAGGCCTATCTTTACACCGATGTACTGTAACCTGTCGTCCTTGTCAACGAAGAGGTCGCCAACCCTGCCGATGTTTTCGCCGTCGCGGTCGTAGACCTCATATCCGGCGTATCGCTCTTCGAGCGCTGCGAGCCCGTCCTCGTACTGACCATCCAAAACGCCCACCTCCTCTATTCTTCGCCAAGGTGTGGTATCCCCGGCTTCACGAGATTAAGGTTACCTATGCCACTACAAACTAAACATGAGAGCGGTAAACATCTATCCTGGATGCGCCGCAGCACTATCAACTTCTCACCATGTAAGTGGTGGGCTTCAGGGCGCTCGCCCTGCATACCTCCCTGTAGCGGCTCAAACACTATCGTCTCCTTTTCTCCTTCTTTCCCTGGTTCTGCCCATCTCTCTTACTACCCACCCTACAAGCGCCTACAAACCGTTCCCGTACCCCAGGCACCACGACTATCTTCCCGATAAACGGAAAGAGCAAAGACTAGGAAGCGCAATCAAAGGTGCCACGGCTTCTTGGCAGATACTATTTGCTTCTCAAATGAGGTCTAGAACCTACAGCATCTCCTCGTGCAGAAGCCCGCCGGGAGGCCCAACGCTTAGCTGCGGAGCTGGAGGCCGAGCGTGCTAAGGAGTTCTGGAGGAGGCTGTTCGGCGGTTGAGCGTCGACCGGGATACCGCAGCCGAAAATATAGCTCGACTGATCCGAAGCATTGTTGCCCATAACAAAGCCACTATTGCGGCAGCAACAGCCGCACTCGTGGCTTCGCTCATGGGAGTCCTGCTTCTAGTCGAAGCGTGGTTGAAGAATCCCTCCGAAGAGCGTACGCACTACTTAAAGACTCCATATGCCTTCTCTAACCTTCCTCAGTGGCAAAAAGACCAATACCTGAAGCAGGGCTGTACTATCCCTAGTGCCCCCACTGGCTACCTCTACCTCCTGATTACAAGCAACTCAAAACAGTGAACTAGCTCACACCCAACCTCTTGAGCCCTCGCAGAGCATGGATACAATCCCCCGCGGTTGCACCCCCCATTACTGCAACCACTGCGGGGCCGACCTTCTCCCACCATTCTCAACACCCCACTACGTCGGCCCCGGCTCTCTTTTTCTCCTAGTTACCTCCTCCACACCATGATCAAGCGATCGTTTGATGAAGGCCGCCGTAGAAAGCCCTCGGCCTATCTGTACCGAGGGCTTCTAAAGGTATTCGGTTGTCCCTACCTCACCCGACGCCTCTAACCACCTCCTGAACCTCCTCTACTCACTCAGTTGGCAGTTACCCTTCCCCTAAGCGACCACCAAGCCTTCTTGCGTT
>DASQSI010000038.1:0-2263 GCA_035642415.1 Rubrobacteraceae bacterium
TGGTCGCTACCGGGAGTTTCTGCTGAACTCTGGTACGCTCTTTACTCTGGTCAGCGGACTGCTGCTCGTCGCCGCGACGGTTCAGAGACCCACAGGGGTAGTCTCCAGTGGTGCTCCGGAGGACGCCGGCACGCCGCTCTACTTGGCCTCAGCGCTAATCGGATCGGTCTACATCTGGTGGACAGCCGCCCAGGGCATCCGAGAGCGCAACTTCACCGCTGACGTCCCGGTTTCCATCGCAACGGCAGCGGCTATCGCCATAGGCCAGTACTCCGCGGCGGCGGTGGTGGTGGTGCTGCTCTTGGTGGGCGGCATGCTCGAGGAGTTCGTGGCCGCGAGGGCTGGCCGTGCCCTCGGGGCACTAGAGAGGCTTCTTCCCGAGCGGGTCACGGTCCGGCGCGCGGGAAGGGATGAGGTTGTCCTGCTCAAAGAGGTGCAGATCGGTGACCTCTTGCTGGTGCGCTCTGGGGAGCGGATTGCCGTGGACGGCACAGTCGTCTCCGGGACGGCCTGGGTAAATCAAGCGACCATTACCGGCGAGAGTCTGACCGTGGAGAAGCGTGCCGGAGATGAGGTCTTGGCCGGGACCTTGAGCGAGGTCGGGGCTCTGGAGATGCGAGTGGAGAAGGCCGGCGACGAGACGACGCTGGGGCAGATCCGGCGTATGGTCGAGGAGGCCCAGGAGAAGAAGGCCCCGATAGAGCGCGCTCTCAACCGCTACGCCAAGTTCTACACTCCTCTCGCACTCCTCTTCGGGGCTCTGCTGTGGTGGAGCGGGGACATTCTGCGGGCGATAACCATGCTCATCGTGTTCTGCCCCTGCGTGATGGTACTCGCCACGCCCACGGCGCTGGTCGCCTCTATAGGCAACGCAGCCATGCGCGGCAGCCTCGTGAAGAGGGGAGCGACGGTCGAGGCCCTCGCCAAGGTGGATACCCTCGCCTTCGATAAGACCGGCACCCTCACCTTCGGCAAGCCTCGTTTGGTCGAGGTGATCCCGCTAAACGGTCTCGGGGAGGTCGAAGTGCTCGAGATCTCGGCGGTGGCTGAGAAGTTTAGTGAGCATCCGATAGGGCGGGCCGTAGTGTGGGCCGCCAAAGAGTGGGGCCTCGACGTGCCGGACCCGGAGGAGTTCGAGGCACTGCCGGGTCTGGGCGTGAGAGCCAGCACGGACGGAGAGCACCGGCTGCTTGTGGGACGTCCACGCTTTTTGGCCGAGCGTGGGGTGTTGGTAGGCAAGGAGGTGCAAGCGCGGACCGAGAAACTCGCGGCCCCAGGGCGTACCGTCATCCTAGTGGCGAATGGCGAGGAGGCCGCGGGGCTTTTAGTGCTCGAAGACGCCTTGAGGGGTGAAGCTAAGACCACCATGGGGAGGCTCAACGAGCTCGGCGTACGCACACTCTTGGTCACCGGGGACAACCGAACCAACGCCGAAAGGGTGGCCGCAGCGCTCGGCATCGACGAGGTGTACGCGGAGGCCTTGCCCCACGAGAAGGTCTGCATCGTGAAGGGGTTGCAGACCGAAGGGAGGAGAGTCGCCTTCGTCGGGGACGGGGTAAACGACGGCCCCGCGCTCGCTACCGCCGACGTCGGGATAGCAATGGCCCTTGGGGGCACGGACGTCGCCGTAGAGACGGCGGAGATCGGGCTGCTCTCCGACGACCTCTCGAAGGTAGCGCACCTGCTAGATCTCTCGCAGAAGGCGATGCGGGCCATAAGGCAGAACCTGGTCTTCTCCTTGGGCGTGCTGGCCCTAGCGGTGGGATTGACGATTCCCGGTGTCCTCACCCCGGTTACCGGAGCGCTCCTGCACGAGCTCTCCTCCATACCGGTCATAGCTAACTCCGCACGCCTGATCGGGCTCAAAGAAAAGGCCCTCTTTGGCGCTTAGAGCTTGAGTGTCGGCGCTGGCCCTAAACTCGTCCCCTTGGGGCGAGATCTCAGCTAGGCTGCACATCGATGGTCCCCGTGTCCTTAAGGCCCCGCCTCAGGTCCTTCCTGGCCTTCCGAGCTAGCGCCTCAGTTTGGGCATCCCCCCGAGCAGCTCGCCCATCATCCCCGGCTGCTCCTGGTGCATCTGACTCGTCAACCCGGCGAGGTAGTCGGGGTCTTGGAAGCGTTTGTCCTGGGCGGGGTGGTCTTGGTCGGGGAAGCTGGAGCCCTGCTGCTGGGACTGCTCGCGAAGTTGCTGGCCGAACTGCTGGCGCTCCTCAGGCTCCATTCGGGAGAAAGATTCCCGGGCAGATTGCTCGTACTCGTCGCG
>DASQSI010000039.1:0-5811 GCA_035642415.1 Rubrobacteraceae bacterium
GTCTGATCTCGTTGATACTCGCGCCTCTGGCTACGGAGCTACCAGAGAAGTTCAATTCCGTCGTCTGGCTTGGAGAGAATAAAGATACGCTGGCTTTGGGCAACATAACCGGGGCCATGGTCTTTCAGAGCACTGTACCGGTCTCTTTGGGGATATTGTTTACATCGTGGAGCCTGGACTTCATCAACGTCCTCTCCGCGGCGCTGGCCCTCTTATCAGGTGTGATCCTCTTGGTATTGCTCTTGCGCGAGGCTCCGCTCAAAGCGCAATACATGCTGGGCTTTGGTGCTTTATATGCCATGTTCGCGGTGGTGGCTGCCTACGAGGTCGCATTCTGAATGCCTTCTTTGTTAGGAGCCCAGAGCAAGGGCCCGTATTTCTGCGCCCTGATAAAGTGAGCCTTCAGCGGACGAACAATCGTGATCCTACCCTCTGGCGGGAACGAGGGGACCGATAGCGGTAGAAAAGGAAGCGGTTTGACAGAATTTTTAAGCGGGGAGCTTCTCGTTCGTTTTTTGGGGGTTCTCTGGTTTAACCTGATCCTCTCGGGTGATAACGCGGTGGTCATCGCGCTGGCTGTTCGGCAACTGGAAGGCTCTATACGCCGGAGGGCGATGCTCTTAGGAGTATTAGGGGCTGTGGTGTTGCGCCTGTTCTTCGCGGCGATCGTGGCTTACCTTCTCGTGGTGCCATTACTTCTCGCGCTTGGAGGAACCCTCCTTTTCTGGATCGCCTGGCAGCTCACACAGGACGACGAGCATGAAGAAGGCGACAAGGTGCAGTCAGGAGGTAACCTGCGGGAGGCCGTGAGGATCATCATTGTGGCCGACGCCGTAATGTCCCTCGATAACGTCGTTGCCCTCGTCGGGGTCTCCGGAGGGAACCTGTGGCTGCTCGCGGTCGGGCTTGCGCTCACGATACCGCTGGTGATCTTCGGTAGCACAATCTTGAGTGCCTTGTTTGGCCGGTTTCCCTGGTTAATCTATGTGGGGGCCGGGGCCCTCGTATGGGTCGCCGTGGAGATGTTCTTCGAAGACCCCATCGTTACCGGCTTCGTGGGCGAATCCCTGCACGGTGCCAGGCTGATTATCCAGGTCCTCGTTACCATACTTTTCGTCATCGCTGCATGGCTATGGCCACGCATGAGCCGGAACACGGATTTCGAGCGTTCCGACCCTAACGGTTAAATATACGGGCTAGAAGCCGGCGATTCCGTAGCCTGGCAAGCTCCGACTGAGCTTCTTCTAAGGTTTGTTCGACCCCGGCTACGTGTTCTATGCGTTCCATGAGCATCAGACGCTCTTCGGAAGCCGCTCGCAGCTCCAGGACCTCCTCTGTAAGACGGCGACGCTCCTCGACGCCTTCTTGGATCTGCTTCTGGAGCCTGAGGTTCGTTGCTCGGACTTCCTTCAGCTGGCCCGAAAGGTGGCCGACCTTCTCTCGGGCGTGGGCCAGCTCCCGCGCAAGCTCCAGCATTGGACCCCCCGTCTGGCTGCGGATGGCCTCCAGCGGAACGCAGCCGTCGGGTCGGGCAAGCCTGCTGATCTCGCTCTCCGGAACGCCCAAGATACGCGCCGCCTCCGGAGAGAGGGAAGCCTCGTCCACCTCTAGCCTTCCGCCACGTTCTCGGCGCCGGGCGAGCGCTCAGGCTCGTACCCTACGTCCCGCACGACCTGCTCGACTTGGCCCAGCTCTACCTCTCCGCCGTTGTAGGAGACGGCCAGAAGCTCCTTCGCCGAGTTCACCTCGATCGTTTCCACGAAACCGAGCCGTGCGAGCGCCTTCTTCAGACGGTCGGTCTCCCCGGTCTCGGCGAGGCCACGCACCATCAGCGTTACGTCCGGCATGTTCGTCCTCCGTACACTCTCTTTTAGTTTGCTGGCTGTTCTTGAGGTCTGACCTGGAGGGTCAACTCTCGCTTACCACGTAGCACGCGTAGATCTGTATCACGGGCTATTGCCGACTCATCCAGGAGGTTCAATAGGTCGTCAGTCGAGCGTATTGGCCTTTCCCCAAAGCTCACGATGAGATCCCCCGATCTAACACCTGCCCTGTCGGCCGGTCCGTTCGGCGAGACGCTCTCGACCTGAGCGCCGCCCGGCGAGGAGTCGTCCCACCGAGTGCGACTCGCGATCATCACCCCGAGAAAGGCCCGCCGCACGCGTCCATCGGTCACGAGCGAGAAGATTACGCGGCGAAAGGCGGCCGAGACCGGGACAGCAAAACCTATCCCCTGGGCGCCCCCGATGATCGCCGTATTGATGCCTACGACCCTCCCGGAGGTGTCCGCTAGAGGGCCCCCCGAGTTACCGGGATTGATTGAGGCGTCCGTCTGGATGACATTTTCGATCATGCGCCCCCCCTCACTGCGTAAGGAGCGCCCTAAAGCACTCACTACCCCAGCCGTTACAGTTTGCTGGAAACCCAACGGGCTCCCAATCGCCACGACCAGTTGTCCCACGACCAGGTTCTGTGCTTCTCCCAAAGGAGCTACACCTAACTCCCCTTCGGGTTCGAAGCGAACCACCGCCAAGTCACTCGGTGGGTCGTCTCCCAGGACCTCCAGAGATGTCGTCGTTCCGTCGGCGAGCGTCACCTGCAGGCCGCTTACAGATCCGCCTACCCGACGCAGACCACGCACTACATGGCTGTTCGTCACGGCTATGCCCGTGTGGCTATCGGAACCGAGGATGACCCCGCTACCGCCGCTACGCCCCGACCGTACACCTATAGAGATCACTGCTGGCTCCAGCCGCTCGGTCACTTCACGGACGGCCCGCGAGTAGGCGTCGAGCTCATCGGGTTCCAGACGCGAGCTCGCAGACAGATTCTCGAATATCTCCATGGGTTCTTTTTACCGCATCTGGCGTGGTACAACTGGCATAAAGCTACAACTTCTATTAGTTTGTGGGTGAGTGTAAGATGGGCTCCGGAGCTTCGCTGGCGCAAGCGCCGCCCGATCGGTGGCAAAGGAGTTCCTGAGCTCGATGTTTTGAGGATGGTGATACCTTGACGGTTACATCTGCCCCTGCCACGCCGAGGATCTCCTCTAGAGGCTTGTGGCTGATCTCGCCTGGCTACGACCTTGCCTTTATCATTTTCTCTAGCGCGCTGCTGGTAGTTCCTCACCTGTTTGCGCAGATAGGTGGACTGTCTAATGTAATCGTAGACCTTCTAGTTACCGCTCTTATCGGCGGGCCGCACCTGTTCGCTACCTACACCATGACTTTCATGGAGCCGCACTTCCGCGCGCGCTACCGGCGCTACACCTGGGGGGCGTTTTTGATGCCGGTGCTCGTCGTATCGCTTGCTATCTACAACCTCACCTTGCTCGTCACCATCTTTTTCTTCTGGGCGTCGGTGCATGTCATTCACCAAGCGGCCTACATCGCTGACTCGTACCGTTTCAAGGATCCCCGCGGCCGGGGGCTGATCCGGTGGCGACTGTGGTCGCGGGTGATCGACTATGGGCTCCTCATGACGAGCCTTTATCCGATCGCTACTTATAAGTTCACTGGTACGCCACTCGTAATCGGCGGGGCGAATATCTCGAGCGAAGGCTTCGAGACGGGTGGACGGGCCCTGTTGTTCCCGGAGTTCCTCAAGTTCGAGTGGCTAGGGCCGCTCGCCGCCGGTGCCTTCTTTTTGCTGCTCGCTGCCTTCGTAGTGAAGACAGCCTGGGAATGGCGGGTCGGTCTCTTCCACCTCCCAAAGACGCTACACATGAGCCTCGCGGCGGGTCTGTTCTTCGTTACGCCGGCCCTGCCGAACCTCGACGTGGCCTTCCAGGGCCTCAACGTTTGGCACTCCTTCCAATACCTCGCCGTTGTGCTCTACCTCAACCGGTTGCGGGCTGAACGGGGGCTTATCGGCTCCAAGTTAGTTGCGCGCGTCTCCAGAAGCGGACGCCGCCTCTACTGGATGTGCTTACTATTCACCCTCGGTGCGGCAGTCATCTACCTGCTCGTGTACGGAGCGGTCGTGCTCGGCGGCCTGTGGGCGGACGACCCGACTCAACAGCACTACTTCTCGTTCTATACGGTGGTGCTCTCGGCGCTTCTTGTACACTACTACTTCGACCACTTCCTCTTCTTGCAAGTAGACGACGTCATCACCCCACGCTGGGTCTAGAGCCTCGATGGCCATCGAGTAGAGTGCAGCTTCTTCTCTGCTTGTACTCTCCATATATAACCTAAGTTGCTTCCTACTACAGGCAGTGGATGGTTTCAAAGAAGTCGTCGCACAAGCAGTAGTAGACGAGGATCATGGTATCTTCCATTTTGTCCTCCCGATCTAGAGAGAAGGTTGCGTAGCCTTCGGACCGGGAGGGTGCTCACTATCGAGGTAGGGGGGAACTTGGGTTATATAATCCTGGCGTGAGCAGGGCTCTCGAAAACGTACGCCTCTCGGCGGCCATCGCCGTCGCCAGCGTGATCCAACTCGCGAGCCGAACCCTCCGTACCGGTGGGGGCACCACGGTGCCCGGTGTGGTAGCACGAAGGGTGGACCCAGCAGTGCTCACGAAGGTCTCCAGACGGCTCGCACGTGGATCTGCGGCAATCACGGGCACCAACGGCAAGACGACCACGACCCGGATGGTCAGCAAGATACTTCGGACTGCAGGCGTTCGTCTGGTTAGCAACTCCACGGGCGCGAACCTTGTTACCGGGGTGACCGCAGCGCTCGTCTCCGATGCTAACCTCTTCGGAAAGCCGACCTCCGAGCTCGGCCTCTTCGAGGTGGACGAGGCGAGCGTGCCGAAGGTCGCAGCCGAGGCGGAGCTGAGCCTGCTCGCTGTTCTGAACCTCTTTCGCGACCAGCTCGACCGTTACGGGGAGCTAGCCTATACCGGTAAGGTCGTCGCCTCGGCCTTTCCCAATCTACCGTCCAGTGGCTCGACCGTTCTGAACGCCGACGACCCGCTCGTCGCAAGCCTGGGCCGCTTGGCCCAGAATCCTGTGTTCTTCGGGGTGGACGAACCTTCGTTGGATACCGGTCGTCTGCAACACGTTGCCGACTCGAAGGACTGCCCTGTTTGCGGGACGGCTCTTCGATACGAGACGGTGTACTTCGGGCACGTAGGGACGTATCGGTGCCCGAACTGCTCCTTTGGCCGCCCGAAGCCAGCTTACAGAGCTACGCACGTCCGGGTGGATGGACTGCGGGGAACAAGCTTTCGTCTATCAACGCCTTCAGGAGAGGCCGAGGTGAAGATTGGCTTGCCAGGGCTCTACAATCTCTACAACGCTTTGGCGGCGGCAGCGATGGCGGGGGAGATGGGGATCCGACCGTCGGAGATAGCACAGGGCTTGGGCGAGTTCAGTGGGGCGTTCGGCCGAGTGGAGAGGGTATGGACAGGGGATAAGGAGGTTTTCCTGCTCCTTGTAAAGAATCCCGTGGGCTTTAACGAGATCTTGCGCACCTTCATCGTTGGCGAGGCCGACTGCGCCGACGACGGTAGCATCAACACCAAGCGTGTCCTTATCGCCATAAACGACAATAACGCAGATGGCAGGGATGTCTCCTGGCTGTGGGACGTGGACTTCGAGATGTTGGCAGACATGCGAACTAACGCCCGGTTCTCCGTGAGCGGTATTCGGGCTGAGGACATGGCCGTGCGCCTTAAGTACGCGGAGCTGCCGGTCGAGTCGGTGATCCCCGATCGCAAGAAGGCCCTCCAGGCCGCGCTTGAGGCTACCCCTGAGGGCGAGATGCTATACGTTTTGCCGACCTACACAGCGATGCTGGAACTCCGGCGGATCTTGAGCAACCTGGGATACACACACCCCTTCTGGGAGGATCAGTGAAACT
>DASQSI010000040.1:0-2648 GCA_035642415.1 Rubrobacteraceae bacterium
TTGAAGTACGAGAAAAGGAGCTGCGGCCGCTTGGAGAGGACCGCCAAAGGGGTGTCGGTGCCCATCGAGCCGTCCGGCTCCTTGCCGCTCTGAGCCATCGGCGAGAGGAGTAACCGAAGGTCCTCTATCGTGTAGCCGAACATCAGCTGCCGCTCGAAGAGCGGGGCGGGCTCCGGGCGTGGATCGGAGACGACCTCGGGCAGCTCGTCAAGGTGGATCTCACCCTCCTGAACCCACCGCTTGTAGGGCCGGCGCGTGTAGAGCCGCTCTTTGACGCCCTCATCGTGCAGAAGCTCGTGCTTCTCGGTGTCCACCACCAGCATCCGGCCCGGCTGCAACCTCCACCTCTCGACGATATCCTCCGGCGGCACGCGCAGCGCGCCATCCTCGGAGGCCATGATCACCCGCCCGTCGCGGGTGACAGAGTAGCGGGCGGGACGCAACCCGTTGCGGTCGAGGGTCGCGCCGATAAGCCTGCCGTCGGTAAAGGCTATGGCCGCAGGGCCATCCCACGGCTCCATGAGGGCGCTGTGATACTTATAGAAAGCCCGACGCTTCTCGTCCATCAGCTCGTCGTTCTCCCAGGCCTCGGGCATCATCATGGCGACCGCGTGCGGCAGCGAGCGTCCGGCCAGGTACAGAAGCTCCAGGACGTTATCGAAGATGGCCGAGTCGCTCTGGCCCGGCTGGATGATGGGCGAGAGCTTCTTTATGTCCTCGCCAAAGAGCGGCGTCTCGAGGCGGCTCTCGCGCGCACGCATCCAGTTGATGTTCCCGCGTAGGGCGTTGATCTCACCGTTGTGGGCCAGGTACCGGTAAGGATGCGCCAGCTCCCAGCTCCCCAAAGTGTTCGTAGAAAAGCGCGAGTGTACGAGCGCCAGCGCGCTTGCGACCGCCGGGTCCCTGAGATCCGGGTAAAACTCGGAAAGCTGTCCGCCCTTGAGCAGGCCCTTGTACACGACGGTGTGCGCCGAGAGGCTCGGCACGTAACAGCGGTGGGAGTCCCTGACCGCCCGGTGGAGCAAGCGGCGGATCACGTACAGCTTCCGCTCGAAGCCCGCTACGTCCCCCACTCTGTTCTCCACAAAGAACTGCCAGATACGCGGCATACGCTCCCGCGCTACCCGCCCAATCTTGTTCGGCTCTACGGGGACGTCCCTAAAGCCCAGGAGTCTCTGTCCCTCTTCGGCTGCGACTCTCCGCAGCAGGCCTTCGCAGCCGAGCCCTCCTTCTCCCGGGAGCTCGAAGAGCACCCCCACCCCGTAGCCGCCGACCGGCGGCAGCTCGATGCCCAAGGACGCGCACTCCCGGCGCAGAAACGCGTCCGGGACCTGCAGCAACATCCCCGCCCCGTCGCCGGTCTCCGGGTCGCTCCCGGTCGTACCCCGGTGCGCGAGGTTGCGCAGGATCTCTAACCCCTCTTCTACCGTCTCCCGGGTACGACGCCCGTCTACCCGCGCCACGAAGCCAAGTCCACAGGCGTCGTGCTCGTATAAGGGGTCGTAAAGACCGCTTTTGGGGGCTGTCAAGCTGCCTCCTCGCTTAAACGGGGTACAAAGAGCCGGTCAATTTTTGCACGAACCACTGAGAACTACAAGGGGATAGCAAACGGTTACATGTCAAGTCTCCTCGGGCCCTTACCGTTTTAGAGTTCTTCGAGGTCTGTGCGGAGCTTCTTCTCCTCCTCGAGCAGCTCCGCCAGGCGCAAGCGTAGCTCCGCCGTCTCTGCCTCGACCGCCGCGAGCTTCAGGGAGAGCTCGCGTTCGCGAGCGGCGGCCTCGGGGGTACGCCTCTTAGGGCGGTAGCGGTCGCGAACACCTTTGAGGTATTTGCCTGCTCCTCTTCGAAGGCGCTCCCGCTCGGCCTTGAACTCCTCGCCCCCGAGGTACTCGAGCCCCCTTCGCATCCGCGGGTTGGAGAGGAGATCCGCGATGATCTCCGCCGAACTGCTCTTGAAGTCCTTATTCTTGTCTGCCACGGCGGATCCTCCTCGATTGGTCCGTATATTGTATAAGATGGAGCCGGCCCGAAGAGGGTTGCGCGAAGAAGATTATTTAGGTTATGCACCGAGCATTGCGCTGGCTATCTTGCGGCCCTTTCTACGTCCTTGACGAGGATGCGCCCGCCAGAGCCCGTGCCCTTCACATCGTAGATCCGCACGCCCAACTCACGAGCCTTTCTCTTGGCAGCGGCCGTGGCCCTCACCTCGCTGGCATCCTCATCTTTGGCCTCTTGGTCTTCCACCTCCTCGGACGCGTTCGGATCCAGGACGTTTCCCTCTTCGTCTTGTATCTCTTCGAATATATTTCCGGAATCGTCCCGCACCCGAGCCACGATTCGCCCTCGGTCGTCTATGTATTCCTCTTCGGTTTGGAGGTCATCGCCGTTACCCGTCAACCATCCGTCGCTGATTCGTTCCGTCATTTCGGCGACTTGATCTGCTTCGTCTTCCGTTGGGTCAGCTGTCGCGCCCATATTCCGGTTGGCCTCCCAAGCAGCCTGGCTTACATCTTTACTAAGCCCTACTGGTGCTTGGTTCGTCTGGGCAGCCTGGCCGACGATCTGGGGGTTATGGTCGATGACCTCTAAGCCCTCGCCGATGATACCGAGAACTCTCTCTAACTTAACCTTCAAGAGCGCTTGAGCTT
>DASQSI010000041.1:0-15931 GCA_035642415.1 Rubrobacteraceae bacterium
GGCCATAAGGGTTTCGAGACGGTCAACCTGGTCGCGAGCACCGAGGACGATGAGGGTATCCCCAGGGAAGATCGTGTCCTGGGCCGAGGGTGTGGTATCGAACTTGCCCTCTCTGCTACGGATGGCGAGAATCATGGCCCCGGTCTTCTCCCCGATCTTTAGCTCGCCGATGGTGTGGTTGGCCAGGGACGACCCCTCGGGGACCCAGAACTCTTCGAGCCTGAACTCGATGCCCTCCTCGCCGCGGGTGACGATGTCGAGGAAGTCCACGATAAGGGGATGGGTGGCCCAGAAGGCGAGCCTGCGGCCGCCGACGGCGTAGGGCGATAGGGTGCGGTCTGCGCCAGCCATCTCTAGCTTGGCGGCCGATTCGTCGGAGCTGGCCCGAGCGACGACGTGGAGGTTCGGGTTCAGCTTGCGTGCGGAGAGCACCACGAAGACATTGTCGGCGTCGGAATCTACGGCGGCGACGAGGCCCTTCGCTCGCCGGACGCCGGCCTCCTCGAGGATAGCGTCGTCGGTGGCCTTGCCGAGGATGGCGAGGTAGCCGTTCGCCAGACACTCCTCGACCGTTTCAGGCTTCTGCTCGATGACGACGAAGGGGACATCATCGCGGGCGAACTCCTCGGCCACCTGACGCCCGACCCGGCCATAACCGCAGAGGACGTAGTGGTTATCAAGTTTGCCTATCTCTCTTCTCATCCTCCTCTCCCTGAAGTAGCCACGAACCGTCCCCTCTACAGCCAGCGCCACCAGCGAGGTCGTCGCGTAGCCGAGAGCACCGACGCCGCTGATTATAAGGACCATCGTCCAGACGCGTCCAACCAAGTTGTCGTCGAGGTCGTGCACCTCCTTGAAGCCGATGGTGCTGATGGTTATGATCGTCATGTACAGGGCGTCGATGAAGCTCCAACCCTCGAAGACGATGTAGCCTAGCGTGCCGACGACCGTGATGATTGCCAGCAGCCCTACTGCTCGTCGGACACGCCTGGCGCCCTCGCCCCGCGGCTCAAAGCCCCCACCGTAACCTAGCGGGTTGGTCATGTTCGCGCCCCAGCGTCCACTATAAAGCAGATTATACTGGGGACCTAAAGCGTAAGTATCGCCGCCCATGCCCTCCCCTGCTCTACCCGGAGCAGAGCGAAGGTGTGGTGTGGTTGCCGTCGCTTGTCTGTCGGGCTACCAGGGTTGAGGAGCAATAGACCGTCCTCATCCTCCAGAAAGGGCACATGCGAGTGACCGAAGACGACCACGCGGGCGTCGGGGAAGCGTTGCTTGAGGCGTCTGCGGCGGCCTTCTTTGCGTCCGGAGTCGTGGATCATGGCTATGGCTACGCCGCCAGAACCGAACTCAAGCGTCTCGGGAAGGTTTGAGTCCGGCGGGTCCACGTTGCCTCTAACGGCGCGGACGGGGGCGTAGATGGCGAGCTCCTGAAGCAACGACGGTTCGACCAGATCCCCGGCGTGGAGGATAAGGTCAGCGCTTTCGAGGTGCGGGATCAGTTCTTCGGGTAGGGAGCGGGCGCGGCGAGAGATGTGCGTGTCGGCGATGATGACAGCCAAAGGGCTCAAGCGTTGCTCCAGAATTGTTCAGAGATCGCATGCGGGAGGCTTCCCCGCTTCGTCGCGAGTATGGGACGTACGGCGAGTTGGCCAAACTCCTCTTCTGGCTCGGCGCCGACGAAGGCACGGTTGAGTTCCTTGGCGGCCACCGCGGTGGTCCCCGAGCCGGTGAAGAGGTCGAAGACGAGGTTACCCTCATGCGTGGAGGCGAGGAGGGCGCGTCGCACGAGCCTTAGAGGCTTCTGGGTCGGATGATGACCGTGGAGCTTCTTGTACCTCGGTACCGTCGGGATACGCCGGATGGAGAAGACCTGAGAGGAGGGGTTCGGGCTGTTCATGAGATCATAGTTGAAGGTGTAGCGGGCGTAGCGACTCTTGCTCGCCCAGAGGTGTGTCTCGTGCACGTGGGTGAAGGCGGTACGCAACATGTTCGGGACGGAGTCAGGCTTCTGCCAAGCCATTGGTTCATCATACTTCCTACGTACAAAACGCTCCAAGATCGAAAGATCTAGAAACACAGCGTGACCTAGCCGGACTGCTCCCTCTTAGGCTATAGTCCAACCGTTCAGAACTCTGATGCTCATCCACCATTGAGACTCTGCTGCTGTGTAGTAGTTTTATTTCAAAGGCTTCTTTGCTAACGTGGTTCGGCTGAGATAGTTAGCCTCTGTCCGCACTGACATTCGACGAACATGTACCCTTCTTCCGTATACCAGTCCTCCTTGCGTCCTAAAAGGATTATTATTTCTCCACACCAGTAGCACTCAAAGACCATGCGGTCCGACTCAGGCTCCCAATAGCGCCTCATGCGAGACCCCCCTTTCTCGCTTCTTTCGAGAACCCCTTCAAGAAAGCGGGCCGGAGAAGAGTACAGCCCTTGTACTTACTAGAGCCTTCTTAAGAAGGGGTACCACCGATACTGCCAGACGGTGTAGCAGAGCAACTGACAGGCCATTCCCTGAACCCTTGGCTTCCTTACTATAAGCTGCCTAGGCTCTAACGTACCGTTGGCAGGCTCTCCACAAAGCATGGCATGTTCGATGAACACGGCGGCGTCCAGGGTTAGAGAATAGGGATGGCACTATACCGACAGATACCAGCTAGGACCAAGGTGGTACGACGATCACCGCTGCGGCTGGTATGGCGGAAGCCATCTACATCGCCACCGTGGTGGCGACTACCGCAAAGACCAACATAACCCTCTTTATCAGATTCAACGTGGTGCCCCCTCCTTGCAGTTTCCATGGTTTGCAATCGCCATCATAATACCTGCGCGTGCATACTAATGCAATACTTTTCTTAAAGGTCCTTAAAAATTACTCGCGCAAGCCTGCTAAGTATCCTCTTTGCTAGCTCGGACTGGCTAAGCTAGCAAAGAAGCAAACACATCCTAATAACAAGTTGATGTGCTTAATGCTATTTAATATGGCCCAGCCGCCTTGCTATATATGGGAGATACTACCGATGCGCCTACAACCAAGGGTAACTGTACCGAAAGTGGTACACAAGAACGGACACGCAACCTGTTTGACTTCGACACGAACGTCGAGGAAGAATGTAGTACCCGGCGCCCGCATCCTACTCTTCTAACCCATAGTAGATCATATCTCCCATTGGTGCGGGCGTCGGGTACTAGGAGAAATCTATTCTAAGCCGCCGACAACTTTGTACACTTCTATCTCGACAAGATAGCCGCGCGGAAGATCAAGATGGCGACCGCGATCCTCTTGGCTGCACTCGCGGCGCTCGTCTTTTCAGAAGCAAGCCTCTTGGCTCTGCTCGATAGGGAGTTGAGACAGAAAGGACGGTCTTACTCGGCTGCAACAGAGGCGTTCGAGAGTCATGATTAAAAGAAACCGCTCGTTTACATACACACCTCGAAGCTAATCACCCAGAACCGTCATGAGACCGATGGTTGTTATAAGGAGTGTCGCCGCAAAGAGGGTGACTGTAATCTTGCTGGGGTATTCGACTTGGGCCTCAGGAAGCAAGTGAGCCGCACCTATATAGGTCAGTACGCCCCCGGCGATGCCGATCAAGAAGCCGAGAACCTGATCACTCGGGACGGGCAACGCCACAGTCAAACCTGCCGCGAGCGGGATAGCCAGTCCTGGCAATACCGTAGCCCACACCACTTGAGTGCGGGTTGCACGCGCAGCCATAAGTACCGCGGCCAGCGAGATCCCGACCGGCATTTGATGGACGAGGATACCAAGTCCGACAAGCCCGGAGGCAACCGCAGACGTTTTGGCGCCGACGCCCAGAACGAAACCGTCGGCGAAATTGTGGATCGTAAGACCCAGGATAAACGACCCGAGCGCGTGTTTATGAACACTTTCCTCTGGCGCGTGGTGCGTATGCGCGTTGGTAAACGCCTCGGTCAAGAACAGGAGGGCGAATCCTCCGACGAAACCCGCTATCGCCGATTCTCTAGAGAGTTCCAAGCTTTCGGGGAAGAGATCGGCGAACGCTAGAGCAAGAAGGATTCCGGCTGCGACAGCAACGGAATAAGACCGTCCTTTCTGTCTCAGCTCTCTACCGAGCAGAGCCAAGAGGCTTGCTCCTGCAAAGCCGAGCGCCGCGATTATCGCCAGGAGGATCGGTGTCACGGATATAACCTTCCGTAGGTTGCGTGATCATGCTCACGCAAAGAGCGAGACGACAACGCTCTGCTTGACAGCCCGCTCATGGCGTCTCTTTTTCCTTTATAGTTCATCACGGCCGAGCCGCACGTCCTTCGTACGCGGCGTTGACGCTCGAACGCCATACGAGGAGATCGTTGCGCCGCTTATCCATCTCTTCTTTGGCACGTTCGTCCGCGAGGTTATGCTTTTCTATAGGATCTTTCGACAGGTCGAAGAACTCATCGGGCTGGTTGCCGTTGTGATAGATGTACTTCTCGGAGCCCTTAATGCTCGCCAGGCACTGGGCCTCGTGGAAACAACTGAACATGAGGGTACGCCCTTCGGGTAGCGGATGGAGCAGCGAATAGCCTGGGTATTCCCCATCCTTCACCTCATAGCCCAGCATCTCCAGCACGGTTGGCAAGATGTCGCTATGGTTCGACAGCCCCTCGACCTGCTCGCCACCTTCGAACCAGCCGGGGGCGTGGATTAAGAAGGGCACCTTGAGGCCCTCCTCCCAGACGACATCGTCATGCTGGTAACGGCCATGCTCTCCGAAGCCCTCGCCGTGATCTCCGTACACGACGAAGATGGTATTTTCATAGAGCCCAAGCTTCTTGTACTGATCGATGAGGTTCTTGACGAAGAAGTCCTGGTTGCGGATGCAGTTGAGGTAACGGTTGACCAAGTCATCCTCCGAGAAGTTCTTGTCCCCGTAACGGAGACCTAGGCACCGGTAGTCGTGATGCCCTGTGCCCGTAAGATATTCGGCAAAGAAAGGCTTACCATTGTGCTCTTTGAGCCACTGTTCGCTGGGTTTTAGCATGATGTCGTCTTCGTAGCCGAAGTAGTTCGACTGCTCGAAGCCCTCGGTATCCATCGATTCGAGCGGGTAGTAATCCTCGTAGCCGAAGTTCTTTATGAGACCGGCGAAGTCCTCAAAATCCTTGGTGGAGGACTGAAAGAAGACGGTGTTGTAGCCCTGCTCCTTCAGGAGGCTGGCAAGGCACGGGACAGGGATGCCGTCGGTCCTAGCCTCGGTACTCGGCTGGACGAGGTGCGGCTCGATGCCACAGTTGACGGAGACACTCGCCTTGGAGGTGTGCGGAACGACAGTATAATCCTGCTCGGCAAGCAGGCTGTTCTTAGTCAACTCGTCCAGGAAGGGCGTCGTCTTGAGATCCTCATCGTAAGGGGTAGTGGCCCCCGCACGAGTAGATTCCAGGTGTATCAGGACGATGTTGCGCTTCTCGGTTTGGGACGTCTGTACGAGGCTAGCATGCGAAGCAGGATGCTCCACGCCACGGTCAGCGATGCTGGCATCCGCGGTATCTTCCTTGGCGGTAGCCTCCTTTACTCCCGTTAGAACCAAGTTAACGAACGGGTCCCTCACGAACGATACGCTAGCTCCCGAAGTAAAGTCTGTCGGTCTGGCGCCGATCAGCAACGAAAGCGTGCCGAAACCTAGAGCTAAAAGTAAAAGTCCAAGAGAACCTAAATCTCCTTTTTGGGCTCTCCTAGGCCGGAACCTCTCTGACCATCCTCGCCACCGGCCGATGAGACTCATCACAAGGAATGGACCTAGAGTCACGTAGAGGAGGGCGACGAAGAGTAGCACCCAAGTCCAGAGCGTAGCCCCGCTGGCGAGGACCGGCATAACCTCCTTGGGGTGAGGCAACCACAAGGCGACGATGCCGTAGTCGAGCGTGGTGCCAGTCGTTCGGAAGTACTGGTAGGCAGACGTGGTCACGATCACCACGAGTATCGTAGAAACATGGAAGAGGATTAATATGACCCGCCGCAAAGCACCCCTTCTGCTGCGCACCGCTGCAAAGAGCCCTATCCAGAACAACGCATATCCTAAGTTGAAGAATATGTTCGACCGCATCAAAGCGAAGGTCGGAGCAAGGCCGGGTATCGAGGCCACGCTGTCAACTTTCAGCGTGAGGTTGTAGACAGCCAAAGGGATAAGGAGGCTGAGCAAGTAGATCCATTCTCGGCGGCTTAACAAGGCCAGCCACCATTCGTGCTTCTCAAGAGCTTTTCCTCTCTAAGCGAAAATCATTGGGTAAGCTCGCTTACTAGCTCACGTTTTACGTCGGACAGTACTCAGTCTACCCGCAAGCCGCGCACAGGCCATAGACCTCGACGCTGTGAGAGTGGACCTCGAACTCTGAGCTAGACAAGGACACACCTTCTGAGTCGAGCGGACACTCTTCGAACTCAGAGATATCCCCGCAAGACTCGCAGATCAAGTGATGATGATGGTCTTCGGCCAACTCGTAGCGAGGACCATCCCCGAGGTCCATCCGCCGGACGATACCTAGCTTGGAGAGAAGATCCAAAGTCCTATATACTGTCACCATTCCCACCTGCGGACAGTGCCGCCGTAGCTCTCCTATGCTCTGGTGCTGCTCCGTGGCGAGCGCTCTCAGGACAGCCAGCCGCTGCGGTGTGGCCTTGTATCCTCTGCCCCGCATATTCCCTACCGCTGCCTCAACCTTCAAGGCTAAACTCTCCCTTCCAAATGAAATAAATTTTCAGCTGTAAGCTAGTGAGATAGAAGTGCGATGTCAAGCCGGAGCTTAGATAATAGGGACGATGCGGAGCTGTACCAGCATTTGCCATAACGTGCCTGCGGAACTCTTTGTTTTAGAGCGCTGATCTTTCTGGTATCAGTCAGCAAAGTTCCGCCCGGGGGTACTTAGTGCAGATCGGTGGCCGCTCGTAGCTGTTTAGCGGCGCTGAGCCAGCCTATTGACCTACTTGAGCTCCTGATCGCCGAAAAAGGGGGTCTCCCGCACGGGCGTTCTCTTGGGCGCAGTCAGGCTTGCTGGTCGCCAGGACGGCACAATTCACCCTGCGCTCGGAGAGGACGAACTTCAGGAGCGCCTACGCCCTGCCCGTTTAGTGACTCGAGCATATCAAGCCTTCTCTCAACGGCGACGAGGTTGTAGACCTAGTAGAGTTCGACCCGTCCATCGAAGAAGCCTGAGGCATCCTCGATCTGGCGCTCGGCCCCCGGTCGACTAGATACAGACTTTTGCGGCTACGAGCGCCCGGGCGTGACCATGCTTCCTCAGAGCGTCGTCCAGGGCTCGCTCGGCTTCGTAGTACATCGGCGAGGAGTCGCAGACTCCTATGCCGGACTCCAGCGCGCTCTGGACGACCTTTTGGCGCTCGCTCCTCCTCGAGCTCGCGCCCACGCACGTCGAGGACCTGCCAGGCGCCCAGACCTGCACACTACCGTATCCTAGCTTGCGGTGCTTCACCCTCAGCGGCCCTTTCTAGATAACGACATGAAGAATACTTTGGGGCGAACTTCTACCCTGGCGACAGCACCGAGTAATCATTCGGGACGGGAGCATACCTGCCCGGTTAAGATCATAGAAGACCTGAACGGAGTAACCGTCGGCAACCGTACGACCTGCGTCGAAGCTCTTTGCGATAGAAGTCTTTAGACTGTAAGGAAGTGAGTGGTTCCCGACCAAGCGAAACTCTCATGGCGCTATAGAGGGGTCCTTCGAGGTAGATGGGGCTTTGTAACGCACCGCGGCCACAGCGATGACGTAGCATACTCCTAGTAGACCTCTAGGTTCCGGAGGCCTAGGTCTAGACTCTCAGAGAGAACCTTGAAATACGTGACATATCGATTCCAAGAAGTTTAAGTAAACAATGTTACTAACCTGTCCGTAAGAGTCCAAATTCTTTTCAGGGATCTAGATCTTTGAATCACGGTAGAATTCCTCAAAGCTTACCTTGCGTAAGGGAATCCTTCAGTGCGAAAGATTCTACAATATGGCACGTCCTATCTGGTTTAATGAACGTGATGGAGAAGTTTGAGGAGCTTCTGGAGCAGGGCGAGACGCTCGCGGGAGAAGGTCTTTTGGAAGAGGCCCTCTGGCGCTTCGAGCAGGCGCTGGCCCTCGTCCCGGATAACCCGGAGGCGATAGAGGCCATAGGCCAGGTCCTACTGAGGCTGGATCGTTTCGAGGAAGCCGAGGCAAGCTTCCTTAAGGCCCTGGAACTGGACCCCGACTGGGTCGCCCCTCGTATAGGACTCGCCACTTTGGCCATGTGCGGCGACGAACCGTTCAAGGTAGTGCATCATCTGGAGAGGGCGACAGCTTTGGATCCCGAATACCCAGATGCCTTCGTTGAATTGGGACGCTACTACGCTTTAATGGGAGAGGCGGATTTGGCACGCGCGACCTTTGAGCGTTGGACGCGTGCCCACCCCGAAGATGCGGATATGTTGATCAACGCTGGTCTCACCGCCTTCGACGCCGCAGACTACACTCAGGCTCTGGAGTTCTTCGAGATGGCCCTGGAGGTTGCCCAGAATGACCAACAGAAGAGCGGAGCCCACACGTTCCGGGCAAATTCTTTAGACATGCTTGGTCGCTACCTCGAGGCAGTCGCCACCTACGAGGGGGTCATAAAAGAGACTCCGGGCTGGTGGGAGGCCCACGCAAACCTCGGCATCTGCCATGCCCGCAACAATCACCCAGAGGAGGCCGAAAAAGCCCTTCGACGGGGTCTCAAGTACTGTCCAGCTTCTCCGGAGATAAGAGATGAACTCGCCTCGTATCTCCTCGCTGAGAATAAGAACCTCAAAGAAGCGCTGGCGCTGGTTGAGGAGGCCGTAGCGCTAGGGCGCGATGAGATCCGACACCTATATACCCTGGGAGAGGTCCGCCTCGCTTTAGGTAACGAAGCAGGATCGGTCGAGGCCTTTCATGCGGTTCTTGATCTCGACCCCGAAGACCCGAACGCACACTTGGAGATCGGGCTCTATCACGAGCGTCGCGGCGAGGTTGAAAAGGCCAAAGAACACTTAGTGGAGACCCTCAAACAAGACCCAAGCAATCTCCGCGCCCTGTATTCCTATGCGAGCATCTATTATACGGCTGAGGACCTCGATACCGCCGAAGAACTGCTCGTGCGAGCCGTCACCGCCGACGCCAGCTACTCGCCTGCCCTCTCGGCACTCGCCAGTATAAGGGCCCGCCGCGGCGACTACGCCACCTCTCTTGCCTACATCGAGAAAGCCGTTGCCGCCGGCGAGCAGGATGCCGAACACTTCAAGCAAGCGTTGGAGTTCGCTCCCTTACGAGATCATCCAAAGTTCCACACCCTCCTCTCCCGTATGGGATCCTCGGGGACCCCAGAGGGAGGGATGTAATAGCTCCCAAAAAGCCTATGTCGGCCACCCTCGTCACAAACTTTCAACCTGTCGTACTTAGCTGCTAGCTAGAACAAAAAGCTTCGTGCGGACAGCTAAACGGCTAAAGAAGCTTAAAATTTGCGGTACAGTTCTCTAGGCTGTCAAAAAAACTATCCATCTCGAGGGTGCGCTTACGGGCGAGGTTGTGGGCAGCGTCAAAGCAGAGCAGGTCCGGAATACTACGACGCAGGCTCATAGCGTGCCGGAGCGCCGTCGCAAGATCAGGAACATCTCCCTCAAGGCCAACCATCGCAAACACCCTACTGACCCCCACAGCGCCGAGATAGTCAAGGGCCACAGCGTCTTTGAGGAGGGCGGTCTCCTTGTAGCGACCGGGAGGCGCGCCCGGCGGGTGGTGCTCTATAGCGTCGAGGACGACCTTCGACGCCAGTGGAGGAAAGTCTCCGTCACGTAACAGCCGCGTGGCAACCGCTACCGAACGGCGAGCATGGTCCGCGCCCTTTCGCAACGCGTAGGCCCTGTACAGACCGATGTCATGCAAGAGTGCCGCGAGGCGCAAAATCTCCGCGTCGTAGTCGAGCCGCTCTGTCCGTGCCAGTTCCTCAGCTAGAGAGTAGACCCTTAAACAGTGGGCATAGCCCCAGATCGGATGCGTTCCGGCCCGCGCCACGAGGCCCTCTATTTCCTCGACAATTACCCTCATCAAGCGAAGTCTAGCGGACGCGGCCCAGTAGCGCGAATTCAGTCCTTAGTGGTGAGCTGCTGAGACGGCAAAGCGCACTGCCTTTTAACACCGGGCAAGTCGGAAGGCTTACGGGTGGAGGATGCGTGTCAGTATTTCTACACCTTATTAGCCTTTGCCGTGTGGCTGAAGTAGGGGTCGGCGTCCACCATTCATACGCGCCCGTTTTTGACTGCTGGAAGGTCATCCCAAGCCGGGAAGCTTCGGTACAGCCTAAGCCTTCTTGAAGGCGCGCGCCACGTCGAAGCCGCACGACAGGAGAACGACTACTTCCGGCGCAGCCTCAAGACTTCTTCCCAAGAGATACGCCTGGAGGGCTGGTAAATCTCGCGAAAAGTTCCTGCATCCTCCTGTGAATCATCTGGGGACTCCAATGACCAGCCGAAGATAACGAATCGAGCCACCGATGCATCCGACACGCGGTTGGGACGCTCCCGCCACTGTATCCTCGACGGGGTAAGCCTTCTTCAGTGCAGAAACCCTACGTGTGAGCCTCCGCGCCACCACCACAGCGTCGCCAACCTCGGTCATGACACACCGAGCACTTCGTTAAGAACGCTCGGCTTCGTGGAGAGAATGCGGGGTGAACTAGAAACTCGAGCTACGGCCTGCCCGATAACGCTCAAGGAGACGGCGCAGACGTCACAGAGATCCTGAGTTATAACGAGATCAGGTTTAAGCTCTTCGAGTAATCCGGTATCGAGAGATTACATACTACTCGTATCGGCGAGCTGCTTCCCGATGGCGGTATCTCTCTCGGCTCAACTGAGTGCGCGGCCTACTGAGGTAGCGTTGAGCTTAGGAGACTCTCGACTCCAGACGGGTAATCACCGTCGTGGGTCACGCCGAGTAGAGCACCTCCAGCGCCGATGAAGTGGACAATTTCAGTGATGCTCGGAAGGAGGGAGGCAACACGCAAGAAGCTCCTTAGAACTGCTGCTTGCGGAAATCTCGCAGGAGACTTGCCTGGCCGACATCGTCGATGGTGAGCATGCCGACGAGCTCACCGCTCTCGATAACAGGGATGGCCCTAAGACCGCTCTCCTGCAGAGTGCGATAACCATCCGTGAAGAGGTCAGCGTCCGGGGAGATCGTCGGAAAGTCCGTCTTCATTAGGTTGCGGACATTCGCAAATCGGTTCGGAGAGTGGGCGGCGGCCAGGATCTCATTGCGCGTGATCATGCCAACGAGTTTCCCACCCTCATCCACTACTGGGAAGTCCTCCTGATAGCCGTGGATGACGGAGTCTAAGACCTGCCCGAAGTTGTGGTACGGCGTGACGGTTTCAGTGCGGCGCTTGGTACCCATGACGTCCGAAACGTTCAAGCCCCGCATGAGCTCGCGTTGGCGGACCATTTGGGCTTCGCCGTTGGCTCCAAAGAAGATGAAGACTGCGATGAGCGCGAGGACGAAGTTGCCACCGAAGAGCCCTATAAGGAAGAAAACGAAGGCGAAGAACTGTCCGACCGCTGAGGAGATATCGGTCGCCCGCACCGGGCCCATCCGGGCCGCGAGCAGACCGCGCAACACCCGTCCACCGTCCATCGGGAAGGCCGGTACAAGGTTGAAGATCGCGAGGGCCAAGTTCAGCCAGCCTAGGTAAGCGAAGACCTGCCCCACCGACCCGAACCCCGCGATGGGGCTGGGCGCGACGAGCAGGCCAGCTCCGAGCAGGAAGGCCAGCCCAAAGAAGATGGGAGCGAGGACTACGTTTACTAAAGGCCCGGCTATGGCTATCTTGACCTCGTCCGCAGGCTTATCAGGCAGGGTCTTCAGGCGCGCAATCCCCCCTATGGGAAGTAGAGTTATGTCTGGGATCTCAATGCCTAAGCGCTGGGCCACGAGAGAGTGTCCAAACTCGTGCAAGAGCACGCAGAAGAACAGCGTCACTATCACTGCCATGGTAGCGAGCGCCCCGATCAGACCTCCAGAATCTTGGTAGCCGAGGAAGGCGAAGAAAGCAAGCAGCAACAAGAAGGTCCAGTGAACCTTTACATCTATACCGAACGCCCGTCCTATCTTGAAGGAGCTACCCATACTGTAAGAGCTATTTTACCCCGGCTACAGATAGTAATCACGATTCCCGGCAGCCTCGCTAGAGGCCCCCTGCTAGAATCCCTGGCATGGAGAAAAGCCTGTCCGACTACAAGCTCATTACGGAGACCTCCGAACTCACTGTCGCCAAGGAGAGCCTCAGAGGTGCTGAAGCTGTGGGCGTGGACATCGAAACCACAGGCCTCTCACCCCGGGACGGCCGAATGCGCCTCTTGCAGCTCGCCACTCCCGACGAGACTTTCGTTGTGGACGCGCTCGAGACCGGTGATCTCGCGCCGCTCAAGGAAGTTTTGGAGGGCGGACCCGTGAAGGTGTTGCACAACGCTAAATTCGACTACTCTTTTTTGAAGGCCGAGTACGGTATCTCGGTCGCACCTATCTTCGATACCATGCTAGCCGCACAACTCCTAGACGGTGGGGAGCAGGGGCCATCGTATGCGCTGGAGAGGGTAGCGGAGCGGTACATAGGTATCGAGCTGGACAAGTCGGCCCGGGGGGAGGATTGGTCCGAAGAACTCTCAGAAGCCCAGATCGAGTACGCCGTCAAGGATGCCGCGGTTTTATTGCCCCTGTATGAACGCCTCGCGGAGGAGCTGAAAGAGGAAAAGCTCGTCCGTGTTTCGACGATAGAGTTTAGGGCTGTAGCAACCCTAGCCGAGATGGAGCTCGCGGGGATTAAATTAGACGTACAGAAGTGGAAGAAGCTCGAAAGAATGGTGCGGAAGCGGCGGGATGAGACGGCTTTGACGCTAGAGGCGCATTTTCCGGCACCAGAAGGGGTTTTACCACTTGAGGGGTTGGGCCCAAGGCTAAACCTGAACAGCCCGCAGCAGATAGCGGACGCCTTCCGCTCTTTAGGGATAGAGCTCGCCGACACAAGGGTCTGGACGCTCCTCAAGGTGAACCATCCAGCCGCCCGGCTCCTCCTCGAGTACCGCGAGCTCCAAAAGAAGCTCGGCACCTACCTTGAGACCTACCCGAGCTTCATCCACCCCAAAACCGGACGCATTCACGCCAACTTCCTGCAATGCCGAGTACCTACGGGTCGGTTAGCTTGTACGAGTCCAAACATCCAGCAGGTACCACACGAGGATGAGTTTCGCAGTTGCTTCGTTGCGGAACCAGGCAACATGCTCGTGATCGCGGATTACTCTCAGATCGAGCTCAGAATCCTGGCCGAATTCTCCGAAGATCCTAGCTTCATCCGCGCCTTCAGGGAGGGTGAGGACTTGCATCAGGTAACAGCAGCGACGATGTTCGGTGTGAAGAAGGACGAGGTCACCAAGGAGCAGCGTTCGGCGGCGAAGCGCATAAACTTCGGTCTCGCCTACGGCCGGGGGGCCAAGAGCCTCTCTGCCCAGCTCGGGACAGACGAGGAGCGGGCGCGCCTCCTAATAGACGAATACTTCGCCAACTACCCCAAGGTGCAGCGTTACCTGCAGGAGACCGCGAACGAGGCTATGAGGACGCGCACCTTGAGGACGCTCTCGGGGCGGGTGCGGAAGTTCGGGGACCCTTCGAGGCTCAACTCGATGGCGAAGGGGGCCATGCGGCGGGAGGCGATGAACTACCCGATCCAAGGCACGAGCGCCGACATCGCTAAACTAGCCCTGGGCTACATCCGCGAGGAGCTGGAGGGCCTCGATGTCCAGCTAATAAACTGCATCCACGACGAGTTCGTCGCCGAGTGCCGCCAGGATCTGGCCGAGGAGGTCGCCGAAAAGACGAAAGCTGCCATGAAAAGGGCCGGCGGGGTACTCCTTAAAAATGTTCCGGTCGAAGTCGAGGCCGCGGTCTCGCCCGAGTGGCGCAAATAACATAATGAATACGTTGATCTACGAGAGGAGTTCGATTGACCGAAGAAGCGCACGGGGTTGGCGGCCAGAAGCTAGGCCCTGAGGCCAAGGGCGAAGCCGAGCCCATGAACTGGGCTTGCACCGTCTGCGGCTATCGCATCGAGGGTGTCCTGCCCGAGAAATGTCCCGACTGTGGAGCGGACAAAGAGGACTTTGACAACGTGCCCATCCCCGGGTTCTGATCTCCCGTAAGGGGAGCGACCCGTTCAGGGCACGAAAGAGCTCAGTCCCCTAAGGGACCAGGCTCATGAGGAGCGGAGCGTTATGGCGGTTTACGCCCGGCCCTCGGCCTGGTACTCTCGTAAGAAGCCCTCAAAGAGACGCCTATGCCCCTGCTCGTCGTGCAGGATCTCTATGACCATATCCTGGGTGACCGGGTCGGCCCCCTCGGTCGTCTCCACAATCTTCGTGTAGTGCTCTATGGCCCCCCTCTCGGCTTCTATGACTCCCTTTATGACGTGCACGACGTCTGTCTGCTCCTCCGGGGGCTGCAGGTAGGTCTGCTCAGCGTTGAAGTCCGTCGAACCCGGCACAACTCCATAGAGTTCCTTTATGCGCTGGGCGAACTGCTGGGCGTGACCAAGCTCCTCCTGGATGTCCTCTTCGAGTGACTCCTTCACCTCCTGGGCCCTGACCCCGTCAGGGTTAATGGAGTTAGTGACGTAGTTGATGACGGTTTCGAGCTCCATGAAGTAGGCTGTCTTCAGGAGCTCTATTACTTCTTGTCTTTTCTGGGTCATCTCCTCAGAGAGGATCCCTTCTCCGCTTCTTCCGGTCTCCATGGCTCGTACCTCCTTGAGGTTGCCGTTCGTACTTGTATCTAACCCTATGTTACCCCCGAAACCAGAGATCTATAACCACCGCGCTGCTCGGTGGACGGTGAAGATCCTATGCGCCGATACGTCACCGTCTGCATAGGCCCAGCATCGCTCTCTAAGCGAGTGCGGACGCTTGAAGCTAGCGATAAGGCCAGTACCGTATGAAGAGGGTAAGAGCTGGGTGGCCAGCAGGGAAGAGGCAGTACGAGACATGCAGCATGGTCCTATGTTCCGTGCTTACAAGGAAAGAGCCTGGAACCTCCGGAGGCTCCAGGCTCTTTGATCACCGAGTTTTCTTGACTAGCAGGTGAAGGAGCTACCGCAGCCGCAGCCACCCGAGACGTTCGGGTTATTGACGGCGAAGCCGGCGCCCATGAGGTCTTCTTTCCAATCGAACTCGCTGCCCATGATATAGGGGACGCTCATCGCGTCGATGAGGATCTTCAAACCCTTAGTCTCGATTACCTCGTCATCATCGTTGATCTCGTCGTCGAAGTAGATCGAGTATTGGAAGCCTGAACAGCCGCCGGGTCTGACACCGACACGCAGGGCGAGGTCCTCCTCGTCTTCCTGAGCTATGAGCGCCTTGACTTTGTCGGCGGCGTTATCTGTGATCGATATGATCGTAGTTTTTTGATCCATCAGCACCTCCACAGAATGCTGTTGCTAGTCCCATTGTCAAGAGGATTATTACATTGCCGCCCGCGCAAATCAACGCGAACTCTGCCCAGCTTACTCACTTTCTAACTTTCTCAGAGCTTTTCAATCCTTTTCTCTTGCGCAGGGTCTTCCCGAACCTGTTCCGGTAGGCCGCCAGGGCCCACCGCCCTCGCAAGAGTAGCGAGGCTGGGTTGAAGGCTCCCAGGGCACGCTTCCACCGAGGGAGCTTTTCGTACTCGCGTACGGCCCTGCGGTAGGCATGCATCGCGTTCAAGCGTGGATCCAGCGCGTAGAGGCTCTCCGAGTAGACCCGCGCGAACTCACGGAACGGCTTCGCCTCGACGCCGGCGAGATCGGCAAGGAGAAGCAACCGCTCGGTCGGGGTGAGGGCCGGCGAGTCTGCAATGGTAGCCCTGGCTCCGTTCA
>DASQSI010000042.1:0-3089 GCA_035642415.1 Rubrobacteraceae bacterium
CTAATGCTCGCTGTGGGAGCACTTTGTTCCCTACGTACTAAGATAGCGTAATAAGAAAGGTTGCGCAACCGTAGGGACTACATTCATTGTGATCCTTAAAGCGTTTACCATAATAGTTGGGCCGGTGTACGGTAACCGCGGTGTTCGAAGAAGCCCGAGGCATCCCTCGCCGTCACCGCGTCCAGCGCTTGGCCCATCGCCTCTATTAGCGCATCGCGGGTACGCGCTCCAGCTCTCCGCAGCAGCGTCTTCAGCTTGGCGAATGCTTCCTCTATCGGGTTTAGGTCCGGTGAGTAGGGCGGCAGGAACAATAACTCGCAGCCCCGTTCCTCGACGAGCTCACGCACCCGCTTGCCCTTGTGTGCCGAGAGGTTGTCCATAACCACAATCTGTCCCGGTCTCAAGGTGGGCGCCAAGAAGTACTCTAGATAAGCCTCGAAGACTTCCCTCGTTGTGGAGCCTTCTACAGCCAGAGAGGGACCCATCCCTTCTGCGCTCATACTTGCCAGCAAGGTGACGTTCGCCCCCCAGTTGCGAGGTACTTTGGCAAGCGCTCGCTCCCCTCGTCGCGACCAGGCGTACAGGGACGTGAGAGAGGTGTTCGAGCCCATCTCGTCTACGAACACCAGCCGCCTGGCGTCGATGCGCCCGGCGACCGTTGCCCGCCAGCCCGCCCTCAAGAACTCGTCACGCTCCGTCGCTCCTACCGATCTTTTTTTCTGCTGAACCCCATACGCCTCAAAAGCCGAGAGATAGTGGACTCGCTCACCCTCAGCCCAGCCACGCTGCGCAGGTATTCGCGCCTCTCCGAGAGGGTGGCGGCCGGTCGATCCTGGAGGTCCACCTCCAAGAGCCGCTTTGCGTGCTGGTTGGTCTTGGGAGGCCTGCCCGGGCTCTTCTTCGGACGTAGCGATCCCCCTTCGCGTGCCGTTTTGGCATAGCGCTTGACGGATGAGAGGCCCACGCCGAAAGTGCGAGCGACTTCGACGGTGGGCATCCCTCGTTCTTTAGCTTGGACTATCTTCTGGCGTAGGTCCTCGGAGTAGGCATTCATACACCTATGATGCGTTAGGCCCAATCTTTTTGCAAGTCGCTGTAAGAAACCGTCTGAAAAGTGGCTCTGACACGGCGACCCGGTAGGATTCCGGGCATGATTAGAAGAGCATATCAGACCGACCTCTCCGACGCCGAATGGGCCCACCTCGAAAACCACCTGCCCGCGCCGAAGGCCGCCGGGCGCCCCAAGGTTCATAGCACCCGCCAGATCCTCGATGCCGTCTTCTACGTGTTGCGTAGCGGCTGTGCTTGGCGCTTGCTACCCCACGACTTCCCGCCGTGGAAGACCATCTATCATTACTTTCGCCTCTGGAGGATCGACGGCACTTGGGAGAAGATCAACGCAGCCATCCGCGAGCGCCTTCGCGTCCGCCTTGGGCGAGATCCCCAACCTAGCGCGGGCATCGTCGATTCGCAGTCGGTGAAGACGACCGGTGTGGGAGGAGCGGAGCGAGGCTACGACGGAGGCAAGCAGGTGAAGGGCAGGAAACGCCACATTCTGGTAGATACGGAGGGCTTTTTGCTAAAGGCGAAGGTCCACGCGGCCAGCATTTTCGACCGCGACGGTATAAGACCGCTCTTAGAGGACGCCAAGCAGCTGTTTCCGCGTCTTTCGCACCTGTGGCTGGACGCCGGCTATAACGGCAAAGAGAAAGGCAAAGACTGGGTGGAGAAAGTCCTGGGCTGGACGGCGGCGGAGATAGTGAAGCGCCCCAGACGCTGGGTGAGGGTGCCAGCGGGCGAGGAGCCCCCGCCCTACCCGAAGGGCTTCATCGTGCTGCCGAGGCGGTGGGTGGTGGAGCGGAGCTTCTCGTGGACGGACCAGAACCGCAGGATGAGCAAGGATTACGAGAGAGTGCCCGAGACTGGCGAAGCGTTCATGTATGTGGCGATGACGCGTCTGATGGTGAGGCGTTTAGCCCGCCAATGAGGCTTTTCAGACGGTTTCTGACAGCGACACCCATAAGTATCGATCTACGTGTTAGCCTCCAGGCATGAAGCCATATTCGAAGGATCTGAGATTGAGGGTGCTCGCCGCCGTCGACGCCGGAAGACCCAGGGAGGAGGTCGCGAAGACCTTCTCGGTATCGGTGCCTACCATAAAGCGCTGGCTAAAGAGGCGTCGAGAGACCGGGGATGTGGAGCCCTACCCGATCCCTGGCAGGCCCTCCAGGAAGGGTGCGATGCTCCGAAGCTGGCTACCCAAGCACCTGCAGGCCAACGACGACCTCACCTTGGAGGAGCACCGTGAGGCTTTCGAGGAGGAGTTCGGGGAAAGGGTTTCTACGTCCACTATCGGGAGGGCTATAGCCAGACTGCCCGATGGCGGATGGCCACTCAAAAAAAGTCGCCGATAGCCTCTGAGCGCGATGAGGAGGCGAGGGGCCTGTGGAGATGGCTGGCGTCCCACTTCGACGCCAGAAGGCTAGTGTTTGTGGATGAGAGCGGCTTTAGCACCTCTATGACGCGCCTGAGAGCTCGAGCCCCGAGAGGAAAGAGGGCCTATGGCAAGGTTCCAAGGAACCGGGGCAAGAATACTACCCTGATGGCTGCCATCACTCTCGAAGCAGCCATGGGAGAGTCGATGACCGTAGAGGGAGCCACCGACGCCTTAGCCTTCGAGGTTTACGTCGAGCACTTCCTGGCACCCTCTCTTGGTGAGGGGCAGGTGGTGGTGCTCGATGGGCTCGGAGCGCACAGAACGCAGAAGGTCAGGGAGCTCATCGAAGCAAGAGGGGCAGATCTTTTGTTCTTGCCCTCCTACTCACCGGAGTTGAATCCCATAGAGGAGGCCTTCAGCAAGATCAAGGCCCTGGTGCGCAAGGAGGGCGCCCGCGTGCGCGAGGCGCTAGTTGAGGCGATAGGGCGAGCGTTGGCTGCAGTCACACCCGAAGATGCGGCAGGCTGGTTTGCCCATGCTGGCTATTGGCCTCAAGATCAACCCTTATGAGTACCGCTGTGAGAACGTAGAGTTCCTGCGTCTTCCGGCCTACTCTCCCGAGCTCGATCCTGTAGAGAGGTGGTTTCAAGAG
>DASQSI010000043.1:0-10074 GCA_035642415.1 Rubrobacteraceae bacterium
CGATGGTGCGTGGGTCTGTGTCCTCATCTCCCGTCATAGGGGTGGCGATCTCGCCGGGGGCAATGGCGTTGACCCTGATGCCGTATGGGGCGAGTTCCATCGCCATGACCTTCGTGAGCAGGCCCAGGCCTGCCTTCGAGGTGCCGTAGGCCGAGGCACCTATGCGAGGGATGTGTTCGTGCACGGAGGTGATGTTGATGATCCTGCCGCCATTCCCAGCATTCACCATCCTCCTCGCCGCCCGCTGCGCACAGAGAAAGGCCCCGTCGAGATTTGTGTCTAGAACTCTGCGCCACTCTTCGTAGGAGAGCTCCAGGAAGTCGCCCGTAGGGTCGTTGGTGCCGGCGTTGTTCACCAGAACGTCCACACCGCCCAAGGAGTCTGCCAGCGCGTCTATAACGTCCGCGGCCTTTGGCAGGTCGGGGTTGGTTAGATCGAGCTGGCGTACCTCGCCCCGTCGCCCTACCTCCTCGACCACCGCGAGCGTCTCTTTCGCTCCGTCCTCGTCCTCATGGTAGGTTATCCCAACGTCGAAACCTTCCTCTGCAAGCTCCTTAGCAGCTTCCTGGCCGATCCCTGAGTCTGAGGCTGTAACGATCGCGATGGGGCTCACGATACCAGCTCCTCAACAGTTTCTACAATTAGGCGCTTCATGGATGCTCCTCCTCAGGTTGGTTTGCGCTCTTTATGAGGACGGGTTTTACCCAGGTACCAGCCTCAAAATACTAACCAAATGCGGGGCCGGAGCCCCTAATATACGATCCCGGCTATAAAAAACCATAGGACGAAACCTTCGAGACGACAGTGTGGTCCAATACGCGCAAGGAGTAGAAGTGGTCGTTGTTCGATCGTCTCTTAGGAGATGAGAAGCGTGCCGTTGGATGCCGCCCCCGTTGGGCTGACACATCACCTGCTGTGGTATCGGAGCGAAGCTTTCCAACCCCGCTGCAGCGCAGTTCTACGGATTCTCAACCAGCGAGTACCGCAAAAGCCCGACGAGCCCGTCGAACTCATCGCGCAAAACGTCAGCGAGCTCGCCTCGATTGTCCCCTCTTTCAAGGTCTTCGTTGGGGGTATCTGCGACCGGGTTCTCCGCACGCACGAAATCGAGCCGGGCGTTCCGGGCGGCGGCGAGGTCTACAAGAACCTCCATTAGAGACCGTATTTGGGTCTCACGGCCGCAGAAAGGGCATTCGTTAGCTGAGATGTCCGTGATGGCAAGTTCGTCGAAGGGGCACCAGCGGATCTCGCCTTCGAGACCCCAGAGGGCGATGAGATGGTGGACCCGACCCTCTTGAAGGGCCTCGATGGTGTCCTTGACGCCGTGCACCCCTTGCTCGCGTGCCTGAGCGATGAGACCGGCCTTGCGCTGGTCCTCGGCCCACTCGTGTATAGCTTCGAGCCGGTCGAAGAACTCCTTTTCGGGCGCCTCGGAGGGGATGTTCTCCTCGGCGACAACCCTACCCTTTATCTCCTGCGGCAACCTGTCCCGAAAGTCGGCAGTCCGCTCCTTGGGACCGGCGAGGATGAGATGCCTGACGCCATCTTGGAAGGCTAGCTGGCGCGTAAGCTGGCCGAGTTCGTTATACCATTGGTGCACGTTGGCCTCGGTCCGGCGGCTCGTCGGTTCGTAGTCCATTCCGCCTCTAGGGTATGGACGGGACGGTCTGAGATCGACCTCCTTGAAGAAACCACTCGTCGCTCCATGGCTGCCCCCTGCCGGCTCCTCCATCGGGGCAGAGACGAAGAAGCGGAACCGCTCAGCGTCGAAGAGCGCCACTCCGTACGGCTCGTGCTCGTCGAGCGCCAGAACCAGGGGCGCCAGGTACGGCTCTCCGAAACGGTAGGCCTCCGGGAGATCCACCTGCAACCCGTACCGCTCGAAGAGCCCGTCTTCGGCGGCAAAGAAGATGAGGGTGCGCGCCCCGGGATGCACCTCCTCTTCCACCGACTCTCGTACACGTCCTGCCAACTCCCCCGGCACCTCCATCTCCTCCAAGGCGTCCTTCAAGCGCACCTTGTAGGCCTGCCCCTGGTTCTCCGGGTACCGGGCGTTCACGCTCAGGTACACCGAAAGCACCGGTCCTGGGTGGCCTTCGAGACGCTCCTTGAGCCTGCGAACGTCTTGAGCTAGCGTCATGCTCTTCACCTCTTTATGTCTTGGTATCCAGCTTAAAACCGGCTCTCCACAAAGTTCCCGCTCGCAGAAGCCTGTAAACGCAGCCCTGTAACAAAGTTACGAGATGGCCTGTACAGACGGTGCGAGCGTCGTAAAATTTGCGGGCCATGCCATTGCATGGCGTGTTTTTGCTTCTACCGAGGAGATCGAGATGGAACGTAACGGGATGGCACGCTTGTATGCGGACACCGCAAAGAATTTGTTCCAGAGCTTGGCAGGCGCTGCCGGCGTTTGGGATAACGAAACGCGAGCAGCGGAGAAGATAATGACCCGGGCCACACGGCGCTTTGGTGAGGAGACGCGGGCCGTCTTCGCCGCAGACGAGACGGCAGGAGCTGTGTTTCTGCCCCGCGTTGGAGACCTGACCCGCTCCCAGGCTTTTCTCTGGGCGTCGGCCGGCCTTGCGGCCGGTGAGCGTTTGGGGCGAGCGGCTTCTGCGGGTGGGACGCTGCCCGGCTTGGTAGACCTCGCCGCATTCGGATGGGCGCCGCGAGCCTCGGTGCTAGGAGCTGTGGCCGCCGATCTTTGGCTGGGCTACGCGGCATTGCGCGAACGCGCGCGGTGGGTACCAAATCTCGTCGGGAACGAGGATTGGGAGTTGCAGCACCGGCGCGGGGCCGGACGCGTGCTGGACGCGGCGGCGGCGTTGGGGGGGACCTTGATCAAGGCTGGCCAGTTCGCCTCGACCCGCCCGGATCTCCTCCCCGCCGCGTATACCGAGATCCTCTCCGAGCTGCAGGATCGCGTACCGCCGTAACCGTGGCCGGTTATCGAGGGGGCGATGGCCCGCGAGATCGAGCGCCCCCTCTCGGAAGTCTTCCAGGAGTTCGACCCCGCGCCCATCGCTGCCGCCTCGATTGCTCAGGTGCATCGCGCCCGCCTTAAAGACGGACGAACGGTCGCCGTCAAGGTTCAATATCCAGGTATAAAAAGCCTGATCGACGCCGATCTTGCGGCGCTTGAGAGCATCTTCAGGGAGATCTCACGCCTCGAACCTTCCGTTCATCTGAAGCCGATTCTGGACTACCTGAGGTGGACGCTCCCTATGGAGCTGGACTTCCGCCGGGAGGCTGGAGCTATCGCGCACCTGAAGAACACCATGAGCCACCGCGACGACGTCGTCGTCCCCGACGTCGTGGAGAGCCCGAACACCGAATGCCTGCTCGTCATGGAGTATGTGGAGGGCATTAAGGTCACCGACCGCGAAAGGCTCCTGGCTGCAGGTATCGAGCCTCGCCGGGTCGCTGAGCTGATCGTCGACGTCTACGCCGAGCAGCTGTTCCGGCACGGCGTCTTCCATGCCGATCCCCACCCCGGCAATCTGTTGGTGCAGCCTGGCTCTGAAGGTCCCGCGTTGGTGCTCCTGGACCACGGCATCACGGTCACCGTATCGCCCGAGCTCGTCGAAGCCCTCCGGGAGGCGATAGAAGCCCTCTCGGTGGGTAACTTCGAGGCGCTCACCGTCGCACTAAAAAAGGCTGGCCTCGACCTCGGCTCGGATCCGGACCTCGAAACGCTCCTGGGGCTGGTAGGCGTTTTGCTCGGCGGCGAGCGTGATGAGGCAACAAACCTCGGACAGTTCGGGCTGAAGCTGGGCTCAAGCATCGGTCACATCCCAAACGAATTGCTCCTCGTGGGGCGCGCCCTCGGCCTTATAGACGGCGTCAATCGCCAACTCGACCCCGACTTCGACGCCGTAGAGGTCGTTGCACGGTACGCGCAGAGCTCCTACTAGCTTATCCCGCTTAGCATATGTTGCGCGGTTGAGGTCGGTGGGGATGCTCGGGGCTTTCGGGCATGCATGGGGCGTTAGCGCTAGCTGGTCTCGAAGCCTATGGTATACACCTTCCCGTTATTGCTCTCGTAGTTTCCTTACGGACACCGATTCCGACCTCGCGATAGCCCTTCTGAACATGTTCACCTTGTGCTCGTCGCTATTCACCCATGCGTCGAAGTGCTGGTTGTTCGGTTCACCTATATTACGACGACCCCAGCTGATGCTCTCACCATACCTTCAGGAGGAGTAACCGGCCAACGTGGAACCAAAGCCTACGCCAAAAGAGGTACGAGCACACGGTAGTGATCGACCAGCTCCTCGAAGCGCATCCGGTTGAGACCCGAGGGTGACGGCACGACTACGTCGATTACCCCCGGAACGGCCACGCTCTCTTGCACACCCCAGGAAACCTTCGAGGTCGCCCGGAACCAGCGGTAGACGCCGATGCCTGTATAGGCGACGACCCGAGGCTGGAACTGTTCGAGCTTTGCGCGCAGGGCTTCGGCACCGGTCCGGATCTCCTCTCGCGTCAACTCATCGGCCCTTCGGGTCGGCCGGGAGACCAGGTTGGTGAAGCCGATGCCGTACTCGAGTAGCCACTCGTCATCTTCTGGTTTGTACAGCCGCTCGGTGATGCCGGAGGTGAAGAGCACGCGCCAGAAGCGATTGACGGGGTGAGCATAATGATGGCCGCTGCGTCCCGATGCGAGCGACGGGTTGTACCCGCAGAAAACGAGCCGGAGCCCGGGTCTCAATAGATCCAACGTCACACAAACAGCCTACCAGCAAAGCTTGCCCATCTCCCCCTTCCGCCGCAATCCTCGCAGAAGCCCTACCCGAGGCGTCTCGTCTTCCCCGGCCGGCGGGTGCTCCTGGATCTCCTTGCCGAGTTCAAGCTCGGCGGTTTCGTCTATCGTCGGCGTGCTTTCTACGCGGACATCTTCTCTTCCTGCAGAAGCCCAATAACGTCTTTCAGGTAGAGGCTCTTATCCTCCCGCGAAGGCGCCGTTTGGGCAGGGTGGTAGTGAAACTTTGAGACGATTTCTAGCCGCTATCGGGTTTGGCCGCTTCGTAGATGGCGGCCATGTCCTCCTGCCCGTATCCCTCGTCGATCGCCTCTTTGAAGCGGGCGTTGATCGCCTCGGCGACCGGCAGATGCAGATCGTGAGCTCGGGCGGCCTCGAGAACGAGACCCGCGTCCTTTTGCGCCAGGTCTACGGAGAAGCTCGTCGGGAACTCCTCGTCGATCATCATCTGACCCTTCATCTGCGCGTACGGCGCGCCTAAAGGCCCGCCTTCGATGGCTTCAAGAAACCGTGCGGGATCCACACCGACGGCCCTGGCAAGAGAGATCGTCTCCGCCAACACGCCGAGAAGACCTACGAGCCAGCTGTTGGTGACGAGCTTGAGGCGGCTGCCGGCGCCGGCGGGCCCGACCCATAAAACGTTGCTGCCTATAGAGTCGAAAACCGGTTGGCACTGCTCGCGGACCTCCTCCGGTCCCGAGGCCAGCACGATCAGCTGTCCCTGCTCGGCGGGCTCCTTGGTTCCGAGAACGGGGGCATCGACGTAGGTGACGCCGTGCTCGGCAGCTACCTCGGCGAGCCGGTCGCTGCCCTCTTCCCCAACCGTGCTCGTCTGAATCCACACACCGTCTTCGGCTAGCACCGACAGTGGGCTGACCTCTCCGGTGACAGCCTCCGCGACGGTGTCAGCGTCCGAAAGCATGGTTAACACGAAATCGGCCCCCTCGGCGGCTTGGTCGGGGCTATCCACCACCTTCGCGCCATCGTCCGCCAGCGGCTCAGCCTTCTCGCGGGTGCGGTTCCAGACGCGCACCTCCATGCCTGCCGCAAGCAGGTTGCGTGCCATTCCGGCGCCCATTATCCCGGTTCCCAGAACTGCTACCACGTTGTCTGCCATCTCTTAATCCCTTTCTAGGAATTTGTTGCATGTCTAGCCCGGCTTTGATACCCAAAAAGGAGCAAGTTATAAGCACAACGAAACGACAAAAGGCAGCAAGGCGCTCGCGGAGGCCTCGTGCGGGTTTTACTTGAAGCGGTACTGGCGGTACATCCTGGCGCTCTCGTCCACGTCCGCCTCGGTTACGTGGTTGCGGCCTCTAGAAGCGACGCGCTCTTCGATGCGTTTGCGGATAAAGCGGCGCATAAGGAAGGGGCTGCGCTTTATACGTCGGTCGGCCTCCGGGTCCCAGGTGATCCGCTTCGTATCCGCCAAGGTAGTCCTCTTTCTCCCTCTCTGGTCTACGATCGTATTCTACCGTAGGCTCTCATTGGAGTGATGTGCATAACAACGGTTATCCTCATGCACCGCTAGAATATGCGTATCGTGGAGAGAGCACCAGCGCTTTGCGCCCAGAGGATCACACGCCTCTATGAGACCAGCGGGCGAGGCGTGTCGGAAGTGAGCCTTGAGATCCAACCTGGCGAGGTCTTCGGCCTCTTGGGTCCGAACGGCTCTGGTAAGAGCACCTTGCTGCGCGTCCTCTCGACCGCCATCGCGCCGGATAGCGGCACCTTCCGCGTCGGCTACGCGGATGGGCTTCAGGAGAAGCGGGAGGTGCGTGCGAAGATAGGCCTGATGGTGGACCGCCCAACCCACTACGGTGACCTGACCGGCTGGGCCAACGCTTACTTCTTCGCCCGTGCCTACGGGGTAGAGGAAGGAAAGGCGGACGGCGTGCTCGCGGAGCTCTTCGACTACTTCGGGCTCGCGGAGTACAAGGACGAGAAGGTGAAGACGTACTCGTACGGGATGGGGAAGAAGCTCGCGCTCGTAGAGGCGATGGCGCACGGGCCGGAGCTGTTGCTCTTGGACGAGCCCTCGCTCGGGTTGGATTACACCTCGCAGCTCGCTTACCAGAAGAAGATCCGGGAGTTCGCGAGCGCGGGCGTCGCCATCCTTATCGCGAGCAACCAGGTGGACGAGGCCGAAGCTTTGTGCGACCGGGTTGCGTTTCTGCACCGGGGTAGGCTCGTCGCGCAAGGGACGCCGGAGGCTTTGATCTCCTCTCTCAGGACCCTCCGGCGCATCGTCGCGAGGCTCCACAACCCTATCGAGTACGCCTTCCTCGAAAAGACGCCGGGCGTCGAACGGGCCGTGCCGGAGGGCCGGGATCTCGTGGTCCATTGCGTCGAGAGGCCCGGCATCGTCGCGGACGTGGTCGCAGGCATCGTCCGCTGCGGCGGAGACATCGTGAGCCTCTCCGTGGAGCGGCCGAACCTGGAGGACGTATATGTGAAGCTTACTGGAGAGGCGTTGCACGACGATGAGGCTTAACCCTCCGGACGCCTACTGGAAAAAGGATGTCATCCTGTTCTTCTCCAAGAGGCTCGCGCTCTTTGTGAAGATGCTCTACCCGGTGGCGCTCATAGTCCCGGTGGCGGCGAGCGACATACCGGCGCAATACGCTGCGGCGGTCGTCGGGATCGTAGCGGTTATGGCCGGAACCTTCGGCGCCGGCGAGAGCCTGACGGTCGACCTGAACGACGGCATCCTCGGGCGCGTCGCACTCACCCCCCTCTCACCCCGGCGCATCGTCTTCGAGATCCTCGCCGTTAACGCCTTTCTGGACTTCATCCAGCTTTTGCCGGCGCTCCTGATCGTATACGTGCTCCACCCGGCGCCGCTCGTGTGGGTGCTGGCTGCTACCTTCGGGGTGTTCGCGACGCTCGTGACGGCTAACTGCATCGGCATCTTCATTGCCAACTTCACCTCGTCGCCGGCGGATGTGCTCTTGTACGCGACGGCGATCTTGGCGCCCCTGATCTACCTCTCGGGGTTCTTCCGCAACACGAACCCCACCGGGCTTCTCGCCGCTTTGCGTGGTTTCGTTCCCTTCGCCTATATGAACGACGCCCTCAAGGCCGTCTTCGGCCTGGACGTCCAAAGCGCGCCCTTCGAAGTATTCGTCTACCCGAGCGTCATCGCTGCCGTCCTTGTCTTTGGCGTCTGCCTGACGGCACCACGTCTCCTCTCACCCCGGTTGTAGCCGGCAGATTCCGCCCAGCGCGGTTCTACGAAGCTAGTTATACAAAGGCGTAGGACGTTTTCGTTCTTTGGGGTGCCCTTTAGGCGGCGCCCTCTGGTTCCTTGGTTTCCTCCTCGACGAGCATCCCGTAGGACGTCTGCTCTTGCGATACGAAGAACCTTGCAAGCGCGCTGCCAACGAACACGACCAGCAGGTTTGCCACTAGCGAGTAGACTGCTACATAAGCCTTCGTTGAGAGGCCAAAGAGTTGAAGAGTGGCCAGCCCCCCGCCGGCGTACCCCTCCACGATCATGGCGTACGTCCCCCAAGCGAGCCCCACTAGCCATCCCGCGGCAATCGCCCATCGATCTAGCCACCGCACGTACAGCGCCAGCCACACGGCCGGCAGCGTCTGCACGACCCATACCCCCCCGAATAGCTGCAGCGTGATGGCTTGGCTCGGTGCGATGAGGACGAAGATAACGGCTCCTATGAGCACTATTATCGAGCCGATCCTGGAGACCATAGTTTCTTCGGTAGAGGAGATGTCCCGGCGGATGTACTGTCGGTAGAAGTTGCGGGTGAAAAGGTTGGACGCTGCGATGGCCATCACCGAGGCGGGCACCACGGCCCCGATGGCGATGGCCGCGAAGCCGAAGCCAACCAAGGGGTCGGCGAAGAAGTCGGTGAACAACTGGGGAACGATGCCGTTTGGCCCGTAAGCCCCCGGCTGAATGCCCGCGGCGATCGCCATGTAACCAAGAAGGGCAACCAGACCAAGCAGGAAGGTGTAGGCCGGCAGCAGCGAAGCGTTGCGCTTGATCACCTTCTGGCTGCTCGAACCGAAGATGCCCGTTATGGCGTGCGGATAAAGGAACAGCGCCAGCGCCGAGCCAAAGGCCAGCGTGGAGAAGCCAACGTATTGCTCGGGCGGAAGGTTCTGCTTGGCGGTTGGCACCTGATCGAAGATCGCCCCGAAGCCGCCGAGCTTGATCGTTATATAGACTACCGCCACGATGATCGTGATATAGATCAACGTGTCTTTGACGAGCGCGATCAGCGCCGGGGCCCTAAGCCCGCTCGCGAACGTGAACAGGGCTACTACCACGATGGAGATGATAAGGGAGACGGTGATCGGAACCCCATCAGGCCGACCACGATCTCGATGCCGTACATCTGCAGGGCGATGTAGGGCATGGTGGCCACGAAGCCTGTCACAGCTATCAGCAGCGCCAAAAAGGGGCTGTCGAACCGCTCCTTGACATAGTCGGCCGGCGTCACCATCCCCCTGTTACTGGCTACCTGCCAGAGCTTGGGCATGACCACGAACACCAGGGGATAGACGATGATGGTGTAGGGTAACGCAAAGAGGCCGATCGCCCCCATCCCGAAGACCAGAGCGGGCACCGCAACAAGCGTGTAGGCTGTGTAGAGGTCTCCACCCACCAAAAACCAGGTGATTATCGTCCCGAAGCGCCGGCCTCCTAGGCCCCATTCGCTCATTTCGTCCTCCGCGCTTTCTTCTCCGCCCGCGCGCCATCTGTAGGAGAGCAGGCCGATCACGAGGACCACGACAAAGAGGACGATGAAAACGATCAGTGCTTGCCAGAGAATCATAGTGCTCCCTCCTTACCTACTCCTCGCTCAGGCGCGCATCCTGTAGACGAGGGCGGTGATCGCCACCGTGATGAACACCCACAAGAACTGGTACCAGATAAAGAAAGGGATTTCCCACAACTCGGGCTGCAAGCGCGCGTAGAACGGGGGGTAGAGCAACCCTATATAAGGGATAAGCAGCAGAAGAAGCCACCACCTGCTTCCCCTACTCTCAGCATCCTCGTTCGTGTCTTCCCCGCTTCGAGGGCCTTGGTCGGAGTCCACGATCTTCCCCTTTCCCTTCAGCCGGAGATCTATGTCAGGCTCTGGCCTCGACTATGATCTCAACGCCAACCAATAATTAATACTACTGAAGAATATTGCTATCGGCAAGACTGGAACGTAGTGATGACGGCTCTCCACGTTACTAGGCTTCGGCTGTTCAACTGATTCCTTGGTTATGCTAGGATAGCTGCAATCGCGGCAAACCTTGGGAAGAGGGAGGAATAGAGTCATGAATGACCGTTGGGC
>DASQSI010000044.1:0-6733 GCA_035642415.1 Rubrobacteraceae bacterium
GTATGCCGGCTGACGTAGCGATGAGCCCCCAGAAGCTCATAGACTCCCAGCCCCAGTTATGCCCCTCGCTCACCGCGAGCAAGAGACCTCCTAAGCCGAGCGAGAGAAGCAGTGCGGCGTACCAGTTAACCCGACCGGGACTACGCACAGGCGACTCAGGTACCATAGCCCAAGTAGCCACGAAGGCAGCGCCGAGCGTCAGCAGCGGCATCCAGAACAACCAATGAACGTCAAGGCTATCTATGAGAGGGCCTGCCAGCACGATTCCTAGACCACCCCCGATCCCGAGGATCGAAGACATTAACCCGATTCCTGGTGCGATGCGCTTGGGTGGCAACTCGTCCCGGATGATTCCCATCGCCAACGGTATGACTGCCCCGCCAGCTCCTTGGATCACGCGACCAATGATAAGTACCCCCAATGTGTTTGCTAGTGCGCATACAAGCGTGCCAGCCCAGAGCAACCCCAGCACCCCCAAAAGTACGGTGCGTTTTCCGAACATATCGCCAAAGCGGCTGACGATCGGCGTCGACACAGAGGAGGCGAGTAGAAAAGCAGTCAACACCCACGCTATGCCGCTGGCAGAAGTTCCTAGACCTTCCTGCAGTTCTGGGATGGCAGGTGCCACTAGCGACTGCAGCAACGAGAATGAGGTTCCGGAGAGCGCAAGCACCGCGAGGATCGAGTTCGGACCGGTTCTCAGTGCTTGCTGTTGTCTCACAGGTTAAGCCTCCTCTACCATACGTCGTGCTAAGAGCCTGTTTGGTACCGGCTTAGTCATTAGTTTAAACTGGCCCATATGCGCGAGGAGATGCACTTTGACGATAGGACGGCTTCCCTAAAGGTAGAGAAGCCTTGGGGAAGGTTCGAGCAATACACCCACAACCTCCCCTCAACGGTCAAGATCGGACGCCTCCCATATTCACCTATCTACATCCTTATACGGTAGGTTGCTACACAGAGCACCGTTTGCTTAGAGAATCTTGTTTCTCATACGCTATCCGCTGTGCAGCGCTAGGAGCGAGGTGTTCGACAGCCGAAGGAGTGTCTTGTGCCTCCTCCTCGCTTTACACTCTAGTCGATTCTACTCGTAGCGTGCCATTTCCTCTTAATAGAACCCTAAATTCGATCTCCAACGCTTTTGTAAATTGAATAGTGCACCGAGATGCATGCACTAAGGCATGAAGAAGTGCCAGGGACCGTGCCATCCCAGCATTTGCGATTTTGCGGTGTAGAGCTATTGGCAGCTCAACCTATCTGCTCCTTCTGTAGCCAACAAGACACGCGCAGCTCAGGCTTGAAGAGACTTACCGCTAGTTCACCCCTCTGGCTCGCTGAGGAGTTCATCTACATCCTCTGAGAGGGATAGCGTCCTTAGAATCTGTTTGAAAAATAGCTAGCTGGGTGGTCTTCCGTTGTTTCTGCTCGGGGTGGCTAATTAGACGGCTTTGGGAGTAAGAGGAGACCTGCCCTCAGCGCCTTCTAAGGATACGCCAGATAAACCGGGCCGGCGCAACTAATATCGACCCTAAGAGCTTCAGGATCGCCCCTAGGAGCCCCAGAATCGCTCCTAAGAGCCCTACGATCAACCCTACGAGCCACCGGATCAAAGATCCCAAGCACCCCACGTGCGTTGCCTCCCATGCCGAAGAAACGACCAATCGTAAGTATTCTACAGCCTAGGCCCCAGCGCCCGTAGGGGGCTGCGCGGTTGCCTATTCTGCGCCTTCTAATTAACCCGAGTTGGGCTGGGAGCCTAGAGTACCGTCGATGCTCTTCTGGCCGGAGGTTGTTGTCCTCCAAGAAAACCTCCCGATAACAACAAAATACGACACCAGTGCGACACTTTAGTAATGGTGGATCTTCAGTGAATCCAACAGGGAGAGAAACTTAGCAAGTAGACAGCGCTCGTTTATTACGAGCTATAGTAAGTATAGTAAGCAGCAGACATCGATTGGGCAGGGATACACAGCCGACAGCGGCGATCATAGACGCCCAGAGTATGAAGACCGTTGAGGAATCGGCTCCCCTCCCCATAGGTGAGATCAGTTCTGTAGGCTTGCGCTAAGGGCGCTGCCTCGTTGCCGCTCTAACTGAGTTCGCTTGTAACGTCAGAAGTGGGGTTAGCTTCTGAGAACGGGGGCATTCTTCTAAGCTATCCAGCCCATGGCAGGCAATATAAAGAGGGCCAGGGCCTTTAGAGAAGCTCAGCTCTCTTGGCTCGTGGTCAGCGTCTCTACCCCTTCCCTCCGCTTTGTTGAAGCGTCGACCAGCCACAGTCGTACCCCCGCTCGAACAACACCTGCTCTGGATCTACGTCGCGCTCTTCGGCTTCTTGGTAGACCTCATCTACGAACTGAGCTTGTTTAGTACCGTCCGCGTTGTCTTTAGAGGCCTCCCCCAACTGACAGTCGAGTATGCGTTTGCCAGCATCGTTTGTATCTTTGTCTTGGGTACCTGAGGGGGCAAGTGCACTGCTGGTGGTTGTCTCTTGCCCAGCGGTCGTTTCTTCTCCAGCCGTCGTCTCTTGGCCGGCTGCCGTGCAGCCTACTGTCGCGACCATCACCACAACCGCCAGCAGCGCCACGAAGCGCATCTTCACCCAATGCTCCCTTGCCCTGCGGCTTGACTTCCGCCAGTGCCTCTGTTTGATACCCGCGACATTCTAGGGAATACTTCTAAGAATTCCGTAAGAGGAGACAGCTTATAGAGTGCCTCCCGGTTGAACAGCTGTCGTCATCAGCTGACTTATAGCTTTTACCCCGGCTCTTTTGCTACCCGCTCGTAACACAGCAGGGCAGACAGATTGTGAGAGCAACTACTCTCATGACCTCACCAAACAGGCTCAGGGGCACGCACCGACCTCTGGTAGGGACCTGCCCCGTTGCCTCTAAAAGGTTCCTCTTAGCACTCTAACCGTCCATTACCTGCTCGAAGCGTACTTCTGGCGCACCATCGGTCAGCAGGGCGCGGAGTGATACCTCGGGTGGTTTAGTATTTCTAGATTGGTAACCTCTTGTGGTATCAGTTTTGGTTTAAGCTCCGCTGGTCTCGTGAGAGCCGCTTAAGGCCCCGGCGCTATTCGGGAAGCCGAGCGATCCCTACACAGCCAAGAGTACTACCGCAGCGATACCATGCCAGCGTAATGGCTGGGCTTCATGTGCACTTACGTGCCTTAACCAGCAAGACGCCAAAAAGGTATACTCATCTGTACGTCTTCCACCGGCGCCACAGAAACCAAAGAATCCCTCCAGCTATGGCGGCCAGCACCGCGTACTCGATGATCGGCGCGTACTGCTTCACGAGTGGCCACTGGACACCAAGCGCCCATCCGACACTGATCAATCCGGAATTCCAGAGGCCATTACCGAGAGCAGTGAGGACCACGAACCGCCAGACCGACATCTGCTCGATCCCCGCCGGCACCGAGCTGAGGTTGCCCACACCCGGAACGAGTCGGCTGATCAGGACAGCCTCCCCACCGTGGCGATCGAACCACTGACTCGCCTTGTCCAGGTCCGACTCACCCACGGCCACGAATCGGCCGAACCGCTTGATGAACCGGCGGATACGCTCCTCACCAAGCCAGTACCCTGAAGCGTACAGGATCAGCGCGCCGGCCACCGCTCCTGCCGTTGAAGCCATCAGCACCAGAGGGAACGAAAAGCGTCCCTCGCCGACCAGGTAACCGGCGAGGGGCAGGACCAGCTGCGAAGGTATTAGTTGCAGGTTCGATAACATCATCAGGAAGGCCACGCCAGGGTAGCCGAAGTAGTAGACGGCCTCGACGATCCATTGAGCAAGATCGCTGACCAACTGGCTCAACCTCCGGCCGCATACAACGTCATAATTTTCTCCTTCATAGCCCGCTTCCTCTTTGCCCGACGTGCCTCCAGCACAGCGAACGAACCAGCGGCCAGGGAAAGCAACTAGTAGCAGACCAACCGGGATAACAGGAGTGCCCCGATAACCATCGCGACCGGCATGAGAATAAACAGCGCAACCAAGACCGTGAGATTGTACCTGACCGGATACTATATGGTCGCGCAAGCACCTCTAATGGTGCCAAGATAGTTTAATCCTGGTCGGGCCAAATATGCCTCCTTGGATCCGTGGTCTACCTCGTGGCCCAAAACAACCGCACGAAAGTGCATAGGGTCGAAACGACCCCGTAACCGTGTATTATGCATTGTTGTATTCACGCTGCAAAATCTGCTAAAAGCCGGCTTTTTGCCTGCCGTCAAGCCCAGGTACGTGACGACTGGGAAAGTGCGGCTAGAGCACCAATAGGAAGGCCCCAGCGCCGGGACCTTCAAACGCATCGGTAGGGCTACATACACACGAGTCCTACTTTAGGAAAAGCGTACTAATCTGTCGGGTTGCTTTCAGGGGCTATTAGAGAGTTTCGTACGAAGAGGGGCGTTTGTGCATACAAACGGGCAAGGTTGAGCAGGTTTTCAGCACTAGCCAATAGGTAAGGCCGGTTGCCCCGCTTCAAGCTTGCGTCTCAGATGATCCTCTTGCGGTACAAGTAGAAGAGCATGGCGGTCGCGAGAACGGCGCACAGCCCCAGAACGGCGTAGAACCCGTAGTGCCACTCTGCCTCAGGCATATAGGAGAAGTTCATCCCGTAGATGCCGGTGATGAAGGTGAGCGGCAGGAAGATGACCGATATCGCGGTTAATCGCTGCATGCTCTGGTTTATTCGCTGGGTCTGCCGGGTGGTGTAGATGTCCAGGGAACCCGCCAAGTAGTCGCGCATGGTGTCGGTCATATCTATCACCTTCAAAAGGTGATCACGCACGTCGTCGTAGTACGCCTGAGTTTCCTCCGGGAGGAGTCGGGCAGAGGGCTTTGTCAAGAGGCCCACGACGTCGCGCAGGGGAACAGCGAGGCGGCGCAGGGCGGTCAGCTCGTGCTTGAGGTGAAATAAAGACTCGAGGACGCTCACCGAGACGTCTTCGTCCTCCTCAAAGAGCTCTTCCTCGATGCCGTCGACCATCGCCGAGAGCCTGTTCATAATCGGCAGATACTCGTCCACCACGGCATCGAGGACCGCATGGGCGACGTTGGCAGGAGAGGAGCAGACGAACTCGTCCCGCGAGAGAAACCGTCCCCTAGCCCTGCCCAGCTCCCTCAAGGGCCTAGGATGGACGCAGACCACATAGTTGTTGCCCACGTACATATCTACCTCGACGGTCTCGACGCGGCGCCTCTTCTCGGAGAGGTGGAAGGAGAAGAGCACTATAAAAAGGTACTCGTGGTAGATATCGACCTTCGGGAGGTGGCTTCTGGTGAAGCAGTCTTCTACCGATAGGTCGTCGAAGGCGAAGACATCCCGCAGTAGTCCTCCGTAGGGTCCGTTCTGCCCGCCCTCGGTGCCGTAGACGTCGCACCAGATGAGGACCTCCGGATCTGAGAGGTAGCGCAGCAGCTCCTTCAAACCGACGTCGGTCTGGAGCCTGCCCGAACCGTCAAGCACCAGAACGTCTACGTCCTCAGGGTGGTTCTTGGTCTTCAGGTCTTTATGGTCATTTTGCTCTCTCAGCTCCAACGAATAGAGTTGTTTTCTTAGGGGGGGTTGCCATCAAAGAGGCTCGGGCTCTCACTAGAGCTTTCCTCAGGGTTCATTGTAGTACACGATCGCGCATATCTAAGGGGTATAGAGCTCACCGCCCAAGCGGTCGAGGCGCTCAAGCGTCACCGCAAAGCACGGCAGAACATAAGGGAGATGCTCTAAAGCTAGCCACCACGGTTCAAGCGCGTCGCCCGGCGACCAGCCGGTAGGCGGCCAGGATAACAACGGCTCCCAAAACCGCTACTACCAAGCTCCCCAGATCGAACTGAAAAATCACTTCCCGGCCGGTCAGAAGCCTGTAGAGGAACCCTCCAACGAAGGCGCCCGCAACCCCGAGAAGCATCGTGATGATGCACCCGCCCGGGTCGCGTCCCGGCATAAGCAGTTTCGCTATGATCCCCGCAATTAGCCCGAAGACGATCCAGGCAATGATCCCCAAGACTTCCTCCTTTACTGCGGCTGCTCAGCCAGCGTGTTTTACCTGTGCCTCCGCAATGTACAACGCCATCGCTCAACCGGTCGAGCGCGCCGGACCGCACGAGATCAAGACACGGTTCGATAGCTGCCACAGCGGCTTGCCCTTCGGTAAGCGAGGTCTGAAACAGCCCCCGCCCGTGAAGGTGGCTACGCTCTGTACGACGGCAGTTGGCAAGCTCATGCGAAGGTGCCAGTAATTAGATTATTTAAGTAGTGGTAGTCGAGGCTCTGATGAAAGCCTTAGATGGGTAACGAGCACGTGGGGTTTTACTCGGCCCGGATGACGCCTGTCGCCCTTCAACCTCCGGTACAGAGCGGAAGCGTCACCAAATGTCTGCTTCCCACAATCCCAGCTGATATCCCCTATCCATAAGATGACGATCTCCTGGTGACTATGCCACACCTACAATCATCTCCGATGTTACGGCAAGGGGGACACCGCCTACCGGCGGGACCGCATTTGGCTAACCGAATACTTTATCTATAGCCTTGTCTGTGAACTGGACGAGCTCTCCCTTTTCTCCTGACGTGGTTTCTACGTATCCTTCGTCCTCTAAATCGTTGAGGATGTCCTCAGCACGCCGTTCAGTAGCTTGGCTGGACCGTCGCGTAAGATATTGCACGACTTGATCCTTCGAGACAGGACCTGCCCCGAATCTTGATAGGATGCTTTGTAAT
>DASQSI010000045.1:0-7103 GCA_035642415.1 Rubrobacteraceae bacterium
AGCCTTGGAAGACGCTATCGTGAGCGGTGCAAGTGTCCGCGAGTCGGACTTTCGCTACTCGGGTCCGCGTCCGAGAAGCAAGGAGTCCGGGATACTGATGCTCGCCGACTCCATCGAAGCTACAGTGAAATCTCTAGAGAAACCCACGCCTAAGCGCATCGAAGATATCGTAGTTGATACGATTCGCCGAAAGCTTGAGGATGGGCAGTTCGACGAGTGCGAGCTGACGATGCACGAAATACACGAAACCGGCGAAGCGATCCGCGAGGCTCTCATAGGCTTTATCGGACCTCGCATTGAATATCCTGAGGCCTCCGCCGAGAAAGACGTTGATCCTGCTAGAAACCCTACCTCCTAGTAGATCATCCATGTCCCTCTCTGTTGTCGTCCTGGACGAAACCGCGTACGGCAGGCTCACGACCAATCGGGCTACTAGCTTGTTCGCCAGAGCCTTCTCCGCTCGGGGCTTCGACATTGACCGTATGGGCGAGGTTTCGGTGGCTCTCGTGGCTCTGGGCGTTATACACGATCTAAACCTCGAATTTAGAGAGATAGACTCGCCCACCGACGTATTAAGCTTCTACATCGATGGTCCATACGGAGAGATGGTCGGCGAGGTCGTAGTGGCACCGGAGTACGTGTGTTTCGACCAAGTGAGCATTGAAGAGCTGGTGGTGCACGGCGCGTTGCATCTAGCGGGGATGAACCACGGCGACGATTTCCCAAGAAGCGAGATGGCAGTGGTGCAAGACGCTGTGTTGAGGAGTATTGGTGACGAGTAAGGAACGTGGTGCAGAGCAGATCTCGAAGCCTCCACAGAGGCAACAAAGGGTAGCAAACTCCTTCAACCATGCGTACCGGGGGCTAATCTACGCGGTGCGCACCCAGCGCAACGTACGTTTCCACGTGGTAGCGGCGGCGGCTGTTTTGGTGATGAGCCTGCTTGTGGGGGTGACCAAGCTGGAACTAGCGATACTCATCCTCGCTATCGCAGCTGTCTTCGTCGCAGAGATATTTAACACGGCGTTGGAATTCGCTATCGACCTTGTGACTCGTGAGTACCACCCTCTCGCCAAGCTTGCCAAGGACGTTTCGGCGGGGGCGGTGCTCGTAACGAGCATAGCGGCTTTGGCAGTGGGATACCTGGTCTTAGCTGACGACTTGGGTCCTTTCTCGGTCGAGACGTTGGAGCGCGTACGTCGTTGGCCTGGACACCTTACGCTCGTTGCGCTCGTGCTCGTAGCTATCGCTGTGCTTCTTGGGAAAGCGCTCACCCGAGCGCCGAATTCGTTTCTTGGCGGGATGCCCTCCGGGCACGCGGCAGTCGCGTTTGCAGGGTGGGTTGCGGCAAGCTTCGCAGCCACAGAAGGGCGGTTTGCGGGTTTGATCTCCTTGATTACGTTGCTCATGGCCTTGCTTGTGTGTCAGAGCCGCATCGAGGCTGGCGTTCACACTCCTTATCAAATCGTTGCTGGCGCGATCCTCGGTTCGCTCCTCGCACTCGCTGTTTTCCAACTCTTCTGATCGACTCCTATAGAATCGGGTATTGTGGATCTTGCACGCATCATCGAGGCCGCACGCGCAGCCTCCGAAAAGGCTTACTCACCATATAGTGGCTTCCGGGTAGGAGCAGCGATTTTGACCGAAGGTGGGGCCGTGCATGCCGGTTGCAACGTCGAAAACGTCTCATGCGGGCTCACGGTCTGCGCGGAGCGCAACGCCGCCGCCGCCATGGTTTTAGCTAATCCGGACGACCGTAAGATAAGGCTCATCGCTATCTTGAGTCCCGACGCTGCGCCCTGCATCCCCTGTGGGGCATGCCGACAGGTACTGCACGAGTTCGGCTGTGAAGAAGTCATCATGCTCGAAGCCTCCGATACCTTTAGGCGTTACCCGTTCGATACGTTGCTCCCGTACGCCTTCGGTTCTGAGAACCTATGATCGAAGAACCTACAAAGGACTTCAAGAGCGGCTTTGTGGCGGTCTTGGGACGTCCGAACGTGGGTAAATCTACCCTAGTCAATCGGCTCGTGGGTGCGAAGGTTTCCATTACCTCGCCCCGTCCTCAGACGACGCGCGGTCCCATTCGTGGGGTCCGCGACGGCCCGAGTTACCAAGCAGTTTTCGTGGATACTCCCGGCTCTCAAAAGCCCCGTAACACTTTGAGGAGCCGTATGCAAGAGCAGGCCCTCGGTAGCCTCTCTGAGTCGGACATCGTTCTTCTCCTCTTTGATGCAGCGCAAGCGCAAAAAGGGCTCGGTCCCGGTGATCGTTACATAGCACATCTCGTCGCTGAGTCAGGGACGCCGGCTATCGCGTGCATAAATAAGGTAGACGTTCTGCCCCATAGTCCCGCGGCCTTACCTGTGGTCGAGGCAGTCTCCGCGTTGGCGGACTATGAGGATGTGTTTCTGCTCAGCGCGAAGGAAGGGCTTAACACCGAGGCGCTAATGGAAGCGGTGGTTAGGTTGTTGCCATATGGCCCTCGCTACTTCCCCGAAGGGACCTTGACTGACCACCCAGAGTCGCTGGTGCTTGCCGAGTACATAAGGGAGAAGGCTCTCTTCGCGTTGCGTGAAGAGGTGCCACACGCGATAGCCGTAGAGACCGACGAGGTTGAGCGCAAAAACAACCTCGCCGTCGTCTACGCAACCATCCACGTAGAAAGGCCTACACAGCGTATGATCGTGCTCGGCAAGGGTGGCAAAACCATAAAACAGATAGGTATCGAGGCCCGTCGCGACGTAGAACGTCTCCTTGGCACTCGAATCTATCTTGACCTCAAGGTAAAGGTTACTCCTGGCTGGCGGAATGACCCACGGTTCCTGGAGCGGTTGGGGTTATAATTCGGTCGGTTACTGTGGTTTTGAGGTTTCCCGGGGAGGAGTGTGGCCCGTGGGCATGAGGGTACGGGAATTTGCGAAGACGGTGGATCACACCCTCCTTAAGCCCGATGCCACCGAGGAAGACATCCGCCGCCTGTGCCGGGAGGCGACTACCCACCACTTTGCAACGGTATGTGTACCACCCTGCTATGTCAGGCTCGCAGCGAAAGAGCTACGCGGGACGGACGTGAAGGTGACGACGGTGGTCTCCTTCCCCTTCGGGGCCGACAAGACCACTGTGAAGGCAGCGGCGGTGCGCGAGGCCATCATAAGCGGGGCCTTCGAGTTGGATGTGGTTATGAACATTTCGAAGTTTCTCTCCGGTGAGTTTGCTTACGTAGCCGAGGAACTGGCAAGCCTTAATGGTGAGGTTAGCGCCGTAGCGATGAATAATGGGCTCAATGATGCCGTGTTGAAGATCATAATCGAAACGGCATATCTTTCGGACAAAATGAAACGGCTGGCGGTACAGGTAGTAGCCGCCAGTGGTGCGGACTTTGTCAAGACCTCGACCGGGTTCGGGCCTGGCGGAGCTACCACGGAGGACATCGCCCTCTTAAGGGAGGAAGCGCCTGAGAGGCTGGCAATCAAGGCCTCCGGTGGTATCCGGACCCTGGAGGAGGCTCTGGCCCTACTTAACGCTGGGGCTTCACGTATAGGGGTAAGCAATAGCGTCGCTATCATGCAGGAGGCTAAAGGTGGCGGTCTACAAGAGTAAAGGCATAGTTCTCGGTTCGATTCGATATGGCGAGGCCGACCGCATACTCGATCTCTATACACAAGATACGGGCCTGATCTCGGCGATAGCCAAGGGCATCAGGCGCACCACGTCGCGCTTCGGCGGTCGCCTCGAACCACTCTCGTGTGTGAACTTTCTGGCTTATGAAGGTCGCACCCTCGACACCATAACCCAGGTCGAGGTACTGCGGAGCTTCCACAGCGTCCGCGAGAGCCTCACTCGCCTCCAGACTGCGGGAGGCATGGTCGCGATGGTCCGGGCTCTATCGGGAGGCGGCGAGGCCGACCGCAGGGTTTTCAACCTCATCTACCATGCTCTCGATGCCCTCGAAGCTCGCGAGGAGAATGTGAAGAGCGTCGAGGCGGCCTTTTCTTTGAAGCTCTCGGTTCTTACCGGCTATACCCCCCGGCTTGATTTCTGCGTCAGTTGCGAAAGAGAGCCCGACGAGGGGCAACTGTACTTCGCCCCGCCTCTGGGCGGTGTGCTCTGCGCTGACTGCCGCACAGCGACAGAAGATGCTTTTCCTCTGCTACCCAAGACCCTCGCCGCGTTACATAGCTTGGTTACGCGACCGATAAAAGAGGCCACTGTAGAAAAGGAGTTTGAAGAGAGCGTCCGCCGGGTCGCCTACTCTCATGTCATCGCTCACGCGCCCGGCGACACCGTTCTGCCTATCCCTGCCCGGCGTACCCTCCACCAGGCGTGAGAGAACAGGAAGGTACCAAGGCACGCCTTTCTGCGGCAGCGTGGGCTTGTGAAGCGAGCATCGGGCGTTCACGTCCGGAGCCCCCGGATGGGGTACGGAATGAATTCCAGCGAGACCGCGACCGAATTATCCATGCCAAGGCCTTCCGTCGCCTAATGCATAAGACGCAGGTCTTCATCTCCCCAGACGGCGACCACTTCCGCACCCGTCTGACGCATACACTGGAGATGATGCAGGTCTCTCGTACCATCGCTCGGTCATTGGGCCTCAACGAAGACCTTACCGAGGCAATCGCCCTCGGCCACGACCTCGGACATACTCCCTTTGGTCACACCGGTGAGGAAGCCCTCGCCCGTGTTCTCGTTCCTCACGGCAGTAGCTTCCGCCACAATGAGCACTCCTTACGGGTTGTGGACGTTTTAGAGAAGGGTGGCAAAGGCCTAAACCTTACCCACGAGGTCAGAGATGGCATCCTCAATCATACTGGCAGAAATTATCCGGGCACGAGAGAGGGCCAAATCGTGCGCATCGCCGATCGGATAGCCTACGTAAACCACGACGTGGACGACGCCTTACGGGCAGGCGTGGTCTCCTGGGACGACCTTCCCAAACAACCTCTAAGAGCACTCGGCGATCGGATGAGCGTACGGATAGACACCATGGTGCGAGATATGATCCTCTCTTCGCGAGAGAAGGGCGAGATCTCGCTCTCCGAAAACGTTTACGAAGCGTTGATGGAGCTCCGGGCCTGGCTCTTTAAGAACGTCTACAACAACCCCCGCTCTCGGGAAAATAGCAAGGCCGGTGACGTAGTATCGGCGCTGTTTAACTATTATCTGGAGAGGCCGGAGGAGCGGACAAAGAGCGACCCAGACCCCGTGGCCGAGACCGTAGACTTTGTGGCCGGGATGACCGATCGCTACGCCCTGGCAACTTACAAGCGCATCTTCTTACCCCGAAGCGACACCATATTCAAGCAGCCATACGACCCAGAAGACTACTCATAGATCAACTTCACTACACAACGTTACGCGCCTTGCGCAAGCGAAATTTCTGAAGGCGTTCGCCCTTGCGACAATATAGGCTCTGTTCCGGACTGTGAGTCGTCGGTAACATTCCTACATCAGGACAATAAAACGGAGCAACAAGAGGTGGCAGCATTTGAAGATCTCGTCACGAAGCATAGAAGAGGTTCGAGAGAGAGCAAACATCGTCGAGGTGGCCTCCGAGTTCACCGCGCTTAGACGCCAGGGCACGAACCTCGTTGGCCTCTGCCCCTACCACTCGGAGAAATCTCCCTCCTTCAGCGTCTCCCCCGAAAAGAACTTCTACTACTGCTTCGGATGTAAAAAGGGCGGAGATGCCATAAAGTTGATAACGGAGCTCAAGTCCTTCTCCTTCGTCGAGGCGGTCTCGTACTTGGCTGAACGCTTCGGTGTCGAGCTGACGTTCGAGGGTTACTCCCCTGAGGAGGAAAAGATCGCCGAGCAACGCGCCGCTAGGCGCCGTTCGGCGTATAAAGCCTTGGCTGCAGCAGCTGCTTACTACCACAAGTATCTCCTCAAATCGCCGGCGGCGGAGGTGGCACGACGCTATCTCAAAAGCCGCGGCTTGGAGGATTCTACTATAGTAGAATTCCGCCTTGGATACGCGCCTCCCCGTGGACACCTGGGCTTTATGAAGGCTGCTCGCAAGGTGGGTATCGACCGCGAGGCGCTGGAGGCCGCTGGTCTGGTTTCACCACGCGGTGGTGAGCGCTTCGTTGAGCGCGTGACGTTCCCCATCTCCGATAAGCGTGGCAGGATCGCTGGCTTCGGCGCCCGCGCTTTGGGAGACGCGAAACCGAAATACCTCAACTCTCCCGAGACCGAGATCTTTAACAAGCGCTCCCTCCTCTACGGCTTCCCTCAAGTCGCAGAGGCGATGCGCAAAGAGAAGGCGGCTCTCGTCGTCGAAGGATACACGGATGTCCTCATGCTCTACCAATCTGGGATAAAGAACGCGGTTGCGACCTTAGGCACGGCGATGACTCAGCAGCACCTAAAGACCTTGAGTAGTCATGTGGACGACGTGTACCTGCTCTTCGACCCCGATGAGGCGGGCGAAAAGGTCCTTAAGAATGCCTTCTTCACCGCCATTGAGTTGAAGCTGGACCTCCGAGTCTTGCGCCTTTCCGAAGATCCGGCCGACTGGCTTCTCAAACACTCTGGCGAAGAGTTTTTGGGGCTTCTCTCCGGTGCCACATCGATCCTCGAGTACGGCATCCGGCGGGCTACCGAGGAGGCCCGCGGTGCCGACGCCATCGGTCGCGCTCGCGCGCTCCCCGATCTAAGAGAGCTCATAAGCCGGGTTGAGGATCCCGTACTCAGCCGAGAAGCCCTTCGTCTCGCAGCCGAAGCCCTGAGGGTGGACCCAGACACACTCCGCGAGGAGCTCCATAAACAGCCTGCCCCGTCGAATAGGACGGACCGTTCATCTCCCCATAAAAAGCTGCAACACGCCCCGTCCGATCCATATATTGAGGCTGGCCGCGAGGTTCTTGGCCTCGTGCTCGCCCGCCCCGACTTTGCGGCGCGCGCCTTACGCGAGGGGATAATGGCTCCCACCTTCTTGGATCAGCCTGTCTTGCTTGAGGCGGGGGACTTTGGTGACGAGACGCAGGCGCGCATCTTTGCTTTGCTGGTCGAGCATGCAGGCAAAGACCTTAACACCATCTTCTGCGATGAGCGTGCCCGCCTACTGTTGGATGAGATCTCTGCTCTCCGGGCTGCAG
>DASQSI010000046.1:0-6646 GCA_035642415.1 Rubrobacteraceae bacterium
TAGAAGGCTTCACCTTCGGTGGGCTTTCGCCCGGTCCTTTCTTTGGGCGCCCACGGTCTTGGTACTCTGGGATACATAATTCCCCTTGTTGTAGTGGTACGGTTGGGTTCTGATGCAGCGAACGAAGCCCGTAGAACTAATCGTGGGGAAAGGGAAAGGAGGCTCTACGGGCTCCGATAACATTATCATCTTGTCGCACATAGAGGGCTTTGGCATCGCCCGAAAGGTGTAGTTACGTACGTACTTTGGGCCATTTTAGGCCACTGGCCCCTTCTCTTTTGCCCATAGCCCCGGTCCACTGCCTATAGAATGCCTGGGGCAGCAAGCTCTTTTACCGTATAATACTTTGCGAAGCATGCTTCTTTCTGCCACTTACCCTTACCTTATCGGCCGGACCGGTGGGCGCAAAAAAGAGCCGGGGTTGTTAGACCCCGGCTCTAAATGTTCAGGAGAAGGTTTTAGACTCTTCGCCCTCGCCCCCCTATGACCGCACGGTAGATAGCTAACAGTATAAGTGCGCCAATGATACCGGCAATGATGGTCCAAATAAAACCAGTACCAGCAGTGCCAATGCCCAGGGCAGTGAGGATGAATCCTCCGATAACGGCTCCCACAATGCCGATTACGATCGTTACTATGATGCCCCCAGGGTCATCCCCTGGCATGATCAGCTTGGCTAAGGCGCCAGCGATAAGCCCCACGATAATCCACCAAATTAATGCCCCAATCATTTCTCTCCACGCTCCTCTCGACTACGGGCTACCAACTCCTTTATTATATAACATGCGCTACTAGCAGGAGGGAGGAGGAGCGTATACTTGGCGTTGATCAGAGAAAGCTTATCGGGCTTTACAGACGCACTGGCTGAAGCCCTTGAGCTGACCCCCGAGCAGTACGACTACCTCTACCTAGGGTACTTTGCGCCAAAGGAGTACATGCGACGCTACCATCCTGACTTGTAACGCCGGAGGGTGGATAGGGGGCACCAGGCTCAAGGCTCCGGCCCTTTTCGTGTCACAGAGATTTAGCCAGCGTTTTACAGCTCTTTAACTCAGAGTAGCCACTGACGCCCTACTATAGAGAAGAGGTAGAGGCGAGAAGGTCCGTGGTAAATAACTCCCCCTCTGCGTTCTCCCTCAGCTATCACAGACCTCTCTGGGCCGGACACCGTGGTGTTGGGTGATGTATCAGGTGCCGGCCCTCCTCCCTCTTCCAGGAAGTAGTAGTAATGAGCTGGCAAGGGTGGAAGGAGATAGGCTATCTATATGATGGAGCGCGAACTACGTACCCCTTATGCTGTTAGAGATGGCAGGTGCGATCACAGCTACCCTATTTTGGTAACCCCCACGGGAGCTGGATCGTACTACTACGCTAGGTGCCTTGCGTGCCTAACCTGCGGGCCGATGCGGTCGAGCAGCTGGGCCGCATGCCGAGCGCTAAAAGAGAGGGTGGAGTGCCTACACCAGGGCAGTGGCCCTTTCTATGTCACGGAGATTTAGCCAACGTTTTACAGCTCTTTTACTCCGGGCAGATGCTGCGGACCTACTATACAGGACGTAGAGAAGGTCCGTGGACTTCGTCCCTATGCTGTGCTCCACCCGGTCAGCTACCCACGGACCTATATGGGCCAGGCATTCCGTACCGCTTCCCTCTCGCCTCCAGACCTAGCTCATATCTCTTTTGCCTATAGCCCCGGTCCAACCCGGTTCTGTTAAGTCAGAATCCCGCCAGGTTTCAACACAGTGATGCGCTTCCTAGTGCCTAAAATGCGGGAAGGGACTTTAGTCACCATGCCCTATAATACTTTGCAAAGTATGCTTCTTTCTGCCATCAACCCCTAGGCTTATCGGACCGGGGCTAGGGGAACATCTCTCATAACCTTCTTATAGACGTGCTCTAGGATGCGAGCTGAGGGGTCCGGCTTTGGTATGTAGTGCCGTAGTATCCATAAATCCCATCCGGCCCCTCCTTATAAGAGCCGGTGCCCTTAAGTGGGCTGTAAGGGACAAAGGACATCGGGGGAGCGGTATTGGTAACTTCCTGGCCCTTCAATGTCAAGGCGATATGCAATCGTCGACCACGGATCCTTAGACCGACCAAACGCGACCTAACAGCGAACGAACGCAACATAACGCCGACCAAACCACCGACCCAACGCAAACTAACGGCAGAGAAGCGCTCGTGGCTCAAGAGGTTCTTCAGTCTCTGATCATCCGCGTAAGCAAGTTCGCGCGTATAGTCCCCGGTATCGCCCCTAAGGGCACAGAAGCCTCCCTAGGTAGCGTAGGTTATTCGGAAGCTCTAAGAACTGGGAGAGGACGATATGCAAAACCGCAGCACGGCTGAAGACATCCTCGCTCGCTTCAGCGACTTAGAGAACAACCCCGACGAGACCATCTCCCCTTACCTAGAGTTCAATGTTGGGGGGAAGCTTTACTACTTCACTCCAGGCGGGTTTCTTTATCGTAGAGACCCCGGCACAGAAGCGGTGGGAGGCTTCTTCTGTGGCTACCTCACCGAGGAGGTCTGGCGCTACAGAACATCTGAACAGGCAGAAGAAGCAGAGGCTCCCACAAAGGCGAAGCAGGCCTCCTTCTGGCGTAGGTTCTTTGGGGTAGGAGCCTAGCTCCACCAATCCTGCCGCATAGTTGCCGCAGAGGCTAACTTTCATTATCGTGAGACACTAGATTCTTGAGCAGGCCAAAAGAAGGAGGAACCGTTCGTGAAGAAGAAGCTACTTTGCTTAGCTGCTGCTTCTCTTGTAGCCATGTTGATACTCGTGCCAAGCGCATTCGCGCAGGAGATGACCACGGAAGCCACCACGGAAGTTACTGCTACGGCACCGCTACCTCCGACCGGCGGACCTGCGGTCGGTGGCCCGGCGCTAGTCCTGCCCACCGCTGCTGCGCTCCTTTTTGGTACGAGCGTCTTAACGTATGGGCTCGTGCGGCGGCGCCGCTAGAGAGTAGGTAGACTAGTTTAAGGCAGCTGGGGGCTACCTGCGCCTACACGGCCTGCACAACCGACATGTAGGTAGTCCCCAGCCTACCCCCAATTATCGGCCCGTCCCTTATATCGCATATATGCCTAACTAGTTCCTCGGGGGTAGGTGTAGCTCAAGAGCCTAAAGGGTATAGCCTCTGCGGATGCACCAAAACGACCGGCACCCGCGCGAGGAATTGTCAGAGGAAACAGTAATGTACGGGTGCCGGTTCCCTACCACCCGCCGCATCCTCCTACAGGAGGACGCGGACATCAAAGAGTGCCGCTCTCCCCGAGTCACTAGGTGCTCATAATACCCGACGGCTTAGTAGCAGTTACTTGAACTGACTCAAGATGTTGCTGTTAGCTAAATTCGACCTACCACTCAAGTGAAGGGAACGCTAGCCTATGTGCAGGACCGCAACATGGTTCCGCACAAAGAGAGGGGGGAAGAAGTTGAAGAGGAAATCAGCAGTGCTGCTGTTGATAATAATGTTGGTGCTGATCTTAACTGTCGCCGTTCCCGCTGGGGCGCAAGTCGTCAACACCGGGAACGTCACCAACGAACAGCGCGTCGTCCAGCACTTCTCGAAGGTGCACGAAATAGAGTTCATCGGGAGCAGAATAGGAACGAACTAGAACTCTTCTAAAGAGTCATAGTGCCTACCTTGTGGGTCGTTCCTCAGTGGTAGTACACGCCCGGGGCTATGGGCAATTTGCGCGTGATGGGGGTGGGCATAGAATGGTTATTAACCTATAGTCTCGTTGGAGACTCTTTGCGTTTATCAGCCCTATGGCGTTTAGAGGCAGCCCACAGTGGCTGCTAGGCTCTAGGTGTAACGGTTTTGGACTTTCTTTTGTCTAACGGGAAACAGAGATGAAAAGAGGAGGAGAACCCCTTGTTTAGGAGAAATAAAGGCAAGAAGGAGGAGGAGAGCCGCTTCGCCAAGCTGCGCCAGGGTGCGGCTAATGTGCTCAAGAATCCGAAGGTGCGCAGGGAGGCCCAGAGGCTCGCCAAGGACCCGCGCGTGCAGCGCAAGGCTAAAGAAGGACTTAGCCGGGTGTGGCAACGGCTCCGGCGTCGATAGGCTCGGTGACGACCGACACTTTGGTGCGGGCGTAACTCGGGTTGGCCGAGACACCCGAGGATTGGACCAAGAGGTGGCCACGTATGTAGCAGATGTTTCGCCAACTCACAGATGGCATCGGTTGATAGCGGCTTCGCTCTTTTTGCGCTGTCATTGTCTCTGGGTTTCCGAGAAGGCTCACTAGTAAGCAGTACAAGCCGAACCTGCAACCTTCTGATTTATAGTCATTTTCCGTAAGAGACAGGGTGCATCCTAAAGGGACTTTCTAGAGGCAACGGCAGCCCCCTAGGCAGGGCCTGGTCTCCTCACGAATATAGCAAGCCACTCTGCTCAGAGTTGGGAAGTTTCGGGAGTTCGTAGCAGAGTTGACTGCGAAAATTCCTGCCCTAATAAGTGGTTTATGCAAGAAATTTGTCTACTAGCAACAAGTTGCGGCATCGAAGCGATCTTGAGCAACATATGGAGGCAAACAGGGGTTTTTGCACCGAGTCTCTAGCACAAAAACGCTCATGAGAGGGTTACTCACGCTGGTGAGGTGGGTAACGGCCCGGACTAGGACGTGTAGTCACAGGGTAGCGGCTACTACCCGAAAATTGTTGCCGAGGAGGTGTGCGTTTTGGCCGAGCAGCGAGCCGATAGGTTAACGGAGCTTGAGGAGCGGTACGCAGGCTATAAGGTTTACGACCGCGACGGTGAGAAGATCGGCAAGGTAGACGATGTCTTCGTGGATGACACCGAGCGGCCGGAGTATATAGGCGTGAAGATGGGCGTGTGGGGCACCGAGTCCGCCCTGATCCCTATGGACATCGTACGGGAGGACGAAGATCGCCGGGTCATGGAAGTCTCCGAGACCAAGGATAAGATCAAGGCTGGCCCTACCTTCGACGACGAAGAGGAAATAACACCCGAGTATGAGGAGCGGGTGCGCAGCCGCTACGGCTTAGGGAGCCTTAAAGGCTCTATGAAGCGGGGTGCCTATCGACCCTACTACTACGATGCTTCCGGCGACGGGTTGGGGGACCTGCAGCCGAGCAAGCGTAGCCTAGGGAGCCGCGAGCGCTCCCGCGAGGATCGTCTCAGTAGTGCAAGGGGGAGTGCGGATTCCAAGCGTATTACGGACCTAGGAGACGAGGCCGACCTTAGGATGCAGAGAATCGAAGAGGAGCTCGTGGCCGGAACCCGCAAGCGTGAGGTCGGCGCCGTGCGGTTGCGCAAGCGGGTGAAGACCGACCGCGAGCAGCTTAGGGTGCCTAAGAGGCGCGAGGAGGTGCACGTAGATAGGGTTTCCGTGAACCGAGAGGCGCCCGAGGCCGAGATCGGCGAGGATGAGTTCTTTGTACCTGTCAGCGAAGAGGAGGTTGTGGTCGAGAAGAAGCCGGTGGCCAAGGAGGAGATTCGCCTGCACAAAGAGGTAGTCGAGGAAGAGGAAGTAGTAGAGAGGGACGTTCGCAAGGAGGAGGTCGACATCGACGACCAGACAGAGCGTCGCGCTGTTCTCGAGCATGATCCGGACGTGAACGATAAAAGGAGACGCCGCAGCGCATAACCGCCTTATAGATAAGGCGGTTGTAAAAAGGATAGATGAGCTTTGGAGGGGGGTAGGCCCGGTGGAAAGTGAAGCCGCTCCCCTTTTTATTAGGAAGAACGTGTATAAGCAGCGTGTGGGACTGTTTAGTTCTACGAGTAGAGGCTATCGTGTGAGGAGGCCTGTTCTTGGCTAATGAGGAACGTAGCGACCGGTTCGCGGAGGATGAGTACAGCTTGGAGGGCTATCAAGCCTACGACATGCACTACGGGAAGATAGGCATGGTCGACGACCTGTTCGGCGACGAGAATGGGCAACCTAAGTACGTGGGCGTGAAAACGGGACTTTTGGGCACTAGGAGTGCCCTGATCCCGATAGAGCTTGTGCGCATAAACCATCAGCGAAATCTCGTTGAGGTTGAGGCGGATAAGAACATGATCAAGGAGGGTCCGACCTTTGGCGATGACCGAGAGATAACCTCCGAATTTGAACAGCGGGTCCTCAATTACTACCAAGTAGAGATGGGGCAGGCTTCTGCAGAGAGGGGAGCATACGGCGCCACGTACTACCCTGACGCTGCCGGTGACAGGCAGGTTGACCTGCTGCCAGGAGAGCGAGTTGCGGGCATCCGCGAACGTTCCGGCGAGGATCGCCTAGACAGCTTGAGGGGCGGCACGGACCGCGGGAGCCACCCTAAGCTCGCAAGCGCAGACGAGCTTAGGGTGCTGAGGGTTGAGGAGGAGCTCAGAGCTGGCACTCGCGAACGCGAGACCGGGGGCGTGCGCGTACGCAAGAAGGTAAGGACCGACCGCGAGCGTCTTACCGTTCCCAAAAAGCGGGAGGAAGTGCATGCTGAGCGGGTGCCGGCCGAGGACCGGGATACCTCCGAGGTCCAAATCAGCGATAACGAAATCCGGGTGCCTGTGATCGAGGAAGAGATCGTGGTCGAGAAACGACCTGTGGTCAAGGAGGAGATTCGCCTGCGCAAGGAGGTAGTCGAGGACGAGGAGATTGTCGAGGAAGACGTTCGCCGCGAAGAGGTCGACATCGA
>DASQSI010000047.1:0-4967 GCA_035642415.1 Rubrobacteraceae bacterium
TGCTTCATTTATCCTCTGCTGTTGTGGCTGGTCCATTATTATGCTCGCCATCTGCGTTTTTGCCTAGCTCCGCTCACCACGAAGCTCTGTCTCCAATATGCTGACATTTTAGAGCTAGGTATTGCTACAAATCAAGCAAATAAAGAAGTAGCACACCAATACTATTACTAAGGACCCCGGCTCATACTCTCTCTAGAACCCCGCCTCCAATACTCTTCTCGCCGCCTCTATCTCCTAGGCTGCTCTGAGTCTCAAACCCCTCCTAATCCTCTTCCGGCCCCCGTATACTGAGCCGACACCTCCCTCCGGATAGCCTTCTTCCTCGGAGGTGGTCAGGATGAACTCATGGTGCGAGATTACAGATTCGATTGCCTTCGACGTTTGAGTTCGTTGCGCTCGGCGCCCAGTGAACGATCCTGGCCTTATCGCTTGGGTGCTGTGCTCCTCTCTACCTCCAACGAGGCGCTCATAGACCACAACACCTTCGGCCCGGCTTCGGTGCCCGCCGGCTTGCCGGGCGAGGGGCGGGCCGCGGTTACGCTGGCGGTCTACGGTCTCCTCTGCCTGGTCCTCTCGCTCGGTGTGTTCGCCAGGCGCGATATTAGGGGCTCGGAATGACACTCGTGGCCTCGGCATCTCAGGCTTCCTTCTCCGTCCACTTCCCGACCAACGAAGCGATTCACCGGGAACCGTGGCACCACGGAAGTGGAGATGGACGTTTCTGTCGGCGGCAGGGAGAGAAGAACGGTGGCCTGCATCGCACACCTCGATGTGCTTCGTACCAAGATAAGAGAAGCTAAACAAGGGATCTCTCAAGAGAGCGCGCCTCAGAGTGGAAACCGCTTAAGTGCAGAGATTCGAAGACTCGCTTCGGGATTCGGGGATCCTGACAGACGAAGGGTTCGAACAGGCCAAGAGAAAGCTGATCGAGCAATAAGCAGCTTCGTCTAAGCCTCATCGAACCTTCGAGGAACCGCTGCAGGGAATGAGGGCTAGTCACGGCGACTGACCCTCCGGTTGCAGAGATCGACATCCACAGGACTGGGGGCCTCCTTGCCTATTGGACCGGAACTATGCGAGTTTCCGAGAAGGGGCGCATGGCGGAGTCTTCTAGTGGCTTTGCGTGTGGGCTATAGTTCAAAGAGGCTGTGCTAGGGAATAGGCAGGGGATCTGAAAAGACCCACGACGTGGCCCTCGGGATCGGCGAACAGCGCGATACTCAGGCCGTCTGGTATGTCCATCAGTCCCGTCGCTTTCCTGCCGCCTAGGCTCTCGGCCTTCTGAGCGTCTCCTCACGGTTCGCAACCTCGACCTAGAAGGTGAGATAGCTCGCCACAGGAGCAAACTTCTTAGCTAGTCCGTCTGGTCCCATCCATTGGGCGGCGCGTCACGATCGTAAATGGTGATAGCGTAGCCGTCTAGGTCAACGAACGTAAACTGTCGGCCAAACCGCCCGTCTGAGGGTGGTCTCAAGATGGTGACGCCAGCCTCAACCAGAGCGTCGTGAACCACCTGGCTGTTAGCAGTCTTGAACCAGATGGCAGGCACAAGGTGCGGGCGAGGGAGGCTGTCCAAGTCCACGCCCGGACGTGCTTGCGTCACCGCGAAGGGGATGGGGTAGCTCAGGAATGCGACAGCCCCCGGGAAGCCTTCAGGATCGCGCCTAAAGCCGAGTATCTTCTCGTAGAAGTCCGCTGAGGCTTGCACATCACGAACCTGAAAACCGACGAAGGCGGGACCGCTAAGCTCAAAGTTTTTTGGCATCGTATGCCCCTTTTCTTTCAAAGCCGGGTTGGGCCGGCAGCCCTAGAGCACTTCATCATCCCTGCCCCCCACCTCGAGGTGCACAACCGGGTTACTCATCTGCTTCTCCTTTCTGTTTTCCATAGCTCTACGACGGGTGTACTCCACCGAAATCTAATTCATAATGGTGACAAAGACCGTCACTTATCTCGGAGTTCGGAGGAAAAATCCCGGCTTTTCTTCGCTTAGACTCTTGTAGGCTACAACCCTGGGGCTGCTTCTTGGGATGAAGACGCGCACGGCGTCTTACCAACGATGGGAAGAGCGCAGCCCCGGTCCTTCTTTGCTCCTGAGCGCTATCTGGTGCCGGATCTCCGTCACGACAGAGACTTTTGCTATGTGCGTAAAAAGGGCGCAAGTGGCTTCCGCCATCGGCACCGTGGGCCTTACGGTACTGTTCGGTTTCCAGCTGAGGGTGTTCTACAGGCAGGTCTTGGGGAACCGCGATACCCTCAACGAGATGCGCGAGAGCCGCACTGCCCACGAATGCCCTCACGTCCTGGTCACCGCAGAGTACCGCCACGGCACCCTCGTGGGGATCGTCGTCAGCAATATCGGCAGGGGTGCAGCGGAGAACATCACGTTCGAGTTCTCCGCACCCTTGGAAAGCTCTGTGAGCTACCAGCGAGACTCGGAGGTTGTTCCCCTGAGCGAGCTGCCCCACTTTAGGGTTACCGCCGTTTGGGATTCCCACGCGAACCTAGTGCCCTTGCTGCGGGAGATGGGGCTACATGATGGGATCACAGCTACCATTAGGTACGGATCCCTCACCGGGGAGTCCTACGAAACTCTCTGGACGATCAACCCCCTGCTCATGCTGGGCAACCTCTACGCAGCGGAGTCGGGTGAGATGGAGGAGTGACCTCCATCTTTGATGTGAAGCCCCTTTGGGCACTTAAGCGCCGGTAGGTTTCCGAGAAGACATAATGTCGGATACTCGCTGAATAGAGTTAGTGGCTCTTGAAGCCTTAGTTATTTGTAGGTATCAATCAAAGTAGTAGCAGACATCCCTCTGGGCAAAGCAGGGAAAGAAGGTATCGCCCCTGAGACCTATTATTCTTCTAATACGCGCGGTTGTCGGATTTACAGCTGCGAGGGTCACACTGCTTAGGGCATAAAGGAACAGACAGTGGTCCTTTGGGCCAGGTCACGGTCTCTTCCGGCTTCCCACTCTCGGGATTCTTCCTCGCTGTGACGGCGGCAGTGCTGTTTATCCTTGCAGCCCTGGCAGTGGTATGGATCTGAGTTCCGCTCAGCTGGTGGAGGGTGCTGGCTATAGGAGGAGCTATCCTCTCGCTTCTTTTGATGGTGGGATTCTTTGGAGCCACAAAACTGCTGCCGATAGCCGTTGATCTGGTCGTTTTGTGGGCGGCTGTGACCAATTGATCGCCGGCCTCGGCCCATGGCTGAGTAGAGCCCCGCCTCCTGCTAAGTTTCCGAGAAGACCGTTTGTCGGAGACCCGCTGAATAGAGGCTAGAGTCAACGGGGCGGGACTCTTCGTCTCAGTAGCAAGGCACAGAGAAGGGGGTATACACCAGCGCCCGCGAAGCTGCAGGCTGCTATCGTTGCATGGCATAGAGCAGTAAGCCCTAAAAACAAGGAGCCATCCTATGGACCTCGCAACCATCGCTCAAGCCATCAATCCCCTGATACAAACCGTTTTCATCGTAGTTATCGGGCTCGGGTACTACTACACTACTAAGGCGATCCGCAGCCAGGTCCACGAGATGGCGCGAGAGACCACCACCGGTGGTAGGCCTCTAATCATCGTCTCTGAAGACTATGAGAAGCTGCCCACCATAAGCCTCATTATCCAGAACGTAGGCTCAGGACCGGCCAAGGACATCAACTTCCACTTCTCCTCGCCCATCGAGAGTTCGGACGGCTTTGTGCTCTCCGAGCTGACCCTCTTTCAGGAGGGGATAACTTCGCTGGCGCCAGGGGCGAGGATCGTCTGTTACTGGGACGAGCTAGAAAACCTCCAACCGCTGATCCGGGACGGTAGGCTCGAACGCAACGCGACGGTCACGGTCGAGTACCAGGACATAGCCGGAGGCTCCTACTCTCACGATTGGGAGATAGACCCCGGACTCTACGAGGACCTGCGGACCCAGGGAGCCAGGAACATGGACGACTTGGTGGAAGCCGTAGAGCACGTCGCGCAGGGGATTAACCAAGATGGCGGCAGGAGGAGGAGCCAGGGGGGGTAGTGAGTTCCGCCGGGTCCTGCGCACCTTGAGCGACGAGCTCGAGGCGGTACGGCGTGTCGTCGGCGCCGACCGGGAGGAGGTGTGCATACCGGAACTCTGCGTCAGCCACGGCTGGCGAGGATATCGCCGTGGCCTGTCACATCCGACTCGCGTCCGGTGTCTCCATGTTCAGAACCACCGACAAAGGAGGAGACATGACCAGCACCATCCGGATCCGGCCGGCCGAGATCACCGGCATCAAGGGGGCGCTGATGAAGCGAATGGCCACAAAGATGATGGGACAGGTGCCGACGCCGCTCGGGGTGTACTGGCACAACCCCAAGGTGCTGAAGGCCACCTTCGCGATCGGCAACAAGGTCCAGAAGTGGGACACGTGTGACGAGAACCTGAAGTCGTTTGCTCACATGGCCGTCGCGTCGCTGGTCGGTTGCACCTGGTGTCTCGACTTCAACTATTTCCAGGCGCACAACGAGAACCTCGACCTGGAGAAGGCCCGGGAGGTGCCGCGGTGGCGCGAGTCGGACGGGTTCACGCCGCTGGAGTGCAACGTGATGGCGTACGCCGAAGCGATGAGCCAGACGCCGCCGACGGTCACCGACGAGCTGGCGGCCCGGCTGCTGGAGCAGCTCGGCGCGGCGGCGCTGGTCGAGCTGACGGCGGTCATCTCGTTTGCCAACCTCACCACGAGGGGCAATGTGGCACTCGGCATCGAGTCGGACGGCTTCGCGGAGGCGTGCGACCTGAAGCCGCTGGCCGTGCCGACCGCACCGCCGGGAGTAGCGTCCGCTTCATGACCGACGACCCGTTCGTTACCCACCGCAGCCTGCTCTTCACCGTCGCCTACGAGATGCTCGGCTCGGCCGCCGACGCCGAGGACGTGGTCCAGGAGACCTGGCTGCGGTGGGTCGACGTCGACCGCGCCGATGTACGAGACCCGCGGGCCTACCTGGTC
>DASQSI010000048.1:0-5542 GCA_035642415.1 Rubrobacteraceae bacterium
GCTACCTTCTCGCCGGGGGCTCCGGACGCGGAGCCGGGCGTTTGCGAACCTGCCATGGTGCCGCCGACCTCCGGCGAGCCTACGCGGTGAACGCCTTCGAGATTGTGGCCATCATGCTGGCCGGCGTCTCCGCGGGGGCCATCAACGCCGTGGTCGGCTCCGGGACCCTGATCACGTTTCCCGCCTTGATTTACTTCGGCTTTCCGCCGGTTACCGCGACGATGAGCAACGCGATCGGCCTCGTGCCTGGGAGCTTCTCCGGTACCTGGGGGTACCGGCGCGAACTGGCCGGGCAGTGGCGCCGCGTGATGCAACTTGTGCCCGCCTCGCTGCTTGGGGCGCTCACTGGCTCTTGGCTGTTGCTGCATCTGCCCGCCGAAACCTTCGAGGCCGTCGTCCCGGTGTTGCTGGTCCTGGCCCTGGTGCTAGTGGTGGCCCAGCCGCGCATCCAAGAGGCGCTAGCCCGCCGCCGCGAGCGTCACGGCAAGATGGAGGCGAGCCGCGGCCAGGTGGCGGCGACCGTCCCCGTCACCTACCTCCTCGGCTGCTACGGTGGCTACTTCGCCGCTGCTCAGGGGATCCTGCTGGTGGGGGTGCTAGGCTCGCTGCTTCCGGAGTCACTCCAACGCCTCAACGCGCTGAAGAACGTGCTGGCGTTGGTCGTCAACGCCGTGGCGGCGTCGGCATACGTGCTCGTCGCGTACGATCGTGTCAGCTGGGAGGCCGCGGGGTTGATCGCCGCTGGATCGCTTGTGGGCGGGTCGATCGGTGCAAGCGTCGGAAGGCGGCTGCCAGCTCCGGTGCTGCGCGGTGTTATCGTCTTGTTAGGCCTCGTAGGGATCTGGCGTATAGTCAGCGTGTAAGACGGAGTCCTGTAGGGGCTTGGGGTGTCCATCCTCGGGCTCCGCATCTGGCGATCAAAAGGACCGGACATTTGGGTAGCTTTGGGTAGAAACAAAGTCAACCGCCTCGGGAGAGTGGCTTGAAGATTAGTGAGAAGGCCCTGACCGGGTTCGGGTCGCTGCCAGAACCGCGTTTCGCGTTGCTCTTTGCAATGTCGCTCGAGGTTGCCTTTTGCGGACAGCGCGATGCTTATTTATGCATAACCCGTGACATCACTTGAAACACTATAGGGAAGGTACATTTACTGAGAGCCCGAAGGCTTGCCGTGAGGAGTCGCGATCGGCGGGGTCGGAGGCGAAGCCGGAGAGCACTCTGACTAAGACCGCCGAGAGAGCGTTGGCGCACATACGAACAGATGAGCGGAGGCCACAGACATATCCTGGGGCCTAACTAATTTCGACCCGGGGCAAGATCGTGTTGAGGGCCGACTGAGCGGGCAAGCGAGTAGGTCGACGCACGCATCAGGGCGCAGAGGTCCATGCTAAGCTGGGAAGGTGACCGGGAAGCGGCGACATCGTGAAGGTCTCCATGATCCTGCACGTGTTCGGGAAGTGCTGCTCGTGTTGGGGTTCGTACTGCTAGCGGCCAACCTGCGCCCAGCACTCACGTCTGTGGCACCGTTGATCGGCCAGATCCGGTCGGACACCGAAATTTCCAACGGAGTCGCGGGGCTGCTCACGACGTTGCCTCTCTTGGCGTTCAGCGTGCTCTCGCCGGCCGCGCCACGTCTGGCCCGCTGGTTCGGCACGGAGCGCATGTTACTGGTGAGTATGCTCGTGCTCGCTGCGGGCATCTTGCTTCGCTCGGCGGGGGAGGTAGCGACGCTGTTTCTGGGCACCGCTATCCTGGGAGCGGCGATCGCAGTTGGCAACGTGCTATTACCCAGTTTGGTCAAGCGCGAGTTCCCCGAACGTGTTGGCCTCATGACCAGTATTTACTCCGCCGCATTAGGCTTCAGTGCCGCGATCGCGGCTGGCGCGAGCTTTCCTATTGCACAGCAAACCGCCATCGGTTGGCAGGCGTCTTTGGCCCTGTGGGCTCTCCTAGCACTCGTGGCCGCCGCGGCGTGGCTTCCCCAGATCCGCAGCGCTCGCCGCGCGAGCGCGTCCACCGAAACCTCCCAAGGGGTTAGCGGCTTGTGGCGCTCGCCCCTCGCGTGGCAGGTGACGCTGTTTATGGGGTTGCAGTCGCTGGCGTATTACGTGGTACTGACGTGGCTCCCGGAGATCCTGCAGGAGGTAGGTGGGATGAGCGCCTCCTTAGCGGGGTGGATGCTCGCGCTCGCGCAGGTAGTGGGCATCGCGTCGATGTTTCTCGCCCCCGTGCTCGCCGACAGAAGGCCTTCTCAGTACGGTATCGTCTTGGTGGCTGTAACTCTGGCTGGCGCTGGCACTTTAGGCTTGCTTGTCGCCGCCAGTACCGCAACCGCCCTTTGGGTCGTTCTCCTGGGGCTCGGCCAGGGGGCATGCTTCAGCCTCGCGCTCACGTTCTTTGCGCTGCGCGCGCCCGACTCTGAGCACAGCGCCGCACTTTCGGGCATGGCTCAATCTATGGGCTACCTCCTAGCCATGGGCGGACCGTTCCTCTTCGGCGTCCTCCGTGACGTCACGCAAGCGTGGACCGTCCCGCTGGTGCTGCTCTTTGCGGTTGCGGTATGCCTCCTGATCACAGGCCTGGGTGCCGCCCGCGACGTTCATGTCGGCTAGTTAGGTGCGCTGTCGGTTACCCCTGAAGATGTAGAGCAGCGACAATAACCCAGATAATTCCCCGAGTTTACTGGATCGATGAGGTGCCACCAACTCAGGCACACAATGGCGAGCACACGCATGAGCCATAAGAGTAAATATGCTTGTTTGCAGGCGTCTTTGGATGTCAGCGAACAACCACAATATTGTTTGTCACGCTGACTTTGCACATTACAGAGCCCATCTCCCTAGTGTGGTAGGTTCCATTGCGCTGAAAGCATGCCGACGATCATCTCTACGGATCACGAAACCGGTAAAGATTCCGCTAGCCTTCAAAGGTAGGGCCGGCCCAAAAGCGGGGTCTACCTCGGAGAGCTTGGACTGCCAAGGTTACTCTTAACATGCCTCTCCGATCGCTTTCGAGAACCGGCATTTGAGACCACTTCTAAGAGAATATAGTGCGAACCCGCTTTAGGGGTGAGAGGGCTTGTAGAATGACGCTCCACGATAGGTGCAGCTGTGTTTGGAATGAGGGGTGACGGGCTTTAGCCAATGAAGGAGTTGCAGACACCCTTCGACAACATCGATCACTTCGTCGTCTTGATGGAGGAGAACCGCTCATTCGACAATCTCCTTGGGTATCTTTACAAGGCGGAGAAGGTTCCTGCCGACCAACACTTCGAGGGCGTGGCAGGGAAGAACCTTTCCAATCCTATCTCGCCCCAAGCCGACCCTGCCCAATGGGAACACGTCGATGTGCGACCGGGCTATACCATGGATAACCCAAACCCTGATCCAGGTGAGGAATATCCCCATGTCAACACCCAACTGTTTGGGACCGTCTTTCCAGCTGAGAACGCTAGACTTGAAGCGCCTCGGATGAAGCCACCGTACAACCTACCGGACAAGCTTCCCAGCGAGCCTTCGATGAACGGCTTCGTCCTAGACTACATCAACAACTATAAAGTGTTGACAGGCTACGAGCCGAGATATGCTGAGTACCGAATCATCATGGACTGCTTTCCTCCTGATGCCGTTCCCGTAATGAGCACGTTGGCCTGGGGGTTCGCTGTGTGCGATCACTGGCACTGCGAGGTGCCTAGCCAGACGTTCCCCAACCGATTGTTCTTCCATGCTGCCCAATCATGTGGGCTGGTCATCAATGAGCCTTACAGCAATTGGGTAAGGAAGGGGACGAACAACGCCCAGACGATCTTCGAGAGGCTCGAGAGCAAGGGTCTGTCATGGAAGGTCTACTATGATCCGCAAGAGCACCTCTCGCTCACTGCTATCCTCCACTTCCCACGGCTTTGGAGGCACATCAGGACGAACTTCTGCTACATGTCGCAGTTCTTTGAGGACGCTAGAACGGGAAACCTTCCGCATTACGCCTTCATCGAGCCTCGTCTGTTCGTCAACAACAACGACATGCACCCGCCGACTAAAGTATTTGGGCGGGTTGGGCATTCGAGTGTTTTGGCAGGAGAGGCCCTGATAGCCACAATCTACGATGCCATCCGGCTCTCCGATAGCCCGACGGGGAGCAATTATCTGAACACCGCTTTGCTTATCACCTTCGACGAGCATGGCGGATGCTACGATCATGTCCCGCCGCCAGCTGCCAGGCCGCCGCAGCCCGCCGGGCGGGCTGGGCAGATGGACTTCGGATTTGATCGCCTGGGCGTTCGTGTGCCCGCGATTATCGTGTCGGCCTATACCGCAGCGGGGACGGTAATCAATACGCCCTTACAACATACGTCGTTTATAAAGACTCTCGAAGAAAAGTGGGGGCTTGGCCACCTGACTGAGCGGGACCGATCTGCCAATGACCTTCGGGAGGCGTTTAACCTATCTCAGCCAAGGACCCGTGATTCCTGGCCGATCCTCAAGCCTAGGCTGGTACCCTGGGCAGACACTACAAACGACGATCCCTTGAACCCGCTTCAACGGCATATCGTCGAGCTTGTGAGGACCGCTATCGGCGGAGCGGACGTGGCAGCTTCGGAGGTGCGAACCGTAGGGGAGGCAGCCAGCTTCCTGAGGCGGAAGGCTGAAGCGCTGAGGTAAGCAGGTCTTATTACAGCGCCTTGCAATACTTATTAACCATCACTTCTCGCGGAGGCATAAAATTCCTGCTCGTAGCCCTCAGAAGACCAAAACTCGTCGGCCAGGTGGCGGTTACCGTCCTCGCGGGGCTTGCAGCAAAAGTCGGCTTTGCTCTTGGGCGTCCAGCGTGTTGTAGGGCAAGGATTACGAGATCAACCAGCTTGTCAGGCTTATCTGTTGCACCATATGCTAATGTTTCCTTATCTGGCTCCAAACGGGCGACGCTATTGGAGTAGAAAATAAATGGGATATTTATACGAGCCTTTAAAGTCACCCAGCGGGATTCGAACGTGCGGCCCGCGGATTAGATGAGTGAGGCGGCATTTGATCAAGGGTAGCTGGCGTCAGAAATCCGCTTACTTAAGTCTTTTTGCTTTCGCCTTTGTTCATGGGCGTTAACCGAGTCTAAGGCGGCACCTTTGAGTAGTGTTCATCGTGCAGAGGAGGAAGGTTTGAACGTACTCGTTAGTGGCTCTAGCGGGCTATAGGCTCGGCGCTCATCTCTGCCCTCGCGAATTAAGGACATCGCGTCATGCTGCCTCACCGCTCGGGGAGCGCGGGGGATCATGGCATCGTTCGGGGGGATCCGTCGGCGAGCGAGATCGACACCGACCGGCTCGAGGGAATAGACGCCGTCGTGCATCTAGCGGGTGAGAGCGTGGAAGGGCGGTGGACATCCGCCAAGAAGGCTCGCATCCGAAAGAGCCGCGTGCAGGGGACACGTCTTTTGGCTGAAACGCTCGCTGGGCTTCCGGTGCCACCCGGGGTAATGGTCAGCGCCTCGGCTACGGGGTACTACGGAGATCGAGGCGACGAACTCTTGCGGGAGGAAAGCGCCCCCGGCTCGA
>DASQSI010000049.1:0-14247 GCA_035642415.1 Rubrobacteraceae bacterium
GCCCTCTGAGGCGAAGAGCTGTATTAAGGGGTGATCCAGGGCGACCGATCCGCTCGGGGCGAAGTCGACGATCTCGTAAGAAGCAGCGTGGTCTTTGAGGAGATCGTCGAAGAGGCGCTTTACGTCCTCAACGTCCTTGCCGGGAGCGAAGCGGTGGTTGATGTTGATTCGGAACTCGTCCGGCACGACGTTCTTGGCCCGCCCGCCCGAAGCCATCGTGGGCGTGAGGACCTCGTAGAACGGCAGCCCTTTCACCATCACCTTCTCCGGCGGTCGCTCGTGCAAAGCCGCCAGGAACTCCCCGGCGGCGGTCAGGGCGTTCTCCCCCTGCCAGGGCCGGGCCGAGTGCGCCGGAAGGCCTTTGAAGATTACCTCGACGTGCGCCGTGCCAACGCACCCGGCCTCCAAAGCGTTCTCCGTCGGCTCCAAGACGAAGGCTAGCTTCCCGTTCAGGACCCACGGGTACTTTCTAAAGACCGTCTCAAGGCCATTTTCGGCGTACGTGCCCTCCTCGCGCTCGTAGAACACGAAGGTCGGTTCCGCCCAGGAGCCCTCCCACCAGAAGTTCTCCAGGAGTGCGAGCATCACGGCATCTCCGGCCTTCATGTCTGAAGCTCCCCGGCCATAGATAAGATCCCCCTCGATCCGCACCGGCAGGCCCCCTACGGGCTCCGGCACGGTATCGAGGTGGCCGGCGAAGATCAGGCGCTCCCGCGAGACATCCGGCTCCCGCCGATGCACGAGGAGGTTGTTCGAAACACGCTCCGTGCACCAGTCAGATAGCTCACTTATGCGCGCTTCCAGGTCGTCGCAAAGGGCCTCTTCCTCGCCGGTCACGCTTGGGCGTTGGAGGAAGAAGAGCAGGGCTTCGAGTACCCTCTCCCTCACACGCTCACCCCGAACTGCCGCAAGGCTTCGTTCAGGGAGGTCTTCTGGTCGGTCGATTCCCTGCGTCGGCCGATGATGAGGGCGCTCTGGAGCTGGTAGGAGCCAGCGGGAAACTCCCTGGTTCGGGTTCCGGCTACCACAACCGAGCGAGCGGGGACACGGCCCCTGTAGACCACCTCTTCAGGGCCGGTGACATCGATTATCCGGGTCGAGGCCGTGAGCACCACGTTGGCCCCCAAGACCGCTTCTCCTTCGATGTGCATCCCTTCGACGACGATCGCCCGCGAACCGATAAAGGCTCCGTCCTCTATGATGACCGGCATCGTCCCTGGCGGCTCCAAAACGCCACCGATGCCCACACCGCCGGCGATGTGAACGTTGCGCCCGATCTGTGCGCCCGAGCCTACCGTCGCCCAAGTGTCGACCATCGTGCCGCTTCCTACCCACGCTCCAATGTTTACGTAACCCGGCATCACGACGACGCCCGGCTCGACGAACGCGCCATAGCGCACCGTGCCCGGCGGGACCACACGCACTCCGGCCTCTGCTAAGTTCTTTTTGGTGGGGATCTTGTCATGGTACTCGAACGGTCCCGATTGAATGGTCCTCATCTCGGCCACTGTGAAATACAAGGAGATCGCCTTCATTACCCACGCGTTCGAACACCACTTCCCACCCACCTTTTCCGCAACCCTAAGCTTCCCAGAGTCCAAAGCGGTGACCGCGTCATGGACTGCCTGGCGGTACTCCTCCTTCTCCAGCAACACCCTATCCTCGAACGCGGCCTCTATCTGCTCTCTCATCTGCGAACGTCCCTCTGCGGAAGAACCATTGCGACTACCGGCGTCAGTTTAGCAGGACACGGTGCTGTCTCGTTGCGTTCCCGGAGAGTTGGGGCGTATCTTACTCGTCGAGCCTGAGCTCTAACACGACTAGGTCCCGTTCGATATCGTCTAGTTCTGTGACCTTAGACAAGCGCGCCTCACTTCCTGGCCCGTTAAGCTTTCGAACATCTTCACTAGCCCCCTTATGGGCTGGCTGACGTCGAGTTATGGATTGAAGCTGCAGAGTTATAGATCCTCGCGATGGCCGGTAGGTCTGTCTCCCCCATAACCTACCTTTACGATCACCTCCGATTCAGACTCGGTACTAAAGGTTTGCCCATCGGGATATGGCCTCTTCGCACTCTTCGAGTGCAGGCACGAGGGCGACCCGGAAGAAGCCCTCACCGCCAGGGCCGAACGAGGAGCCGGGCGCCACGACAATGCCTTCTTCGAGGAGCCTAAGAGCGTAGGCCTCGTCGTCTTCGCCATACCCTTTTGGTGCTTCGACCCAGAGGTAGATGCCCGCGTTCGTGGGTAGCACACGCAAGCCTGCTCGGTCGAAGAAGTCTACGAACAAGGCGCGTTTTTCGGCGAAGACGCGGTTACGCTCCTCGACATGTGCATCGTCATCCCAGGCGGCAGTTGCGGCCTTCTGGACGAAGCCAGGGCTCGCGATGCCGATGGAGGGTCTCAGCTTCTTCAGGGCAGCTATCAGTCTGGGGTCACCGGCCATCATCGCGGTGCGATAACCAGTCATGCCGCTGCGCTTAGATAGAGAGACGAAGGCCAGAGCGCGTTCTCTAGTGATCTCGAGGATCGAAGGCGGGGGCACGCCGGAGTAGGTCTCGTTGTAGCACTCATCGGAGAAGAGCAGGATGTCGTGCTCATGGCAGAAGAGGGCTACCTTTTCGAGGTACGAGTAGGTCGTGGTCGCACCGGTGGGGTTATGAGGATAGTTGATCCAAAGTATCCGCGTCTTTTTTGGGTCCAGGGCCTCCACCGGCAACAGAAAATTCTCCTCCTTGCGGAGTTTTATGGGTAGCGTCTCTCCGCCAGCGAAGAGGGCACCGCGCTCGTAGACGGGGTAGCCTGGGGTACCGTAGACGACGCCACGCCGCTCGTGCGACGGGTGCAAAAAGGCGAGCGGGGAGTGAAAGATAGCCTCCTTGGAACCCGCGGCGGGCAGAACCTCGGCGTCCGGGTCAAGCTCGACGCGATGGCGGCGGCGCATGAAGCCGCAGAAGGCCTCGCGCAGCTCCCTTGTGCCATAGGCGCTCGGGTACCGGCTGACCTTTGGGACGCTCTCTATCAACGCCCGGCGTATCTTAGAGTCCGTCGGCTCGCGAGGGTCCCCGGTACCGAAGTCAAAGAGTGTCGCACCCTCCTCTTCGAGCTCCCGGCGGCGCTCGTCTATGCGAACCAGAGGATAGTCGGGGAGCTGCGTGAGCACAGGGTTGAGGAGAAGTGGTGGGGCCTTCGCCGTCGGTTGTTCGCTTGGAATCTTCATGGTCTTTTGCGTCGCGCCAAGCTCCGGCACGGAGTATATTTCTTCCGGGATACAAAGATACCACGCGAAAGGTTCATGGGGACCATCATAAACACGAGGAGGTTAACTTGGAGGACTTTTACTACGGGGAGGGCAGCCTCCGGTGCGAGGACGTCGCCCTCTCCGAAATCGCCGAGAGCATAGGCACACCCACCTACGTATACAGCCATGACGCCTTAGAGAAGGCTTACAGGGAGATCGATGAGGCATTTTCAAGCTTGGATCACTTGGTCTGCTACGCCGTGAAGGCAAACGGGAATCTGGCGGTATTGAGGACTTTGGCTTCCTTCGGAGCGGGGGCGGACATCGTCTCGGGCGGCGAGCTGTATCGGGTGATGAAGGCCGGGTTCGACCCGAAAAAGGTCGTTTTCGCAGGCGTAGGCAAGACCGAAGACGAGCTTATGGCAGGCTTGGGCGAGCGCATATTGCTCTTTAACGTCGAGTCGGCTTCCGAACTCGAGCATCTCCGACGCTTCGCTGCACTCCACGGCAAGAAGGCGCGCGTCTCTCTGCGCGTCAACCCCGATGTCGAGCCAGATACCCACGCTCACATCTCAACCGGGCAGGGCGGCAGCAAGTTCGGCATCCCCGTAGACGAGGCTCTCACGCTCGCCGAGAGGGTGCGAGAGTACCGGAGCCTGGACCTCATCGGGGTACACCAGCACATAGGCAGTCAAATCACCAAACTTGCTCCTTATGTTGAAGCTATCGAAAAGAGCGCCGCCCTTGTAGATGAGCTCAAACGCCGTGGCTTCGACATTAGATACTTCAACATTGGCGGGGGCCTGGGAATACGCTACAAGGACGAAGAGGTCCCCACCCCCAGTGAGCTCGTCGATGCTGTCCGACCCATCCTAGAGGCCACAGGCGCCAAGATACTCTGCGAGATGGGCCGCTACATAGCCGGAAACGCTGGCGTCCTACTCACGCAGGTGATCTATCGCAAACGGAGCGGTGAGAAGAGCTTCCTCGTCGCTGACGCCGGCATGAACGATCTCCTCCGTCCCAGCCTCTATGACGCCCATCACGAAGTCCGGCCCATAAACGAAGGCACAACGACAGCCTCTGCCGACCTCGTCGGTCCGGTGTGTGAAAGCGGCGACTACCTCGCTCGTGACCGTGTTGATCTCCCTGATGCTGCCGAGGGAGATCTGCTGGCCCTTATGAGCGCGGGCGCATACAGCTTTTCGATGTCCTCCAACTACAACTCCCGCCCCCGCCCCGCCGAAGTCCTGGTGCGTGGCGATCGCTGGGCCGTCGTCCGCGAACGCGAAAGCTACGCGGACCTGGTCAGGGGAGAGCTAATACCGGCGTTTTTGTAACTGGGGGCGAAACCAAAAAGCTGACCGTTTACGTCTTCTAAGCCCGCCCCCGGGAACGGCGGCGAGCGCCCGAACGGCGATTGGTGAGCAGGGGGGCGAGACGGGGGCTACGGTGGACGAGGGTGGTGTCCAAAGAAAGCGCCTTCGCCGCCGGGCTTAGCAAGATGACCAGGGAGAGCAAAGCCATTAGCAGGTTTATGTCGAGAAACTCGGGTGGTCCTAGACCCTCTCCCAACCTTGCCCCGCCTTGCGAGATATATAGCATCAAGCTAAACAAAATGCTACCCACAGCTGCCAGGTTGGTGAGGAGACCGAGAACAAGCGCGAGGCCCAAAGCTAGCTCCCCGAAGCGGACGAGCTGCGCCACGAGCTCGGCGTTAGGCAAGACATTCGCGCGCATGAAATTCCCGAACCAAGGAGGAGCCTGGGAAACGTACGCTCCTGAGTTGAGGGTGGCGGCGAACTGACGGGGGAAGCTGGGGCTAAGGAGCTTCTCCACCGCTCCGTTCAGCCAAACGGCTCCGACCAAGATCCTCACCCACGCCGTACTGTTCATCGCCGGGCCTCCTTGCCAAAGTACAAGACTGCTTTTTGTTACTTTTTATTCTACGCATACGCAGCGCCGGAGGGATGGCACAACCAGGATTGGCGATACTTCGTATACCGCCGCATGGTAAAAGAGCGACGAAAGCTATCGAGGAGGATGTTTTGGCAGAGAAGCGTCTTTCGCGTCGAAAGTTCATCAAGATCGGGGTGGCAGTGGGCATAGGCACTACGGGTGCGTCGGTCCTCGCCGCCTGTGGCGGCGGTAGCGGTAGCGAAGGGCCCGGCGAAGAAGCCGGCGAAGGTGGCCTCACCGGTGGCGTCCAGGGGGCGGCGCAATCAGCGGGCGGCACGACGACTCAGAGCGGCGGCACGCCGGTGGCCGAGATCCCGGAGGGAGCACCGATTGCTCGGGTGGCAGACGTCCCGCGGGGATCGGCCGTCGAGTTCACGGATGCCCAGTTACAGCAGCCGGCGGTGCTGGTGCACCTCGAAGACGGTGACTTTGCAGCGTACTCGGCGGTCTGCACACACCGGGGCTGCACGGTGAACTATAGGGATGGCAAGCTCGCCTGCCCATGCCACGGCTCGGTCTTCGACCCCGCCCGAGACGCAGCGGTAGAGGCCGGGCCTGCGCCCAGGCCCCTGCCGGAGATACCGGTCGAGGTTCGAGGTAATGAGGTCCTGAGAGCGTAGCAGCTCCGAGCAGTCGATCCTTTTCTGTAGCCGTCGTCCGCGGTGGCCAGTAGAATATTCCGTATGGACCCCAGGGAGGAGCGCATCGGGCTCGTTAGAGCAGCGGAGATCCTGGGTCGGTCGGCGAGCACGGTGCGGCGCTATGTAAACGAGGGGCGCCTACACGCCGAACGCACCGCCAGGGGCGGGTATAGCCTCCGGCTCTCGGAGATCGAGGAACTGGCACGCGAGTTGGGCACCGGAAGCAGCCCCGACGCTGCGGAGGGAGAGGAGGTCTTTGAGGGGGAAGTGATCGGAGATGAGACCTCCGGCGGTACCTCGCATCTACCAGCGGTCCCGTTCGAGCGCTACGAGCGCCTGCTCCAGCAGGGCCAGGATTACAAAACGCGCCTGGAGGAGCGTACCCGTCAGATCGAGGAGGTCCGTAAGGAGCGGGACGCTGCGCGCACAGAGATAGACCGTTTGTGGTCCGAGATCGAGCGCCTCAACCTCGTCGAATTCCAGCGCGAGCTGCAGGAGAAGACCATCTCGACCTTAGAAGAGGAGAAGGTCAAGCTCGAGTCCGAACGTGATCGTCTCGCCCACGAGAAGATAGAGCTCGTCGAAGAGAAGGCCAGCATTACCGAAGAGCGCGTCCGGCTCGAAGCCGAACTTAAAGCCCTTAAAAACCGCGGCTTTTTCGCCCGCCTCTTCGATCGTTAGGTACCAGCGTCACGTTTCCGCTGACCGGCAGGGTGTACTTGAACCCGCAGGCTCGCGATGTTGTGCTCGGTCGTTTTCCTCTGGCGCATGCTGGCGAGATCTATCCCAGAAGCTATACCCGTCGGCGCCGCAACCTTACTCAAGCGACATCTACACATAGCATAGCGCCACGTCGGTGCTATAGTGCCGCCTAGTATGGATGGTACCGAGCTGAACAGGCTGCTCCTGCGGGCACGAGGGTTGGCTGTGCTGCGGGGAGTTTTGGCATCGTCCGCAGCACAGGACTTCTTGACGCTTCTGGGACTCTTGGCCGCAGGCTGCCGCCCCGACTCCGCAACCGTGGCAGAGACGTTCGGGCGGCTGTGGAAGGAGCTGGCCGCAGAGTCTAGTGATCTTCTCCTCCCCGACGCCTGGCAGTCACACCTCGTGGAGCGTCTCCTGGACGATGAGAACCCCTTTAGCCTCGGCGCCGAGAAAGGGGAGCTGACTCCCACACTCACTGAGCAGACCCGCAGCGACTTCCGCACGCTCCGGGCGCTCTTCGAGATTGAACCCGAGCTTCTGCTCGGCCTCGTCGAGACGGCCGTGCCTGCGTTAGAGGGGGTATGGAGGCCCTGGCGAGATCCGGACGCAAGGGCCGATGTGGCACGCTGTAGACAGCCCCGCCTGGCGCTGGCTTGCAAGCTAGCGGACGTGGAGGACTGGGGAGAGCTCGTCGAGACCGTCGCAGTGCACTACGCCACGCATGGTGCAGGGTCTTTCGGACGCTACCGGGCGTTCCGCTGGGAGAGCGGAAGGTTGCGGGCGGTGCCTCGGCCCGACCCGGTACGCCTGACGGATTTGATCGGCTATGATAAGGAGCGCGAACCCCTGCTAAAGAACACCGAGCGTCTCCTCGCCGGGCTCCCATCCCACCACGTCCTCCTCTATGGTCTGCCGGGTACCGGCAAGTCCTCGACCGTAAAGGCAATCCTCAACGAACACGCCGACGGGGGTCTTCGCCTCGTCGAACTCGCCAAAGAAGACCTCAAGGAACTGCCGCTGGTGCTCGAAGTCCTGCGTGGGCGCGGTCTGCGCTTCATCCTCTTTGTGGACGACCTCTCCTTCGAGGAGGACGAGGTCGAGTACAAGTCGCTAAAGGCGCTTCTCGAGGGTAGCGTCGAGGAGCCGCCCGAGAACGTGAGGGTCTACGCCACCTCCAACCACCGCAACGTGGTCCGGGAGCGCTTCTCCGAACGCGACGACGACGTCCACGCCCGCGACACCATGCAGGAGAAGCTCTCCTTATCCGCCCGCTTCGGGTTGCGCATAACCTTCCCTGCCCCCGACCAGAAGCGGTACCTGGAGATAGTCTTCGGGCTCGTCGAGGGACGCAGGCTGAAAATCCCTGGCGAGGAGCTAAAGGAGCGCGCTCTTCTCTGGGACCGCTGGCACGCCGGAAGGAGCGGGCGCACGGCGCGACAGTTTGTGGACGAGCTTGAGGCCAAGCTGGCTAACGACTACTAAAAACGGTCGTGGCTAAAGGAGGAGCTCCCCTTCACAGACGTACTCCGCAGGCCCCGTCATATACACCGACTCTTCGTCGCCCGCCCACTCCACCTCGACGTAACCACCGTCAAGGATCACGTGTACAGGGCTTTCGTTGAGACCCGATCGAATCGCTGCAACCGCCACAGCACACGAGCCGGACCCACTCGCTAAAGTCTCGCCCGCACCTCGCTCCCAGATTCTCATCCTTACCTCATGCCTCCCTCGTGAGTAAGCGAACTCTACGTTCGTCTTCTCAGGAAAGAGAGGGTCATTCTCTACTGGCGGTCCGACCATCTTGAGGTCTAACGCCTCGACCTCCGCAGCGCTCTCCAGGAAAGCGACTGCGTGCGGGTTGCCCATCGAGACACGCAAGAAACTGAAACCTCCCACCTTTACCTCGGGGGTGAAACCCGGTGCACCCATCTCGACCCGGGACGCGCCGTCGGGGCGGAGCAGAACTTTCTTTATGCCGGCGCCGGTCTCGACGGTGAGGGCGTCGTTTTCGACGATACCCGAGTCTCGAGCGTAGCGGGCAAGGCAGCGGAGGCCGTTGCCACACATCTGCGAGCTAGAGCCATCGGAGTTCAGGTAGACCATCTTCAGATCCGCAAGCCTGGAGGGGGCGGGCACGAGGATCCCGTCCGCCCCGATGCCGAAGTGCCGGTCGCATACTTTGAGGGCAAGATCCTGGAGGTTAGCCCCCTCGACCTCGCCGGGATTCATTATGATGAAGTCGTTGCCGACACCGTGCATTTTGGTGAAGCGCATACTTAAAGGTCGGGTTGAAGTCTCCGGTCGCTTCCGGCCTGCCGTTCTGGTGTTTTACTATCTTCAGCCTCAGATTTCTATAAGTGTACCGATACTATCCGGCTTGGGGTTCCGGTAGAGAGGAGCCGAAGATGTAGGCGAATTACCCCAAAGAGTGGGTAGGCAAATTACGCCCGAAGACGCATGACACCCTGCAGACGATGATCCACAATGCTCAGACATTCTCCAAGCTAGGAGAGGAAACAGGTGCCCACGCTCCTTTCCACAATTCCCATATCTGTGGGCATCGGTTTTGTTCTATCCTTCCAGTGTCCTTAGAAGCCTGTAGTAGCAACTTCCCTGGTACACGACTTCTTACGACAATGCCCGGGCTTAACCTGGAGCCTCGTCCTCCTGGACGCGGCCACCGAGATGCTTAGCCAGGAAACGTTCGGCTGCCGCGTAGAACTTTAGGCGGTTCTCCGGGCGGGCGAAACCGTGGCCTTCATCCTCAAAAAGCAGATACTCGTAGTCTATACCCTTCTCGTAGAGGGCGGCGACTATCTGCTCGGCCTCCGACTGCTTGACGCGCGGGTCGTTGGCCCCTTGGGCAATGAGGAGGGGTATCTTTATACGGTCTACGTAGAAGAGCGGAGAGCGGGATTTGAGGAACTCCTCTTCTGTATCGGGGTTGCCGACGCGCTCGTGGAACGTGGCCAGCAGGGTAGACCAGTAGGGCGGGATGGTCCGGATCAGGGTGACCAAGCTAGAAGGCCCTACGATGTCTACGGCGCACCGGAACAGGTCCGGCGTGGACGTCGCTCCTACGAGGGCAGCGTACCCACCGTAAGAGCCGCCATAGATGGCGCACTTCTTGGGGTCGGCGATCCCCTTCTCAACCGCCCAGCGAACCGCGTCCACGAGGTCATCGTGCATCCGGGCGCCCCACTCCTTATTGCCGGCGTTGAGGAACTTCTTGCCATAGCCAGCCGAGCCGCGGAAGTTGACCTGCAAGCAAGCATAGCCCCGGTTGGCGAGCCACTGAGCCTCGGGGTGATAACCCCACGCATCTCGCGCCCAGGGACCCCCATGCACATTCAGGACCATAGGGAGGTTCTCGCTCTCTCCGGGCGGGAGCGTTAGGTAGCCGTGGATCTCGAGACCGTCGCGAGCAGTGAAAGAGATGGGCCGCATCGAGGATAGCGTGTACCCGTTCAGGTCCGGCCGGTCGTCGAAGAGGTGGGTGCCGTCGCGCGTGTTACGGTCGTAGGCGTAGTAAGAAGCGGGACCGTCGTCGACGTTAAAGCCGACGAGCCAATTTTTGTCGGCCCGATCCCGGCTCGCGATCGCGAAGTCCCCAGGGTAGAGCCCCTTTAGGGCAGCGAAGTCTTCGCGAACGTCTTCGTCCAGGACCGTCCACTCCGTGCGGGCCCGCGTAAAAGCTACGGCCTGGGGCTCGCGGGTGTCGAGGTGTATCAGCACGTCGGCGACGTCGTACTGTGAGTCTTCGGCAAGGATATCTACCCTCTCCGTCAAGAGATCCAGCTCGACGAGCCGGGCGGCGTTCGCTTCTCGCGAATCTCGGAGGAACATCCTCGTGCCATCTCCCGAGAGACCCACGGGTGCGCTGCTCAAGGCGTCCTCCGGGCCCCACGAGAGGAGTTTGCGCCAATCATCTCCTTCTTCGCGTTCCTGGAAGAGGAGGTCGAACCCGCCCTCAGGTGTAGCGGCGAGGGCCACGCGTACGGTTAGGTTCTGGTCAGCGACCTAGCCCGCGACGTTGCCGGGGTTTTGCGCTACGAGCTCGAGCTCGCCCGTCGTCAGGCTCAGCCGGTGGACATCATGTAGCCGGGGGTCCCGCTTGTTCAGCTCTACCAGAACCTCCTCCGGAAAACGTTTACTCTCCTTGAGAAGCCGTGCCTGCACGCCGTCGAAGGGTGTCAGGTCCCGGGCGCTTCGCGCGGCAGAGCCCAGTTCGACGGCGTACAGCCTCCAGTTCTCATCACCGTCCCCGTCCTGGAGGTAGATCAGGTGACGCCCGTCTTCAGCCCAGGAGTAGACCCTAATACCGCGTTTCTCATCATGCGTGACCGGATCGAAGTCCTCGCCCCCGACGAGTCCCATCCATACGTTCAACACACCGTTCAGAGGGGCCAAATAGGCGAGCAGCTTCCCGTCCGGCGAGAGCCGGGGCTGCGTTCTCTCCGGGTTGCCGAAAAGGACTTCGCGTGGAATTAACGAAGGCCGTCTCGCCCTAATCAGTCGTTGCCCTCCAATACATCCTTCACGGAATACAGGCCGGGCTCCGCCGTGGCGACGAACTTTGCGGCCCTCAGGGCGCCATCAGCGAAGGTACGCCTCGAGAGGGCGCGGTGGATCACTTCGACCTCTTCGCCGGGTCCGTAGAAGATCAGACGATGCTCGCCGACGACCGCCCCACCGCGCAGGGCGTGGATGCCGATCTCGCCCTCCCTGCGCGGTGAGACGCCCTCCCGACCGTAGACGGCAACCTCATCCAGCTTTTGTCCCCGGCCCTCAGCGGCGGCGCGGGCGAGCAGCAACGCCGTCCCGGAGGGGGCATCCTTCTTGTTGCGATGGTGAGCCTCGGTAATCTCTATGTCGTAACCGGTGAGCCTCGCGGAGAGTCCCCAGACCACCTCACGCAGCAGGTTCACCCCCACGCTCATGTTCGGGGCGAACACCAGGGGAACGCTCTTCGACGCTTCTTCGACTCTGGCACGCTGGCCTTCGGAGAAGCCCGTAGTCCCGATGACGGCGGGACGTCGGTAAGAGAGGTGCTCGACGGTCGCCTCGGGCGAGGTGAACTCGATGAGGACCTGGGCTTCTTCGGGTGGATCTTCGGTGGCTACGACGCCCACCTTTCCAACGCCGCAGAGCTCGCCGAGGTCGAGGCCGAGCTCAGGTGCCCCGGGCTGTTCGGTGCCACCGACGAGCTCGATGCCTTGTGTCTCAAGGGCAACACGGCAGAGCTCGCGGCCCATCCTGCCGGCCGCGCCGATTACGGCGACGCGGGTCACCTCACCTCTTCGGGGGTGGGGAGGAGATGAGCGCTCTCTTCCATGACCTTCTGAAGTTTGAGGAGATTCTCGCCGGACATTGGCACGAGAGGCAGGCGCATCTCGTCCGAGCAGAGGCCCAAGAGGGAGGCAGCGGCCTTCACGGGGATAGGGTTGGTCTCCAGGAAGAGCGCGCGAAAGAGAGGGAAGAGTTCATAGTGGAGTTCACGACCTCGCTCGAAGTCCTCGGAGTTTAGGGCCTTAACCATCTCCGAGACGGCCGCGGGAGCGACGTTGGAGGCGACCGAGATCACGCCGTTCCCACCCAAGGACATTACAGGGAGCGTCATCGGGTCATCGCCGGAGAGGATGGCGAAGTCCTCGCCGCAGAGGCGCCTTACGTCGCTAACCATGCTCACCGAGAGGGTGGAGTCCTTGATCCCGACGATGTTGGGGAGCTCCGCGAGCCGGGCCACGGTCTCGGCTGAGAGGGTTATGCTTGTGCGGCTAGGAATGTTGTAGAGGATCAGGGGCAAAGATGTGTTCTCGGCTATGGCGGCGAAGTGCCTGAAGAGTCCCTCCTGGGTCGGTTTGTTGTAGTATGGGGCAACCTGCAGCGAGCCATCGGCGCCCGCTTTTTCGGCCATCTTGGTGTATTTAATCGCCATGTCGGTACTGTTCGAGCCGGTACCCGCGATCACCGGGACCTGTCCTCCCGAGACGTGCACGGCGATCTCTACGACGAGCCGATCCTCCTCTTCGGTCAAAGCTGGGGTCTCGCCGGTAGTGCCGCAAGGGACGAGGCCGTTCACGCCTTGCCGTATCTGAAACTCGGCAAGGTCCGCCAGGGCTTCGCCGTCAACCTCGCCGTTTTTGAACGGGGTAATAAGGGCAGTGAACGCACCGCTAAACATCTCTCTCCTCCAGTTCGAAATCCTTATGGAGGCGCCGCACCGCATCCTCCACATTCTCCGCAGGTATAACACATGTCACCTGGATCTCCGAGGTCGAGACCATCCGGATCGGGATGCCCGCCCTCCCCAGCGCGTCGAACATGCTCGCGGCGTAGCCGGGCCGGTTGAGCATCCCGGTCCCGACCACGCTGACCTTGCCGAGGTCTTCCTCTCCCTCGACCTCGCCGCCCAATGACCTCGCCACCTCGCTCGCCAGGCGCCACGCCTTGGCAAAGTTGGCACGCTTGACCGTGAAGGCTACGTCAGAGGAGCCTTCCTTTGGGGCGCTCTCGACGATGACATCCACAGAGATGCCGGCCTTGGCCAAGGGCGTGAACACGCGGCTCATCGTGCCGGGGCCGGTACGGATGCCGGTGAGCGTTACGCGTGAGATGTCCAGGTCGTGGACGATACCGGCCAGGGTCTCACTGGTCTCCAAACGCTCCAAATCCTTGTCCTTCCTGATGATGGTACCCGGGTTCTCGTTGAAAGAGGAGCGGACGTGGATCTCCACATCATACAACGCCCCGAGCTCGACGGCCCGCGGGTGCATCACCTTCGCCCCGCGCCACGACATCTCTGCCATCTCGGAGGGTGAGATCACAGGTATCCGGTGCGCTTTCGGCACTATTCTCGGGTCGGCGGTGTACACACCGTCGACGTCCGTGTAGATCTCACAGCGGTCTGCCTCCAACGCCGCCGCGAGCGCAACGGCCGTCGTGTCCGTTCCCCCGCGTCCGAGGGTCATGACGTCACCCACCTCGTTCATTCCCTGAAACCCGGCGACGATGACGACCTGCTCCTCGTTAAGGAGCTTGCGTATACGTTCAGGCCGGATTTCGGAGATGATGCCCGACCCGTAGTGCCCCGTGATCCTCATTCCCGCCTGCGGACCTGTGAGCGAGGTGGCCGCAACCCCGCGGTCGTGGAGGGCCATTGCCAGGAGCGCGACCGATTGCTCCTCACCGGTCGCGAGCAGCTGGTCTATCTCGCGTGGCGACGGCTCCCGAGAAACCTCGGCCGCGAGCGCGAGCAGCCTGTCCGTGGTCTTGCCCATGGCCGAGACGGCCACGACAAGGCTTAAGCCAGATTCGCGGGTTTTCTTCACCCTCTCGGCCACGGCCTTTATATGCTCCGCCGTCGCCACCGAGCTGCCACCGTACTTCTGGACCACAATCCCCAAAAAGCTCACGCTCCCGTCTGCTCTTCGGCTCATAGCCTAGCGCATTGGCGCTCCTTCCGCGATCCTTGGCGCGTTAGCGCAACTCACCCGGCCCACAACGGTACCATCGCGTGCTCTTTTGCGGGTTTTTCCACAAGGTGGGGGCTCCCGATATAATCCTCTAGCAGATTGGGGAACAGAAATAGGGAAACTGCGACGAGAGGAGAAGAATCTTGAGCGAAAAGGTACTACCACAGGACGTCTTCGAAGGTTACGGGGGAAACGAGCAGAGGCTGTTCTCCTACGCCACCTTGATG
>DASQSI010000050.1:0-2413 GCA_035642415.1 Rubrobacteraceae bacterium
GAGGTGCCTCACAGAAGCCGAGGGCACTGCAAGAAAGAAGGGCTATATGGCTGAAGACCCAAACCAAGTCCCGACCTTACAAGAGGCCAGCCGTTACTATGCGGAGCACGTCCAACTGGATATGAAATTATTGGATCTTCACATGGGACGCTACAAGGATAAGTTGCCTCATGGAAACTCTTAGTAAGCTCGTGCTGTGCTTTCTTTTCTCAGCTGTGCTCTTAAAGGGATGTGTCATGGTTGCAGAGAGAGACCGCATTCTAAGCTCCCTTATAGCCGTAAGCTTCGCTTTGTGGTGGGCTCAGTTACTGAGCAGCTATTAGAGAACGTTGCGCTCGGCCTTTCAGCAAGGCTGCGGTGATAGGAAAGAAAACGAGCATCTGTGCCCTTCTTAAGGAGAAATGTTATAGGCTTCCGGGAGGGACACCGTAAGCTTTACGTCCTGCACAAGTGCCTTTCCCCTCCATTGCCCATGCCTTTATAAAACACTTACATAAACTGGGAAGAAAGGGGGTAAGAACTTGGTTTCCAGCTTCTAATACCAAAAAAGGAGGCAAAGTTGACCGATCGTATCGCTAATCCCTGGGGCGAGCGTACGCCTTTTGGGCAGGGCGAGGAGTGGCCCATCCGGGTGGACCAATTTCTCGAAGAAGGCGTCTCCGAAGAGGAGGTGGATCGCTGGGTGCAAACCGCCTCCTTGCACCACGCCAACGGCGACGCTCTGGATATAGCGGTCAAGGATGGGCGCATCGTCGGGGTGCGGGGCCGGGCCCAGGACCGGGTAAACAAGGGCCGGGTTGACCCGAAGGATCTATTTGTCTGGCAGGCTTACAACTCCCCCGATCGCCTCAAGAGGCCGCTCGTCAGAGAGAACGGCGAGCTGGTAGAGGCTAGCTGGGATGAGGCGATGGGCCGTATCGTCCGGCGCTCGAACGAGCTCTTAGAGCAGAAGGGGCCTCTCTCGTTCGGCTTCTACACTACAGGTCAGCTCTTTTTGGAGGATTACTATACCTTAGCCGTGATCGGCAGGGGAGGCTTGGGCACGCCGCACATGGATGGCAACACCCGTCTATGTACCGCGACGGCTGCCGCCGCCCTCAAAGAGACGTTTGGCACTGACGGCCAGCCCGGCACCGAAGCCGACGTGGACCATTGCGACACCATCTGCCTCTATGGGCACAACGTCGCGGAGGTACAGGCCGTCCTTTGGATGCGGATGCTCGATAGGCTCGAGGGGCCGAACCCGCCGAAGCTCATCGTGGTCGACCCGAGGCCCACCCCGCCCGCGAAGAGGGCCGACGTGCACCTGGCGGTAAAGAACGGCACGAACCAGGCGCTCATGAACGGGTTCCTTCACGAGCTCGTCGCAAACGACTGGGTGGATCACGAGTACGTGAACGCCCACACCATCGGCTTTGAAGACCTAAAGAAGACCGTCGAGCAATACACGCCCGAGATGGTGGCTGAGATCTGCGGGGTTCCCGCCGAGCAGATCCGGCAGGCCGCGCAACTCATCGGCACGTCCGAGCGCATGCTCTCGACGGCCTTGCAGGGCTTCTATCAGTCCATGAGCGCCACCGCTGCCTCTTGCCAGATCAACAACATACACCTCTTACGCGGCATGATCGGCAAGCCCGGCGCCGGGGTTTTACAGATGAACGGCCAGCCTACTGCCCAAAACACCCGCGAAACCGGCGCGAACGGGGATATGCCGGGCTTCAGAAATTGGGACAACATAGAGCACGTCCAGGAGCTCGCCGACATTTGGAACGTCGAGCGGATGAGGATCCCACACTGGGCCCCACCGACCCACGCCATGCAGATCTGGCGCTACGCCGAGCAGGGCTCCATAAACTTCCTCTGGGTCAGCTGCACCAACCCGGCGGTCTCCCTGCCCGACCTACCGCGCATCCGGAACATCCTCCAGCAAGAGAGCCTCTTTTTGGTCGTGCAGGACATCTTTATGACCGAGACGGCGCGCTACGCCGACGTCGTGTTGCCCGCCGCCACCTGGGGCGAGAAGCTCGGCACGTTCACCAACGCCGACCGGACGGTGCATATCTCTGAGAAGGCCGTCGAGCCCCCAGGTGACGCCAAGGCTGACCTAGACATCTTCCTGGATTACGCAAGGCGTATGGACTTTAGGGACAAGGACGGCCAACAATTGATCAAATGGGACGACCCCGAGTCGTGCTTTGAGGCCTGGAAGGAATGCTCGCGAGGACGCCCCAGCGACTATACCGGGATAACCTACGACAAGCTTAGGGGCGGGAGCGGCATTCAGTGGCCCTGCAACGACGAGTACCCCGAAGGCAAAGAGCGCCTCTACACGGACGAAGTCTTCAACACGCAGTCGTACTATTGCGAGTGGTACGGGCAGGACCTGGTCACGGGTGCGTTCAATACTGAGATG
>DASQSI010000051.1:0-5217 GCA_035642415.1 Rubrobacteraceae bacterium
ACCCCATCTTCTCTATGGCCATCTCCTCAGATAATGGCCAGAGCTGGGGAGAGACCTACACCAGCGGTCCTCAGTACGGCGGTCCTCCAAGAAGGGCCTCCAACTCCAACGCCTTCACCCAGTGCCGTGACGAGAACGGGAAGCGTTGCAAGGGGTATTACGATCCTAACAAGCCCTAAAGGAGGGAGTTGCTCTGGCCACCGAAGACAAGCACAAAGGATAAGAATCACAATTCTCGGAAACCTAGGGGCGTTGGCCCTTATGTACCTGCAGGCGCCTCCTCTGCTGTTAACTGTCTTATAGTAGATAAGCGCTCCAGCAGTGCTTGGCGGTTGAAGCGCCAGAGCATGCCCAATTTTGTCCCTGGCAGTATGCCCTGCCTTGCCCACTTACGTGCCGTCCCGGCACTTACCTGCAAAAGCTCTGCGGTTTGTTGGGTAGTTAAGGCCTCCGGCGGTAGCTTCTCTCTGCGCCTTCCTCTGAGTTTCTCTGGCGGCAGCTTCTCTCTGCGCCCTCTTCTGAGTTTCTCGATCGCTGCATCGATGACGCAACCATAGGCGCGGTCAAAAAATATATCGGGTACCTTGGATCCAAGGTAATGCTCTAGGGACCGCTGCCAGGTGGGTTTGTCTCCTTCCAGCTCCCCATTCTGGTCGTCGGGAAGAGCGCTAGTTACACCACCTCAGTCAGCTTCTCCGTTATCAGCTTGTTAAGGCTCTTACCTTCACGCTGCGATCGGTTAGATAGCCTGCGGTGTACCTCGGGCGGGATGCGTAAACTTAGTATTCCCGAGTAAGGCTTGTCTGGCTCTTCCCCGCGCTCGGCGCAAAAGTCCAGGTAGTCGTCTATAGAGTCCCTAAAGGCGGCCTCGAGCTCCTCCACGCTCGTGCCCTCAAAGGTAACGACGTCGCGCAGACCGAAGATCTCGCCGTGGAAGATGCCAGCCTCGTCGTCAAACTCTACCCGTCCCGTGTATCCCTTGTACTCAAGCATTAGCCCTCCTGTTCTACCCCAGCCTCCTCAAGGAACCTTCTGACCGACTTTAGAGCTCCTTTGCTAGTCTCCTTCTGCGGATGCGGCCGGTGGAAAACAGCCCGCACCCCATTCAGATGCACCCTAACCCTAGAGCCTCGCCCCTCCCCTATCTCTGCCCCTAGAGCTATAAACAACTGCTCAATATCCTTCCACACCACGTCCGCTCTATCGGGACGCTCAAACACTTCTCGAAGCGTCCTACGATGGCGGCTTCTCATAGGTGTATGGTATCATACTATGATACCACTAGCCTGCTACAAGGGAAGCGGTCACTGTCTACCTTGTAACTTTGTCGCAACACCGCTTGATACACCCTCTGAGTAGCTAGCGAGTGTGGAAAGCTACTGCTAGCCTCAAAGCCCTGCAAAGGGGCATAATCGAATTGCCTAGAGAAACTGTCTGATAGGTAGCTGGGGGTGTCCTCGCGTGTGGTTTGACTACACTAGAGAGATGCCCTAATGGGGCTTCTTGGCCCATTCTACCCGCTCGTAGGCCTCCAGGTTAGAGCTGTCTCGATTTATCAGACAGTTTCTCGAGTCCCAATTCTCGGAAACCCGCTACCATTAGAGAACAAAAGGAGAGGGCCGGGCTACTACTCTTAGGCGCTAGAGAGAGCAGCTGCTGCTCTCTCAGAAGGAATCGTATAGCTAGGGTTGTTTCGCCTTCGCTGGCACAAGACAGAGAATAACACCCCTAAACGAGCAAGGAGAGATCTTATGAAGCTTATTCTTGTTCCTCTAGTAGCTGCGCTTTTCGTCCTAGCTAGTTGCGGTAGCACCAGCGGCGGCGGCGGAGGCAGCAGCTCCTCAGAAACCACACCTTCTTATTCTTCTTCTTCTTCTGCGCAAACCTCAGCCACTACTGCCCAACAGACAGCCCCAAACAACGCAGCGCAAGGGACTACGGTTGTACTTAGCCCCATCAACGGCTCCACTACAAGCGGCAGTGCAACCCTCACCGATGTACCTGCGGGAGGAGGAGTCAGGGTTGAGCTTAGCGTAGAAGGCCTACCAGACCCCAACGTCACCTACCTAGCGCACATACACCCTGGCACCTGTGCGGGCGAGCAGGGCAGCGGGGAGGAGCAACATCAGGGAAGTGCTCATGAAGACCAACACTCTGGCCATGAAGGTACTACAGAAGAGATTGAATATCCTTTGTCGCCCATAAGTGCAGATTCTCAGGGCCGGGGCTCTACCACCAGCACGCTAGATGGAGTTACAGTTAGGGGTCTGTTCTCGGGCGGCCCGAAGTACATAAACGTACACGCTGAGGGTTCGGGCAATCCCCCTGCCATAGCCTGTGGGCCCTTAGCGTAGAAGGCCTACCAGACCCCAACGTCACCTACCTAACCCACATCTAGGTTCCTGGCGTTTACGCCGGCGTAATTAATATGATCGCCTAGAGTCGAAATTCTCGGAAACCTAGCGTCCGGCACCGGGAATTCTAGGAAACTCAGATTTAACGGTAACTGGATCACTCCGAGCGTAGAGTTTCTGGGAGGTCCCGCCGGGGCCCCACTTTTAAGTACCTCGCGGGCGTTCCCCTCAGCCGTTAAGGCTTCTTGGTTTTCTTCCGCCTTCATGGTCGTGCGAGCTTCCAAGGCCGATCCAACGATCGATCTGGTACGTGCGGCTCGTACCTGCGGTAACTCCTCATAGACAGGCAAGCACGTGATCAGGGAGCGTCGCGTGCGGTTCAGCACGCTTACCCTACCAAGTTTCGCACCCGGTTCGGGCGGGGCTAGGGGTTTGCGGCCCTCGTCGACTGTCCGCTGGTCGCTGCGCCTATGCCTTTCTTCAAAGCGTGCTCTACCCCTCTTCTTCGAAGCCCTCGATGATGCCGGTGGACTGCCCAACCTCGATGAGGTGGCCGTCGGGGTCGCGGAGGTAGCAGCGGATCTCCGCTCCCCAGTCTATCGGGGCGGTTAGAAACGTTGCCCCACGAGCGCTCCACTGCTCATAGACCCGCTGGATGTCGGCGACCCTCAGGTTAAGGAATGCGCTCGCGCGCGATGGGTCGGCTGGCGGCTCGAGGGTGACGTCGGGCTTGTCATCGGTCGGTCCTCCACCGACGTTGAGGATCAACCAGCCGTTGTGGAGCTTCAGGATGACGGGGTCGCGCTCGTAGACGACCTCAGCACCCAACACGTTGCTGTACCACTCGCGGGAGGTATCCTGGTCGCGTACGACGAGGAAGTGAGTGATGATCACTCCCTGGCGGGGTGCGGGGAAGTTCTCGCGGTTCATCCTTTACGGCTCCTCTCTTCGTAGAATACTTCTGTCATCTGGAACCTCATGCCGGCGGGTCTTCTCGGAAACCCAGCGAGCTTCCGCTGTCGCGAAATCCTGGACGTTTATCAGCTGCGAGCAGCTGAACGTCGGAGGGTAAGGAGGGTAATGTCGTCCTCCTGCTCCCACCCCTCCCCTCCTGTGAAGGAGTACAGCTCCTCTAGAAGTCTCTCCCCCAAAGATCCTTGCTCGCCGTACATTGCGACGAGCGCTTTAAGCCTAGGGAAGCCGAACATCTCTCCTTTGGGGTTGTGTGCCTCTACTATCCCATCGCTGTAGAACAGTGCTGCTTCTCCTGCTTTTAGGGTGGTCTCTTTCTCCTCATAGCCCATCCCAGGCATCAGGCCTAGAGGCATCCCTGTTGCCCTCATCTCCTCGGCTTCCTCAGTGCTGTTATTACGGTGTAGGTAAGGCAGGTCGTGGCCGGCGTTGGCGTAGATCAAGCTAGCGCTGTTGGGCTCGAGGATGGCGTAGAAGCAGGTGACGAACATGTTAGGAGGGATACGAGAGAGCAACGTTTCGTTGACTCTAGCTAGTACCTCCCCAGGCGAGGAGGAGCCTACGGCTTGTGAGACGGCCTGCAGCATGCCGCAGGTAGTGGCTGTCACTAACGCTGCGGGCACTCCCTTGCCCGTTGCGTCCCCTACTACCAGCCCCAGCTGCCCCTCAGAAAGGAGGTGGAAGTCGTAGAAGTCACCTCCTACCTCCCTAGCGGGCTGGTAGCGGGGGGTGATCTCCCATCCCTCTAGCTTGGGCACCTCCTCAGGAAGAGAGGCTCGCTGGATACGCCGCGCTACCTCTAGCTCCTGCTCTATGCGCTCGCGCTCTCGTATCTCCTGCTCTAGACGCTGCCTCATCAGTTTCGGGCTAATCGTTCCCAAGCTCCACTCCTCGGCGACCTTGCCCTCAGATATGCGGTGCATGATCATAGCTTTGTAGGAGACCTCCCGGCTGGTAGGGGCGACGCCCATAATCTCCCTTCGGTCGTGGATGGCGCGCACGGTGAAGCGGGTCACCACCAGATCTCCTTCGGCAACCTGCTGCTCGATGAGGAACTTGGTATTGGAATAGGCGGCCCGAAGCTCGGCGATCGCCCACTTGAAGCCTTCGCGGCCGGGTTGTTGGCTGGGAAGCCTTTTATTGTGGCTTATGAAGTCGGGAGCTAGCATCTTATCCAACGCTTCAAAGTCACCCTCGTCTTCCAGTACCTCGAAGAAACGGCGGACCAATGCCTTGTTCTGTTCTGCCGACATAGAAGAAGTTCCTCCTTGCGAACTCCTTGCCTTTTCTCTAACGGATGGCACCGCGAATGATGCCACTAGGGATCTGCCAGCGCACCTAGAGAAGAACCTTCCTAGCCCGCTTGTGTGCACCCCTATACAGTGAGTCTCCGACAGAGACTGTCTGAAAACTCTCGAACTCCCTAGCCGAAGACCTTACGAACATGCCATAAGCACTTCCTTTGGAGCAGGCTTGCGGGGGCGCTCGAGGAGTTCCACACTCCATCCGAGTGTTCTCTCCACCCAGTCCTTGCCCTTATTCTCTCTCCTGTAGCCGGCCTCCACCCACAGATGTTCGAGGCGGGGAAACCGCGTATTTGCTCGCTGCAGTAGCGTCCTAATCCCATCCCAGTCCATCACCTTGGCGCTATGGACCTTTGCCTTGAGCACGAAACCCTCAGTGTCCACTAGCAGATGGCGCTTGCGGCCCTTAATCTTCTTACCTCCGTCGTATCCACGCTCCTCACCGCCTACTCTCCGGTAGTCTTTAGCGACTGGGAATCCACTATGCCTGCGCTCTAGGCTGAGCATCTCGCTTCAAGCGAACTCGTAGGCGTTCTCGGAGAGCTCGATTGATGCTCTCCCAGGTACCGTCGATACGCCATTTTCTG
>DASQSI010000052.1:0-6252 GCA_035642415.1 Rubrobacteraceae bacterium
GTCAGCAGGATCGCCGGCTCCAACCAGTTCCTAGGACGGGCCTGGATCTCCTGCCCTTTGTGGGGAACCTTGCTGCTGCTAGTGCTGCCCTCAGGGTTTGCCTGGGGTTCTCTTTTGCTCATTTATTCCTTCTTTGGTTTGGCGGATACTGCTCTAGGCATCTTCGCAGAGTATTTTAGATTTTAGTAGTCTTATTTGTAAGGGTTGCCGCGTTGTTCTTCGGCTGGGCCGCCGTGTTCGTTTATCAGTTTGGCGGCTCGATCGGGGGTAGGTATCTCTTTTACCCAGTAGGTGAGTGAGACTCATGAAAGGAACGTCGAGTTGAAGCAGAAGAAGGGTCCAAAATGGATTCGCTAACCGCTTGTGTAGCGCACGTGCTGGGTGTGGATGCCTCACAGGTCCCAAGCGAGGGAGGGGTCCGCCTAAACCAGTGGCTCGCCGCGCGGAATCTCGGATTGGTCCCTGTAGAAGCTCCGCAGAGCTTTAAGTGGCCGGGGAGGTTTCTGGGACTGCGTAGTGGATCTTCCACGTGGGCAGTGTTCTTCGGCGTGCCGCCCGGCGTTGTGTATGATCCGGTGGCAGAGATGCACGGGCGCTCACCTGAGGGACCACCCGAGGTAGCAGACATAGCCCTGGAAGCCGCCTTCGTAGTGGCCAAGCATGATCTCTTACAGGGGATCGGTCCCGGACGGAGATCGGAAAGTACCGGCACGGTCGAGGTTATCGCGCTAGCCGCCGAGGCCGAGAGCCCCATGACGGTGGTGCCGTCCGTGGAGGCCGTAGAGAACCGCGGGCTGGTCGGCGACCGTTACGAGCGCAAAGAAGGGACTTTCTCGGACCCGAACGGACGCGGTTACGATCTCACCCTGGTGGAAGCCGAGGCGCTGGAGGAGCTGGCGGCGAAGGGAGTCGAGCTGTCGCCCGCCGAGGCACGGCGCAACCTCGTCGTGAGGGGTATGGCGCTGGACGCCCTCATCGGGAAGCGCTTTTGGGTCGGGGAGGTCGAGTGCTTCGGCCAGCGGCGGTGCGAGCCGTGCGCGCACCTGGAAGGGCTGACCAGGCCCGGCGTGCTGCGCGGGCTGGTCCATCGCGGAGGACTTCGCGCCGACGTGCTCTCAAGCGGCGAGATCCATACCGGCGACAGCGTCGAGGCGTTGCCGTAGGGTTGCTACCCTAGAGTGGTTCTGTTTCTCTCTAGAGAGTGGCCCACGATTCTCCTCGCTATTCTACATTCTCACCAATTCTATTCGCTCTTGGTGAGTACCGGCTTGAGCGCGACCCGCGGGCGTAAACACCCGAAAACGGAGGGAGGAGTTTGCAGAAGGAAAATTTGGTGCTGACAAAATTATATTATGCGTAGCGCCCTCACAGCCGGTATAGTAAGGTGGTGCGAGCATCGGACAAAGCGCAAAAGCTAGTCGGTAATGGCGTCGAGCTACGTCGGCACGACCGGGCCAACTACTCGCTCTACGCCCGCTGGTACAGCGACGAGGAGATCTGGCGCCTCACGAGCTGGGCTGCCGAGCCTATGCAACCGCAGGCAGTCGAGCGGCTCTTTGAAGAGCGAGAGAAGTCGTCCGTAGAAGACTCCTTCGCCATCCACCGGGAAGGGGAAGAGGGACCGCTGGGCGTGATCGGCCTGATGAACATCAGCGAAGCGAACGCCTCAGCAGACTTAAGCGTGATCGTAGGCGACGAAGACGAGCGGGCTAAGGGCTTAGGCACCGAGGCCATCCGGGTGATCCTACGCTACGCGTTCGAGGACTTGGGCCTCGAGCGCGTAAACCTGAGCGTCTTCGAGTTCAACGACCCGGCTATCTCGTCGTATGAGAAAATCGGGTTCAAGAAGGAGGGTCGCATAAGCCGGGCGGTGCGGCGTGACGGAGGGTTCCGCGACGCAATCACCATGAGGATTCTTGCTTCAGAGTGGCGTGAGGATAGCGCTTAGCCTCCCCTCACCTCAGCGCCGAAAGCCTCACGTAACCGTTCAGAGATGCGGTCGATCTCTTCCTTGGCCTCGGCATCGGTGAGGGTTTTTTCGGCCTGGAACGTGAAGTTAAAAGCGACGCTCTTCTTGCCCGCAGGTACCTGGGGCCCTACATAGACGTCGAAGACGCGAACGTCGGCGAGGATCGAACTACGCAGCTGTGCCACGGCCTTGAGCATGTCGCCAACCCTAACCTCCTCGTCCACAAGAACGGCAAGATCCATCGAGACAGCCGGCACATTGTAGAACAGCTCGAAGTGCGGAGTAGGGTCGGGCTCGACGGCAGCAAGGTCAAGCTCGAAGGCTGACACGGGCCATCCCTCCAGCCCGAACCTCTCAGCCGCCTCGGGGTGCAGCTCGCCCACCCAGCCAGCCTCCACGCCGCGGAGAAGCACGGTAGCGGCGCGGCCGGGATGTAGAAAAGCCCAGGACCGCGGCTCAAAGGTCGCACCGGCAATGAGCCGCTCGACGAGTCCCTTCGCCTCGAAGAAGCCTGCCGTTAAAGCCGGGACGTTCCACCCGGACGGGCGAACGGTCCCCGCGTAAAGTCCCGTAACCTTTTGAGCCTCCGCAACCCCCATGAGAAGGTCCGTTGCGGCTTCTCCATCCGAGTCCTCGCGGCCCGTATCGCCGAGCAAGCGATAACGTAAGGCGGCTTCGCGCAGCTCCGGGGGCTGCTCTCTAGGCTCGAAGACACGTCCGATCTCGAAGAAAGCGCCGCCGCGGGCCCCGAAGGAGCGGTTGCGAGCTGCGACATCGAGGAGGCCCGGCAAGAGCGAGATACGAAGGTTGCTTGCCTCCGCGCTCAAAGGATTGCGCAGCCTAAGGGCTCTTTCGACATTAAGCCCCTCGTTCCAGCGGGCGGGACCGAACGGGTAGGTCATGATCTCTGCGAACCCGAGGTCCGCCAGAAGATGCCGGAGACGCCGAAGCTTGCGCTGCTCCTGCGTCATGCCGCCGGGGAGTGGGACGCCCGGGAGCCTCTCTGGCACGTTTTCGAGACCTACTAAGCGCCCAACCTCCTCGATGAGGTCAGCCTCGCGTCGGAGGTCCCGGCGGAAGGTTGGTACGGTGGTGGAGAGCTTTCCGTCTTCGCGCTGGACCTTGCACCCCAGGAGCTCGAGCCTCTGTGTGGCTTCGCTCGCTTCGACCGGCATCCCGAGCAGAAGTTCCGCGCGCCCGAGCCTGAGAGGCACCTGCCAGGGTCGCACGGGATCTGGATAGTGGCTCAGGGTGTCGGATGCAGGACTTCCGCCGCAGATCTCCGCGATGAGGCCGGTCACGCGGCCCATCGCGTAGGAGACCATGTTCGGGTCGAGACCACGCTCGAAACGCCCAGAGGCGTCGGTACGCAGGCCGAGACGCTGAGAGGTCTCCAAGATGTTGCGCCCGGCAAAGGTGGCGACCTCGATCAGAACGTCAGTGGTCTCCTCGCCAACCTCAGCTTCTTCCGCGCCCATGACGCCAGCGACGACGAGCCCGCGCTTCTCGTCGGCGATGACGAGCATCTCCTCGTCGAGAACGCGGGTCTGGCCGTCCAGGAGGGTCATTTCCTCGCCGGGGGATGCCCGACGCACGACGATACCATCCTGCACCTTTGTGGCGTCAAAGGCGTGGATAGGCTGGCCGGTCTCGAGCATAACGTAGTTGGTAGCGTCGACTATTGTATTGATGGAGCGCATCCCGGCGGCGTAGATGCGGCGGCGCATAAAAAGAGGTGCTGTGCCGCCAGGCCGGATGTCGGAGACCCGGCGCAGGTCGTAACGTGGACAGAGGTCTTCGGCTTCGACCCGCAAGTCATATTCTCTAGTTCGCCTTCCGCCCGTCTCGACCTGGGGCTCGGGGATACGAAACGTCGTTTTGAGGATGGCCGCCAGCTCGCGGGCAACCCCGATCATACCCCACAGATCGGGGCGGTTGGGCATGACATCTATCTCCAGAATGGTCTCGCCAACGGGGAAGTAGTCTTCGAGGGGGCGGCCGACCTCGTAGGAGCCGTCGAGGAGTAATATCTTCTCGTGATCGTTTGAGATGCCGAGCTCGCGTTCACTCATCATCATGCCGTACGATTCGAGGCCGCGCAGCTTCGCCTTGTCGAGCTTGCGGCCGTCGGCGAGGGTGCTGCCGGGGAGGATCACAGGCACGCGGGCACCGGGATAGGGGTTTGGGGCGCCGGCCACGATCTGCACCTCCTGGCCTCCGAGGTCCACCCTGGCTACCGAGAGGCGATCGGCGTTAGGGTGCGAGCCGAACTCGATGACTTCTCCCACCACAACCTCGCCGCTCGTGACGCCGAGTCGCTCAAGGCCGTCAACCTCCTGGCTGCGCAAGGAAAAAAGCTCGACCAGTTCCTCGGCTGCAAGGTCAAAATCTACGTACTCGCGGAGCCAGCTTAGCGGAACACGCAAGGGTTACCCTCCCAGGTACTAGAACTGCCGGAGAAAGCGGAGATCGCCCTCGAAGAAGAGCCTCAGATCTGGGACATCGTACTTGACCATGGCCATCCGGTCCGGACCCATCCCAAAAGCGAAGCCCGTGTATTCTTCGGCATCATACCCGACCTCTTCGAGGACCGCGGGATCCACCATCCCGGCACCCCCCATCTCCAACCAGCCAGCGCCCTTACAGACCTTGCAATTGGGGTCTTCGCCATCACAGACAAAGCAGCTCACATCCATCTCGACGCTCGGCTCGGTGAACTGAAAGTAGCTGGGCCGCAGGCGAAGCCGCACGGTCTCCCCGAAGACGTTGCGTGCCATCGCGGTAAGGGTGCCCTTGAGGTGACCCAGGGTGAGGCCCCGATCCACCGCCAAGCCTTCGACCTGATTGAACATTGGGGTGTGGGTCGGGTCGGAGTCACGCCTGTAGACCCTGCCGGGACAGACGATGTAGATCGGCGGCTCTTGGGAGAGCATCGTGCGGATTTGCACGGGTGAGGTGTGGGTGCGAAGGACGAGCCCTTCATCGAGGAAGAAGGTATCCTGCATACCGCGTGCCGGATGGCCGGGCGGGATGTTCAGGGCGGTGAAGTTGTAGTAGTCGGTCTCGACCTCAGGGCCTTCGGCGACACGGTAACCCAAGCCCACGAAGAAGTCTACGAGCTCCTCTATGACGCGTTGCGAGGGATGCAAGCTCCCTTTAGGGTACGGGGTTCCGGGAAGAGTTACATCCACGGCCTCGGTGCGCAGGCGCTCCTGACGCTTGGCGGCTGATAGCTCTGCCCACCGTGCTTCGAGAGCCGCCTCTATACCTCGAGAAGCTCGGTTCGCCGCTCCTCCCACTTGAGGACGCAATTCGACCGGCAGCTCTCGAATGCTTTTTTTCATCTCCGTGAGTTCCGCCGAACGGCCAAGGTACTCGATGCGGAGCTGCTCCAGCTCCGCCAGGGTTTGCGCAGACTCGATAGAGGTCCACGCATCCTCGACGAGCCTACCAACCTCCTCAAGAAACTCTAGCGCCCTCCGCGCTTCCTCAACAGGATTCGGCACGCCCTGCGCCTCCTCGAGAGCTTTCAGGGCCCTCCGCGCTTCTTCTACAGGGTTCTGCGCGCCCTGCGCCTCCTCAAGAGCTTCTAGCGCCTTCTGCGCCTCTTCAAGAGGATTCTGCGTCCTCTGCGCCTGCTTCAATATATGATCGATCTCGGTCATTTCGAGGAGCTATAGTAGCATACGCATATACGCCTCGTAGAGCAGAATCGAGGCTGCAACCGCCGCGTTCAAAGACGCCACGAGCGCCGGTATGGTGAGCCGCCGGGAGCACGCCGCTGCTACTTCTTCGGGTAGCCCACTCCCCTCAGCGCCGACCACGATAGCGAGCTTAGCCGCAGGCAGCGAACCGGGTGTATCTCCTCCTTGAGGTACGGCCGCCACCGTCTCGAAGCCCGATGCATGGCTTGAAGCCAGGAACTCAAGTGCGTCTAGCTCTCTGGAGACGGGGGCGTGGAAGATAGAACCCATCGTGGCACGAACGGTCTTGGGATTGTACAGGTCTGCCGTACCCTTTGTGAGGGCGACCCCAGCTCTAAAGGCGTGGGCCGCACGGATGACGGTGCCTACGTTCCCAGGGTCTTGGACGCCACACAGAAGTACGATGCGCTCCCTATTAAGTATAAGCTCTTCGGGGGAAACGTCGAGAAACGGAAAGACGGCGACGGTACTGGCTGGGGTGGTAAGCGTCGAGAGCCTACGAACGGCGGTGGGTTCGGTGAGGAGGTGCACGGGCGGTGTGGACGCTTCTTCTACGACGTTCTGGCCCTCGGCGATAAA
>DASQSI010000053.1:0-9364 GCA_035642415.1 Rubrobacteraceae bacterium
CGGCTCTAGAACGCTCTGAGACGGACCTCCCCGTCGTCGTCCGGCTCGACGGCACCAACTCCGATGAAGGTCGCCGGATACTGGCCGAAAACACGCCGGAGAACGTGTACACCGAGCAGACGATGCTCGACGCGGCGAAGAGGGCCGTCGAGCTGGTGCAGGACGGAGGTAGGTAGCGGGTGGCGATACTAGTAGATGACGAAACACGCCTCGTAGTGCAGGGCGTAACCGGCCGGGAGGGTCGCTTCCACACGGGGCGTATGCTCGAGTCTGAAACACAGGTCGTCGCCGGGGTCACCCCCGGGAAGGGCGGGCAAGACTACGAGGGCGTCCCGGTCTTCAACACCATGGAGGAAGCGGTGAAGGAAACCGGGGCGAACACGAGCGTAATCTTCGTTCCGGCCGCGTTCTCGGCGGACGCCATCTTCGAGGCTCTAGACTTCGACATGCAGACCATCTGCTGCATCACCGAAGGCGTGCCGGTGCACGACATGATGCGGGTTGCGAACTATCTGCGAGTAAAAGACGCGACTTTGATCGGGCCGAACTGCCCCGGCGTGATCTCGCCGGGCAAATCGAACGTCTCCATAATGCCGGTCGACATCTTTATACCCGGCAACGTCGGCATTGTCTCCCGGAGCGGCACGCTCACCTACCAGATCGTGAACGAGCTAACGCAGAGAGGCATCGGCCAGAGCACAGCCGTCGGGATCGGGGGCGACCCTATAATCGGTACCGACTTCATCGAGATACTAAAGAAGTTCGAGGCAGATCCCGAGACCGAATGCGTGGTGATGATAGGGGAGATAGGCGGTAACGCTGAGCAGCTCGCCGCCGAGTACGTCCAGAACGAGATGCAAACACCGGTTGTAGCGTATATCGCTGGCTTCACCGCTCCCGAGGGCAAGACGATGGGCCATGCGGGCGCCATAGTCTCCGGTGGCGAGAGCACCGCCCAGGCCAAGAGTGAGGCCCTGGGTAGAGCTGGCATCGGGACGGCCACAAACCCTTCGGAGGTCGGCGAGCTCGTCGCCGAGGCCCTGAACCACGTCTCTTAGACGCAACAAACCGGCAGGCAGGACTATTGGCGGGCAACGCTCGCGAGTGCCGCCTCCGGCTTCTGTGGGCTGCGGGTCAGGAGCGGACGATCACGCGATATCGTCGGGGCCACCTTTGAATGGGATGGCCCTCTTCGGAGGTGAGCACCGGCTCCGAAGGGCTGCTGGTGATGCGGGACGCTTTGGGTCTATACTTGGACGATGGCCAAATTGTTAAGCTCTCCGAAGCGCCCCACCGACCGACTTACACGGTGGCTCCTCGAAGAGCGCATCGAACAGGTGGGAGGCCCGGAGGCCAAGGAAGGCCAGACCGAGCAGCATTCCTGGTGGCATGTTGTATGTCTTACCGGCGTAGACTACTTCTCTACGCTCGGTTACCTGCCTGGTATCGCGGCCCTCGCGGCAGGAGCTCTCTCGCCCGTAGCTACCTTGCTTATCGTGCTGCTAACCCTCTTTGGGATGTTGCCGATGTACCGCCGTGTCGCCGAGGAGAGCCCACACGGGCAGGGTTCGATTGCGATGCTAGAGGACCTGCTCTCGTTTTGGAAGGGGAAGCTGTTCATCTTATGCTTACTGGGGTTCGTGGCCACCTCCTGGTTGGTCACGATCACCCTCTCGGCATCCGACGCTACGGCGCACATCGTCGAGAACCCGTTCGTTCCGGAATCCTTCCAAGGCCAAGAAGTCGCCATCACCCTTGTGCTGTTAGCGGTGTTAGGCGCGATCTTCCTAAAGGGTTTTAGGGAGGCCATCGGCGTTGCGGTACTCTTGGTCGTGGTTTACTTGTTGCTGAACCTTATCGTTGTGGCCGTCGGCCTGTACGAGAGCGTCACGCACCCTCAGTACGTCGCCGATTGGCAAAGTGTACTCTTCGCCAACTATGGCAACCCACTAACTATGGTCGTCCCGTCACTGCTGGTGTTCCCACAACTGGCCTTAGGGCTCTCGGGGTTCGAGACCGGGGTAAGCATGATGCCGCTGGTGCGTAGCGACGGCGAGGATACACAGGAGCACCTTGCGGGTCGCATCCGCAACACGCGCAAGATGTTGACCGCCGCGGCCTTGATCATGAGCGTCTTCCTGATCGGAACCAGCTTCGTAACGGCCGTGCTTATACCCCCCGAGGAGTTCGAACCGGGCGGCGAAGCCAATGGCCGGGCGCTCGCGTACCTGGCCCACGGGTATTTGGGGGATGCAGCCGGCACGGCCTACGATATAAGCACTATCTTGATCCTAGCGTTCGCGGGCGCCTCGGCGATGGCAGGGCTTTTGAACATAGTGCCCCGCTACCTGCCCCGCTACGGCATGGCCCCCGACTGGACGCGGGCGATCAGGCCGCTGGTGCTGGTATACACCGGCATCGCGTTTGCGATCACGATCATCTTCAAGGCCGACGTGGACGCACAGGGCGGAGCTTATGCGACCGGTATCCTGGCGATGATGACCTCGGCGGCTTTAGCCGTGACGCTGGTCGCCTCGCGCAGGGGGTCCAAGGAGGGAGTATTCGCGTTCGGCCTGGTCACCATCGTGTTCGTTTATGCCGCCGTAGCAAACGTCATCGAGCGGCCAGACGGCATCAAGATCGCCTCGTTCTTTATCGGTGCAATCGTCATCACCTCGCTAATCTCGCGTGTATTACGTACGACCGAGCTGCGCGTCGATAGGATAGAGATCGACGAAACAGCACAAAGGTTCATCGACCAAGCGGCCAGTGAAGGCGAGGAGATCCACATCATCGCCCACCGGCCCGGGGTGAGAAACCGGCGCGAGTACGCCTCAAAGGAAAAAGAGCAGCGCGAGGACAACCACATCCCAGCGAACGAGCCGATTCTCTTCCTGGAGATTGAAGTACGCGACGCTTCGGAATTCGCAGGCGTGGTCAAGGTGAAGGGCACAAACGTCGGCGGTTACCGAGTGCTGTGCGCCGATAGCACGGCTGTGCCGAACACCATCGCCGCTTTCTTGCTGCACCTGCGCGACACGACCGGCAAGAAGCCACATTGCTACTTCGGTTGGACAGAAGGCAACCCCATCGCGTATCTGTTCCGCTACTTGTTGTTTGGGGAAGGAGATACCGCCCCAGTCACCCACGAAGTGCTCAGGGAGGCCGAGCCGGATCCCGAACGGCGGCCTTCCATCCACGTCGGTGGTTAGCCACGATCCGCCGAAAGTGAAGAACGTCGCCTCGCAAAGCACGAGCCGAAACAGCGCTTCGCGAGACGAACGAAGCGGCAAAAACGGCCAGCTACTAGAAGCCGGCGGTCCCCCGATGGGCTGCTCCCCGACACGACCGACGGGAGCTTGCCCGCTCGAGTACCCATCCGAGAAATACGACGCCTGCTACCAGTGATCAAGCAAAGGCCACGCCGCCGGTGCGGCGAGGGTCGGCGGCGGCCTCCACGAGGCCTCCACTGGTACGCCTGACAGCGTTGACCCCTCCGAAGAACATCGAGGGTTCATCGTAGGCGAGGATCTGCTCATAGGAGGAGAGATCTCCCTTGCGGGCGCCGGCCTCGTAGGCGAACAGATCCCCCTCGGCGTGGAACCGTGGTGCATCGACGGCGGTCTTCAGGGAAAGCTCAAGGTCTACAACGTTCACGAGAACCTGCAGGATGGCCGTGGGGATACGGGAGGCGCCAGGCGAACCTAAAGAGAGAAGATCTCCGTCCGGAGTGGAGACGACGGTCGGGCTCATACTGGAGATCAGACGCTCGCCAGGGGTTAGCGTATGGAAGCCTTTGGGGTTCAGCTCCGGCTCACCTAAGGTGTTACTCATCGGGATGCCGGTACCGGGTATCGTGATCCCCGAGCCGTAGCCCATGCTCGCGGTTACGGAGACGATGAGACCGGTTTCGTCTACGCAGGAGATGTGTGTGGTGTGTGGGGAGCCGAATATGCGGGCGCGCTGGGCACGCACGTACTCCTCGCTGGTCAGTCGCGCGGCGACCTGGGCGTTCTCAGCTCCTTCCGTATAAGCCCGAGCACGATCATCCAGGGCGCGCTTCATAGCCCCGGCGAGGATCTTTACATAATCGGCCTCAGAGAAGGCCGCAAGATCGTAGGCCGAGATCACCCGCATCATCTGCGCGAGCGTCGGCCCGCCAGCGGAAGGCGGGCCGTTGGTGTAAACGGCGTGGTCTTTATACGTAAAGGAGAGAGGCTCTCGGACGATGGCCTCATAGGAAGCGAGGTCTTCTTCGGTGATGATCCCCCCCTCCCGCAGGATGTAGCTGGAAAGTCGGCGTGCCAGCTCTCCCCTATAGAACAGGTCTGCTCCCTCCTCTCCTATGGCCTCTAGGGTGTCAGCGAGCTCGGGGAACCGGATCTCTTCGCCCGTGCGATAGACCCGGTCGTCGGTGTAGAAGTTTTTCTTCGTCTCTTCGGTGAGCCTGAGAACCTCTTCTGAGACCCCGAACCACATGCCACTCGTCAAAGAAAGTCTGAAGCCCTCTCGGGCCAGCCTCACGGCTGGGGCCAGCGTCTGACGCAAGGTGAGCCTGCCGTGCCGGCGTAGGAGGAGCTCCCAACCGCGCAAGGAGCCCGGTACGGCGCAGGAGGCGGCCCCAACGATGGACTTTACCCCCGCACCGTACTTAAGCGTCACGGTCGTCGGGCTACCTCCTGCCCCAAAGCTCGAGGGCGGCAAACCCTTGCCCGGCATGCAATCATAGTAGTCGATCAACTCCGCCTCGCCAGCGTCCGGCCACCAGACGAGGGCGAAGCCACCACCGCCGATGCTGCTGAGGAGGGGCTCGGTGACGCAGACGGCAGCAGCGGCCGCAACGGCGGCATCGGCAGCGTTGCCGCCGTCCCGGTAGATCTCGGCGGCGGCCTCGGCAGCATAGAGGGTACCGGCGGCGGCTGCAAAGCGCATTTCTTGTTTGGGAACCTCCATGAGTGGCTATTATAAGCGGTGCGTGCGGGGGCGTTCGCCTGAGTACATATATCGCATAAGTAAGGGGTTTGTATACTAGGAGTACTTGTGTGAACTCCCTTGTACCTAGGTGCATTGGTGTACAAATGGTGTACTGACATCAGGACGTTTGGTTTCAGGGGCGTTGCACTTCTAACGTCGGAGGCGGATAGCTTTTGGGAAACGTTTTCTCATAAAGGCGTCGCATGTGAAGCAGGTACTGCCACGTCGTTATCAGGGTCCGGGCGCGAGAGGTGTTGGTGGAGGTATTGGTGAGGCGCTCGATGCGGTGAGTGCCCGGGACACAGATGACTTCTTCACTCACTGCGGTTACCGTGGGCTGGCGCGATAGTTGTGAAGTTCGCTGTAGGAAAACAGGTGAATAAGTGAAGAGCTTCATAAAACTCGGTGGTGGCAGCGGCAGTCGCTGAAATATCATTGGGCCCGCCCAAGAAAAGCTTTGGTGACGTTGTGGGGTGACGTGTAGAAGTGCTACGTAGAAGCTTAGCGCAAGGACGTATCGGCGGCGAAGAAGGTTTCACCTGGCGAGGCCAGGAAGTATTACGTATCGAAAGTTTTACTGATGCCGTCTTCGCCTTCGCCGTTACGCTGCTTGTGGTATCTCTGGAGGTGCCTAATACCTTCGATGAACTGCTTGCTACCATGCGAGGATTCTTCGCCTTCGCGATCTCCTTCGGGATGTTCTATCAAGTGTGGTATGACCACTACAAGTTCTTCAGACGGTACGGCCTCGATGATAACTTCACCATACATTTGAGCGCTCTACTGCTGTTCGTCGTGCTTTTCTATATATACCCCTTAAAGTTCCTCTTCAGCGCGCTCATGGACCAGCTACTAGGCTTTAGCACCCGGGGTGGCTCCTCGGCTGGTGAAGTAGTCGAGACAATAGAGCCAGGGCAATGGCCACTGCTACTGGTAATCTTCGGCGCAGGCTTCGTCGTCGTGCAACTAGTCTTCGCCCTTCTCTACTGGCGAGCCTACGCCTTGCGTGGCGTGCTCAACCTCAACGAGTACGAAGCATCGATAACGCGCCAGGAGATCCAGAGTTATCTAATACTTGCGGTAATTGGGCTAGCTTCCATCGCTATAGCCCTGCTGGGTGGAGAAAGGACAATCAGCTGGGCGGGGTTGGTGTACTTGCTGAGCTGGCCGCTTTTGACGATCCACGGCCACATAATGACTCGGCGCAGGAAGAGCGCATCGTAACAGTAGGTGGTAGCTTACGCTGCCGAGAAGTTTCTGCCCTTGTAGCTGTATGCAATGAAGTTGATCCATGCGCACCATGGAGGCATTGGTAATCGCGCAGGTCTTCTCACAGCGCTTACCATTAAGCACTGAGCCCCTACAAGACTACCGGTATGGGCGCGTGCTCAAAGGACTTGGGGCTTAAGGTACTTTCGACCGCCGACCGCAGCGTACCTCGCAAAGAGATCGTCGAGGTTTTCGGTGTGTAGCTGGCAACGATTGAGCGATGGTTGAAGCGCCGCCGCGAGAACGGGGACGTTGAGACCCCTCCTCAGGAGGCCTTCTCAAAGATTAAGGCCCTGCTGAATAAGGAGGCAGCGCGCACGAGTGAGGCGCTAGTTGAGGCGATCGGCCGGGCCCTCGGCGCCGTTAGGCCCAAGGGTGCTAAGGGGTGGTTCGTCCACTGCGGCTACGAGGCCAAGGCTTAGCACTAGCAAATACTGTCTTCAGGATGGTCTCAGTGCCCCCAAGGTTTCGCCGAGCCAGTCAAATATCCTCTGATTGCGCAAGCCGAGCGCCTTGGGCTCGCAATGAGAGTCAGCACCCTCGGCCGCCGTAAAGGAGACGAGCTGCTTGGGGCAGGTGAGGGCTTTGTAGAGTCGGCGCGACTGACCGGGCCAGAACTGCTCGTTATCAGGGTCGGTAACGAGCATGGGGCAGCGGATCTTCTCGGCCACCCCGTCGAGCTTGTACTGGCTAACCATCTTGTAGGCTTCGTAGGGCGAGTCCGTACCGTAAGGCCTCATGCGGAACCTCACCGTGTAGCGCAAGGCCTCCGAAGTTTGCATGCCCTCCTCTATGTACCGGTCGAACTCCTCCTTTTGACCCCTTTCCAGGAGCTCCTGCATGTCCTGTGGGAGGTGGGAAAACCAGGACGCCGATACGTCGCATACCCCTGGATCGGCGACGGCCGCAGCGATCCTGTGCTCGAAGGCGACCGCACGGGGCACCCAGTACCCGGCCTGACTCACCCCCTGGATCGCAATCCTCTCAGGGTCGACCTCGGGAAGACGAAGGGCGAAGTCTACCACCGGGGTTACGACCTTCTCCCAATCCGGTCGAAAGTACAGCCCCTGAAGGAACAACGCCGCGCCCTGACCTGGCCCGTCAAAGGTAAGGGCGTTGTAGCCGCGCTCCAGGGCCGCCGCTCCGCCCACCAGGTACATGTCGGTGACGGTGCCGTCGCTGCCGTTGTTGAGGATCAATAGCGGACGGGTCCGCTCGGAGTCGTCCACCTTGAACAGGTAGCCAGGGAGCGTGGTGTCCTCGTAGGGTATCTCGACCTTCTCGAAGGGAGGATCGAAGCGCGAAGCTGCCTCGTCGAAGCACTCCCGGTGCGCCTTCCAGGTCGGCAAGAGCCGCGAAGAATCGGAGGTCCCGTCAAGGAAGAAGGCGGCGGTGTTGTAGTAGGTCGAGGCCCTGAGGAATGCATCCCTGGCGCTCGCCTGGTGTCCTCCAGCGGCGCTCTGTTGCGCGAAGCCCCGTACCCGGTCGGCAGTTGTCCGCCAAGCACGGTACCAGCCTTCGTAGTCGCTGTCCTCAATCGAGGCAGCGGTCGAGAGACACTCACCAACATCAGCACCTTTGTAGTAGGTGGCCCCAAGGGCCATGAGCATCATGAACTCGAAGTCGTCATCCTTGAAGAACGTCCCCAAGTCATCTCCAACCCGTTCGCCCCTGCGTTGCCAGGTATGTCGCGAAAATGCCTGTATGCTCTGCTCGACCGCAACGCTGCTGGCAGTCTCTCATGGGCTCACTGTTTACGCAAACCGCTGTCAGTAAGGGTATGCACCAATGAAGTGAATATGGGTCAATAACAGTGCAAACTGCTGTCAAAGACGCTGTAATGTGCTAAAGGGACCCGGCCCTCGAAGAACCCAAAAGCAGGACTCCCTTATGGTGGTGGCTAAGGAATTGGAGGTGTACGAACATGTGATTGGGAGAGTGAGATTCTCCCAACGCTTGCTAGATGAATTCCGGGGAAAAGATACAGCGCTCAGCGGTGAGGTATTATTAAGCCATGTTCAAGTACCCACTATATATTGCTATTTTCATCCTGGTGCTCGTATTCGTCGGGGCCGCAAGCTTCGCCGTGGGGATGGTGGTAGGGGTAGACGCTGTTGCAACGGGGAACTACGGCCAATATATAACCATCGCAATAGTGGTTGCCATAGTGGCCGCCGCTGCGGCCATACCGCTTTCTTTGTTTCTAGTGCGCAGGCGCGGGCGAGGTGGGCGCTTTCTCTAGCCGTCAGGGCAAGAAGAGAAAACAGCTTACGCGAAGATCAAGCGCTGTTACTAGCGAGGGGCAAACAGAAGCTGAGACCCTAGGGTGGCAAGCTACGAAGAGGCCCCGGGGCCTCAGCGAGGAGAGACCGGCTGCGCGGAACGGGTCGCTATGTGGAACTTACCGCAAGGAGAGTCGCTGCGCGGCCTCACACAGAAGAAGCCTAACGTACCTTTATAAGAAGCTGATGAGAAAGCAGATAGCTTTCGGGAATTTAGATTCTTAGGCTATCCATCGCGCAGCGTTACAAGCGGGTAGTAAGGAGACAATCTCCACTCCTCTGGAAAACTAACAAAGAGGGGCCGGATCGGAATAACCTGATGGGATCTCCGGATCATAACCTGATTGGATTCCGACCCCTCAGGACACATTAGTTACCTACTCCGGGCTACTTTTACACCTCATAGGACTGCCCCAATGCCACAGGGGGTCGGCCATAAGGAAGAGGGCCGGCCGAAAGCGAGATACAAAGTTTAGAGAGAAGACCCGGCCCTCGTGCTCGGCTATGTCTTCTTACCCGCCGCGCTCTTGCGCTACGCCCGCCCCCCTGTGTAAAAGTAAGTGGTTGCGTCGTGTTGTGGGTGTAGGGGGACGGGCCAATAAAAGATAGCTGCTCGTTGGAGTGAGTGTATATATGGTTACCCCGGAAAGTTTATCCCACGAGGCTATCTGTTAGTAGCCATTCTACGCCTCCTCACGCCACGCGCTACCCTACCCGTAGACAGGCGTAAACCGGTGCTGGGCTAGTTCTTAAAGCAACCGCAGCAGGATTGATGAGAAGCACGAGTACGACTATCGCGCCTATCAGCAGACTGATCGGGTTTCCCATACCACCACGCA
>DASQSI010000054.1:0-4708 GCA_035642415.1 Rubrobacteraceae bacterium
AAGTAGTATAGCGCGACCCGCTCTGCCGTATAGAGAGTGCAAGAACCCCTCTCAGGGGCTATAAGAAGAGCTTGTGACTTCCGAGAAGAACTATTCTAAGAGGCCAACGCCGATAGAGAATGATATCCGAGGGCTAGCAACTCTCTAGATGATGGAATCGCCTACGTATCACCCTTGATACATAAATCTCCTACTCACCTATTGGCGCAAGCTCTAAACAGTTGAGCGAATAGAGGTAGCGGTGCCCTTAGGCGGCGGCACTCTCCCCTCTGTTCATAAAGGAAGAGTTCCTCAGCGCAGGGCACGAAAAGCGCCTTTCTAGCCCTAGAAGAACTACTTTCCGAAGAGGGAGTATCCTGAGCGGTTTTCTTGTTTGATCTGTTGCAATGGCGAGTATAAAATATTGTACAAGCTAAGAGAGAGCCGGCTAGCGAATTTGACCCTTGTATTACAGGGCGAGGCACAGGCAGCCTAAACTCGCAAAGGCTCTAGGCGATCTCTCTAAGGCGAAGGATGAATCACCTGCTCAGAGGGAAGGAGGTTCAGTAGAGGAGGTGGTTAGAGGCGTCGGGTGAGCTAGGGACAACCGAATACTTTTAGGAGCCCTCGGTGAATGAGCCGGGGGCGTTCGCTTTCCTTTGGTGCATAGTTCCCCGTCATCGTAAGGCTGTGTGACATAGGGCCATCCATAGTGGGGAACTCCCGACGGTACGGGAGCTCCCCTATACTGCTCTGCTATATCTAGCCTTTGGGTTGTGCGACACCTTCCGGTTCGGCGGAGTATTCCATCCCGAACTCAGGCATAACCTCCATGGCGAAGGTCTCAGGCTGACGTAGGCCCTCGTCGCGAGGAACGAGTCCCCAGTGGAACAGCCATACTCACTACAAAGCCTGCTTACAGCCTCTGCGTCGTGGTCGTTGAGGGCCTCGTAGACTCGATCGAGCACTTCTTGTGCCTGTGCCATGACTCTTCCCCTTTCTCGCCTAGGCACTATCCCTTCCGGGTTATGATGCCAGATAGCCACGCTTCAGCGTGCGTAGACCTAATCGAATGATGCCCTTCTTCCCCTAAGAAAGATCACCCCAAGCCACAGATATAGTATGGGGTTGACCAAGAAGCCGCTCAAAAGCGCAGGTACTACAATCAGTGGGCTTGTAGGATCGAAGATAACCAACCGCCCCACGTACAACACTACGAGTAACACCGCCGCTAGGAAAGCCAAGTAGCCCAATCCTTTGGGCAGCTGTACCCCTCCTCCTTTTACAATCAGCCACCCTCCGATCAACAGGGCAACACCTGCTAGCCCGAAAGTGAGCAGTCCTCGAGGATCGACCGGGTTTGGCAGATCTGCTCCCGCTGCAGAGCTAAGCGGATGGATAGCATTTGCCAAGTCGTAGCCACCATGGATCGCCGAACCCACAGCGCCTGTGATTCCCAGCAGCAATGCCAAAAGAGCGAAAGCTGCATCGGCCTCACGCAGCCTGTAGTAAAGAGCGAGTAGCGCGACGGTGGAGAGCAGTCCCCCTAGCATCAAGAAGAGGCCGCTCAGCAGAATATTCTGCAGGATGACGAAGGCTATTCCATAAAGAAGTCCTATGATCCCGACCAAGAGGGCGCACACCCCTGCGAACCTCTCAAATGCGGCGGAGTGTGTTGTCGTATGCATACCTAAGAATTCTATAGCACGAGCTTCACGCCCTCCACGAGCAGCATATGGACGCCTATGAGGCCACCGCGGGCCAGCAACCACCTGGTAGGCCCTACCACGAGATAGTGAGTGAGTTTCTGGCTAACCGGTTGCAGCAATACATCACGGAAGGCTCTCAGGATGCAGGCGTATGTGCCGACGCCCATAAGCAGCCTGGCCGACGCAGACCTACACACAAAGCCCATGGTCGAGCAGAAGGCTGAGAACGTCGCGGCGCAGCAAGCCGCCGATGAGCGCGCCGCTGCCTATAAGGAGGCTGTAGAGGCACAGACACGCCGCGAGGACTTTCAAGCTAGGCGTCACCACTTGCGCAGCCACAAGGGCTACTATGCCGAGATGCTCGACGACGCCGGGCACCGCGCCGAGGTAGACCGCTGGGTTGACGCGCGGCTAGTCGAAGAAGGATACGGCGACTTGCTCGAGCAGGAGCGCCAGCAGGGCACAGATAGGCAACGCGAGCTGTTGCGTGAGCAGCTCTCTGGCACGGAGGACTACGCGTCGCTATCCGACGACCGGAAAGCGGAGGTAGATGCTTCAGTAGAGGCATGGCTTATCGAGGAGACCGCCGCGTCATAGCCTAGGCTAGGTTACAATGTAGCTGGTGTTCTGCAGGGCGGATCTCCTCCGCTTGGCCCCGGTCCGATGCGTAGTATTCTAGACTCGTCCCGGGGGGGCCAATCTCCGGGTTGGTGAATTCCCGGAAGCCCACTCTCAAATCGCTGCAAAGGTATGCGGGCGGTGGTCATTTTGGAGACCGTGATCTCCGCTTGATACATGGGGGTGGGCAGCGCTTGTAACAGCGATGTATAGATATTCACCGCTTAGGAGTTACAAGTTACTTCCGCTTGCTACGTCCCGGTATCCGGTATCGGGCTCCTCTCTAATCACTTCGCCTCATCTGAGGCGTAGGCTATATGCTGGTGAAGTTCCCTGCAGAGGGAAGAAAGCTACCTACTACTGGGGAAAGGCAGGGGCCAAATACGCGCGTCTTAATAGCCTTCGAGGACAGCTACCGCGTTTTACTGGGTTGGAAGGCCTCTTCTAGTTGGCTCCGAATATCAATGGAGATCTCCTGAAGAAGATCCCGCAGTTTGTGATTATGAACAAGTGGTACAGTGCGGCTATGTCCTCCGGGTGGCCGCCGATGCTTTCCTACGAGCAGTGGAGCGAGACGTGCGACACGCTGCACGCGCATACCCAGGTCCTTGGCAAGTTGGCGGGGGTGCTCGCCCCACCCGAACCACAGCTACAGCACGCGGCGCTGCGTCTCAGCGCGAGAGGGTGGGAGACGGCTCCGCTGCCAGCACCTGACGGTTCGGGGGCCCTCGTCGTCGCGCTCGATCTGCGAACCCACGAGGCGGTCGTCGAGCACAGTGACGGCCGCGTGCAACGCGTCACGCTTACTCCCGACCAGCCGGTCGGCGAGGTTACGCGTGAGGTACTGAAGGCGGTCCGCGGTATGGGAGGCGCCGTGGAGATCGACCCAACTCCGCAGGAGGTGCGTTGGAGCGTGCCGCTCGACGAGGATGACGAGCACACCCGCTACGACCCTGCTCAAGTCGCTTCCTACTTCGCGGCTGCGACCCGCGCCGCACTTGTCCTCGCGGCGTTCCGCGCGCCGTATCGCGGGCGCTCGACACCAGTCAACGCGTGGTGGGGGTCATTCGACCTGGCGGTTAATCTCTTCTCCGGCCTGCCGGCAGATCCCCCGTCGGACGACTTCCTCATGCGCAACGCGATGGACGCCCAGGAGGTCGCGGTGGGCTGGTGGCCCGGCGACGTGGGCTACAACAAGGCGGCCTTCTATGCCTACGCTCACCCGGCGCCAGAGGCCTTCGCAACCGCGACGCTCTCGCCCGTGGCTGCGCGCTGGGATGCGACGCTCGGCGAGTACATCCTGGACTGGGACGATGTCCGCTCCAGCCCCAACTCACATGCGGTCGCGCTCGACTTCGCACGCTCAGCGTTCCTCCACGCTTGCGCGGTGGGTGATTGGGATCCGGTGCTCCCCGCAAGCCTGGAGGGGAGACCGCCGCCCGTCGCGTGATACGCAGAGGAGGAGCTCCTCAAAGAAAATAAGAGCTACCAAGAAGAAGACCCAGGCAGGAAGCTAGGGGACGCTGCCGAGAGTGGCATGCCAAGGAGCGAGGCTGACCGGGGCGGACGGACGGCTATACGTGTGGGTAGACGAAGGGGAGACCGGAGCCCACCCGCCCGAGCACGGACCGGACTATCGGGACGAGCTTATAGCTACCCTCCGGGAACAGCTCCGCCAGGCTAACGAGCGTGACCGCGAGAACCGAAGGATCATAGCCGGACTGGTGCAACGCGTACCCGAGATCGAGTCCACAGAGACGCCAGGAGGCCCGGAGACGGCCGCCGGGGAGCCGGGAGAGGGGGACCCGGACCGGGGCGAAGGCCCACAGGAGGCCACAGAGCACCGGAGCTGGTGGCGTAGGTTCTTCGGCTTCGAGTAGGTTGCACACATTGAGGCCGTAGATCGTCCCCTGCAACCGACCCTTGATACTTTGTCGTAACATCGCTTGACACTTGCCACGTGTTGCTAAGTAGGTGAGTAAGCTACCGCTAGCCTCAAAGTCCTGCAAAGGAGTATAAACGAGCCTCCGATAATCCACGTTCTCGACAACTCGGTGAATAGGTTGCCTCCTTCCGTAACCGGCTCAATAATTATGAATGTCGCTGTATAGACTTCGAGCTGACAAAATGAGCCAAAGAGAGGTTCCACCCTTACCGCGTTGCACCACCAAAACCCACGCTCCAGGTGTACCGAGTGACTTTTAAGACAGTCTCTCTCGGATTCTCGGTGAATAGCCCGTGCGCTGCGCTAAGGTCGCCGGACTTAGCGCGCAGCCGGGCTCACCTCGGAAGCAGCCTTTTCAATGAGTGCAGCCACGGCTGTTGGCTGTGACACATAGATCGCATGGCTGCCCGCGGCCTCCTCAACGGTCGACCCCGCTCGCTCCGACATCGAGCGCTGG
>DASQSI010000055.1:0-22531 GCA_035642415.1 Rubrobacteraceae bacterium
CTCGTTTATGTAGGCGATAGAGAGAGGGATCAAGGTGTCCTTCATCCAGAACGAGAGCTGTTGCTCTCGGTCGAAGACAAAGAGCATACCGGCGTCCTCTGCCAGAGCGGTGCGCTCCATAAGCCCTCTTTCCCTCTCGGCGGTCGTAGTCGCTATCTCCACACGCACGACCACCATTTCTCCCTCAGTGTTAGTAATGCTCACGGTGGATCTCCGTGAGGGTTCGGGCCCTGCGGTCGGCGGAGCGTTGGCCTCAGATGGAGACTCGGATGACTCGCTCTTTTGCTCACCACAGCCAACTACGAGAAGCAGCGAAGCAAAGAAAACCGCCATGACGGCCACCGAGATCCTCATCTCAGAACGAACTCTACCCTTCTGTTTTGGCAACCCTTGCTATTGTGATTCGTGATCCTCAAAGTCCCAACCTCTTGGGTGCCGGCAACATGGGTGCCGCCGTCGGCCTGGACGTCTATGCCTTCGATCTCCACGATGCGCACCATCTTTACCCGCTCGGGGACAAGGTTGATCTGTGTCCGGGTGAGATGCGGGTTCTTAAGCGCTTCTTCGCGGGGAAGCTCGTAGATCCTCACGGGGCGTCCCTCGGCAAGGGCCTCGTTGGTCAGGTGCTCTATCTCATCGACAACGTCGGACGTCCACGCGCCCGGGAACGAAAAGCCCATCCGGGCGCGCTCGGCGCGTATCTGAGCGCCGGTCACCTTCGCCTCGAAGTTTCGCCAGATCACACCAGACAAGACGTGCAGGGCGGTATGGTAGCGCATATGCGTATAGCGCCGCTTCCAGCCGAGCTCCCCGTTGAGCTCCCGGACGGTACCGGGGATGGTAGCGTCGAGGACGTGAACGATGTCGCCTCCCTCGCGGCGGACGTCTACCACGGCAGCCCGGATTGGACCGATCCCAACAGTGCCCCTGTCCGCTGGCTGACCTCCGCCGCCGGGGTAGAAGGCGGTCTCGTCGAGGATCAGCTCCCGACCGGCATGCCCAACCACCTTGGCGGCGAACTCCTTCAGGTAGGCATCCTTAAGAAAAAGCTCGTTGGTCATAGCGCCAGCGTGCTGCGCTCCCGGTCTTTGAAGATGACGACCTCCCGATAGCCGACATCGCAAACGAGCTTCAGGCTCTTATCGTAGCCCAAAGCGACCTGTTCGGGGGCGTGGGCATCAGAGGAGAGTATTATCGGGACGCCCCGCCGGTGGAACATCTCGAGCAATCGTCGGGAGGGATAGACCTCGCCGATAGGTTTGCGCAGGCCCGCTGCGTTCACATCCACGACGATGCCCGATTCGGCTACGGCGTCGGCAGTCTCCTCAAGCATCGGGGTGATGTCCCGGTCGGGGAAGTGGCGGAAGATCTTGATGAGGTCCGGATGGCCCAACACCTCGAAGCGCCCCGAGAGAGCGGCCTCGCGCACGTTCTTGAAATACGCTTCGTAGAGTTCGTAGGTCTCCCACTTCTCGTAGACCTCCTGGTGCTCCGCCCTGTCCACCTCTTCCCCCCCGACTCGATGGATGCTCCCTATCACGTAGTCGTAGGGGAGCGCCGTGGCGAAGAGGTCCATCTGCTCCTCCTCGCCAGGGACAAAGTCTACCTCGATCCCCAGACGCAGCTCTACATCCCGGTACTTCTCCCGAGCCTCCTGGAAAGCGGCGAGGTCTATATCGTCGAGGTAACGGTCGTGCTCGGTGATGCCCATCTGGCGAATGCCGCGTCTCTTGGCAACCTCGCAGTAGGCGAGGATATTCTCCACCGTCATTGAGCGGTCCCCGTGAGCTATGACGTGTAAATGGTAGTCGATCAAAGGTCTCTCCCGATTCTCGGTTTACCGGCATGGGTATCTTATAAGATACTCACCGGGCTTATCCGGACGGGGAGGGTGCGTTGATCCACAAAATCGCCTATGGGGTAACAACCGCTCTCACCGTTGCGGCGATCGCTGCGGAGCTTTTGCACGCGCCGGTCCTGCTGCTCTTCGCGCTGACCTCCCTTGCCCTCATAGGCCTGGCCTGGCTCCTCGGGCAAGCCACCGAAAGCGTCGGCTACCACGCGGGCCCGCGCATCAGCGGCGTACTCAACGCCACCTTCGGCAACGCTGCCGAGCTCATCATCACCATCTTCGCTCTCTCGGCAGGCCTCACAGGTGTGGTGAAGGCTTCAATTATCGGCTCGGTCATCGGCAACGTCCTCTTGGTCCTCGGGGCGAGCATCCTGTTAGGCGGCCTTAAGAACGGTACCCAGAGCTTCTCCACGACCATCGCAGGCGCGAACGCGGCAATGCTCGCTATAGTCACTGCGGGGCTCGCGCTACCGACCGTCTTCGCCACCCTCGACCCGGCTGAGGGGACGAGGGCGTGGTCCACGGAGTATTTGAGCATCGGCGTGGCGGTAGTGCTGGTCGTTCTCTACGCCTTATACCTGCTCTTCTACCTCCGCAGGCAGGAACAGCCCGAGGATGAGCAACAGCAGCCAGAGTTCGGGAAGGTGGCCTCGTTAGCGCTGCTCCTGGGTACGACCGCAGCTGTCGCCTACGTCTCGGAAGCCTTCGTCGAGACTATAGAACCGCTGGTAGAAGTGATAGGCATCTCGGAGCTGTTCATCGGCGTGATCTTGGTCCCTATAATCGGCAACGTCGCTGAGCACGTCGTGAGCGTTCAGATCGCCTATAAGGATAAGATGGACTTCTCGATGGCCATCTCTTTGGGTTCTTCGCTGCAGGTCGCCCTTCTCGTAACCCCGATCCTGGTCTTCCTCGGCCCTCTCCTCGGCCACCCACTCGATCTGGTCTTTACCCCCCTGGAGCTCGCCTCCTTAGGCGCCGCGGTCATAGTGACCGCCTTTATCGCCCTCGACGGAGAATCAAACTGGCTTGAGGGCGCCATGCTTTGCGGCGTCTACACCATCGCCGCGCTGGCGTTCTTCTTCTCGCCGTGAACAGAACGAAGTCCCTTTTCCTTTTTGTGCGCCTTTCACGTCCGGTTCTCTCTGTGCCCAGCGATGCCTGTTTACTTAATGCGCCTTCCACCGGTGCCACAGGAACCAGAAGATTCCTCCGACTATAGCAGCCAGCACTGCTAACTCGACGATGCGTCCGTACTGCTCCACCAGCTCCCACTGGGCGCCCAACGCCCACCCAAGGCCTATGTGCCCCCCATTCCACAGGACGCTGCCAAGCACAGTGTAGGCCATGAACCGTCCATAGATCGGCATGCGCTTGAGGCCCGCCGGTATCGAGACGAGAGCAGTTACGCCTGGGACGAGGTGGCCGATGAGGATGGCCTTCCCTCCGTGCCTCTCGAACATCGCGCTCGCCTTGTCCAGGTCCGATCTGTACACAAGCTTGAATCGCTCGAGTCGTCCAATGAACCGGCGTATGCTTTCCTCCCCGATCCAGAGCCCCGGGAGGTACAGGACCAGCGAACCGAACACTCCTCCTATCGTTGACGCCACCAGCACCCAAACGAACGAAAGATGCCCCTGCCCGACCAAGAAGCCAGCGAGGGCCAGGACTACCCCTGTGGGGACCAGCAGGTGCATGTACCCCATGGCAATCAGGACTGCCACGCCGATGTAACCAGAGGAGTAGACGACATCGACGGTCAACTGCGCGCTCTCGGCAAGCGGATCGATCATCGCGCTCCTTCCACGGACTCCTCCTCCTTCCCCTCGGTAAGGCCACGTGTGGACGCTGGCTTCTATTCTTTGCTGAGGTCAGCTCCGAGTCAAATGATCTGCCGAATTGAAGCATGTCCGAGATTTAGGGAGATCAATGCGACGGCGACGTGAGGACTTCTTCCAGGGCACGCCGAAAGGCGGTGACGGCGTCCTGCCAGCGCGGCAGGCGGTTCGCCCGACGGTGGGCGGCGGCGGACATCCGGCTCCGCAGAGCAGGATCTCCCAGCAGGAGATCCAGGGTCTCTGAGAGCGCTTCGACATCACCCGGCGGCACCAGAAGGGCGGCTTCTCCACCGACCAGCTCGGGGACCGGTCCCACGTCGCACGCGATGATCGGCAGGCTGTATGCGAGCGCCTCCGCGTAGACGATCCCGTAACCCTCGTATCTGGAGGGCAGCGCGAAGAGGTCGGCGGCAGCATAAGCGGCCCCGAGTGTCACATCATCGACCGGGCCGCTTACAGCAATCGATGCGTCGATCACATTCGTTATGGCGGCGTGTACGGAGGCCGCATAGACAGTATCGGCATCCGTCTCACCGATAAGCTCGAGTGTCGCTCCCGGCCGTTCGTGGACCGTCCATGCCTGTACCAGATCCAGGATCCCCTTGCGTGGTAACCACTGCGCCACGCAGAGGACGCGCGTTGAGGCGTCATTACTAACGGATGGTTCTGCACCAGTGTCCGGCGGCAAGAGGCGATCAAAGCCGGGTGGAACGACGCGAATACGACCGGCGGGGACGCCCCGCCTCCGGAGAACGGACCTTCCGTGACCGCTCACGGTGATCAAGCGGTCGGCGCGCAGCAGCGGCTCTTCGAGCCTCCGGTTACGGCTGGTTGAGGCCGCGACGCTCGGAAGCTCATGAACTATCGCCACGACAGGGCTCAAGGCTCGCCAGCGGTCGAGCCAGGGAGCGCAGACAATCCGGGCCAGAGCGTCCACCATGAGCACATCGAAATGTCGGGGGTCCAGGCAGGAGCCGAACCGGGGTGCCACCGCCTCCTGCTCGGCCGGGGATGCTCCGGAGGCCACGAACGTCTCCACCTCGATCCCCCCCTCTCGCAACCCCGCAAAAACGCGGGCGTGGTAAAGGTAGCCGCCGGTTAGACGACTCGTGTCCCCTACCGTTACGAAAGCAACGCGCAAGAGGCCGGGTCAGCCTAGGAGATCTTCCCGAGCGGCGTAAACCTGGGGCGACTCCCAGATGCGCACCGTCAGAGAGTCGAGCCCCTGACCGTACAAGGCTGGCGCAAGTTTGTCCCAACAATAGCGGGCTACCACCTCTGCCGTCGTGTTTATTCCCGCAAGGCCCGGCACATCGTTCAGATCGCGGAAGTGAAGCGAGGCAGCCAGCTCTTCGACTACCTCCCGCAGCCGGCCGGCATCGCAGAGGGTCCCATCGTCCTTCAGGCGTTCGCTGCGTACGATTACTTCGATCCGGTAGGTATGGCCGTGTAGGCGTGTTGCCGGTCCAAAGTCGCCAAGGAGTCGGTGCGCCGCTTCGAACTGCGCCGCAACATAGACTTCGTACATCCCGCGTCTCCTCAGGTTAGGCCGTATGTGAGGATCACCTGCACTACTTCGCCAGGATGCTTATCCACGAGCCGGTAGGCATCCGGCGCTTTCTCGAAAGGGAATCGATGCGAGATGAGCTCCTTCAGGCGCAGCCGGGGCAGCAAATCGAGAACCGTCTCCATCCGTCGGCTGCGGTCCCAGCGTGGGCTGAGATCTGGGCTCATACTCCCAACCTGCGAGGAACGGAGCCGTACCCGTCCCCGATGGAAACGTTCACCTAAAGAGAGGGTAACGGGCTTCGTGCCGTACCAGGAAGCCACGACAACGGTGCCCTCGACCACGACGGAATCTATTGCGGCCTGCAGGGCAGTCCCCGATCCGCTGGCCTCGACCACCACATCCGCGCCTCGTCCGGCGGTCATGTCGAGGATACTTCCAGGCAGATCGTCGGGTTCAAACGCTCCGTCCGCGCCGACGACGATCGCTAGATCCCGCCGCTTCTTCAGGGGATCGACGGCCAGCACCCGGCCAGCACCGGCGATCTTGAGCAGTTGGGTTATAAGGAGACCGAGCACGCCCTGCCCGAAGACAAGTGCCGTCTCACCAAGGCGAATGGGGGTGTCATGGATAACGTTTACGGCCGTTTCGAGGTTGGCGACAAAGAGGCCGAGCAACGGATCAAGCTCGTCCGGGAGACGCACCGGCAACTTCGCGGGTACGACGAAGAGGCCCTGATGTGGATGGTGGACAAAGACGGGAGCCCCAGGAGCAAGGTTTTCGACACCCACACCGACATCCAGGACACATCCGACGGTGGTGTAGCCGTACTTGATCGGGAACCCAAAGCTACCGGCAAGGGTGGGCAAGTCGAGCGGCAGGGCGTCCGGAACCTCGCCGCGGTAGACAAGCATCTCGGTCCCCTGGCTCAAAGCCGAGGCTGTAGCACGGACGCGCACCTCGTACGGTCCGGGTGGCGGCACCCTCTCCGGACGGAACTCCACCGTGCGCGGCGCGGTGAACCAGAGGGCACACGCTTCGGGCGAGGTATCCAGGACAAAGAACGGCTCGGCGTTCACCAGGTGCCTTTAGGGTACTCGACTCGGCTGTCGAGGATGATGTCCCCGCCGTAGGTTATGACGGAGGTGTCGGCCAGGACCAGGGAGTCACCTAGCTCGCAGATGCCGAGGTCGCCCACGGCCTCTATGCCTCTTCCGAGGATCTTGGGCGCGATGCAGACGACGAGCCTGTCCACCAAGTGGTTGCACAGAAAAGACGTGATCAAAGCCGCCCCTCCCTCTACCATGACCGAGCCGACACCCAAAGCGCGGAGCTCAGATAGCAGGGCGTTTAGGTCTACCCTACCTTCGGCGTCGTCCGGCAACCGTAAAACGGTGGCACCCAAAGAGCAGACTTCCTCGCAGCGGCCGACAGGGGCATGCTTTGTTACGGCGAGGACAGTGCCGGAGCCGGCACCATTGGCCAACACCGCGGCGGTAAGCGGCGTACGCAAAGCGCTGTCTACAACGACGCGCAGCGGATCCTTCCCGGAGGCGAGGCGGACCGTCAGTTGCGGATCATCCTTGCATGCTGTACCGGCGCCGACCATGATCGCGTCGTGCTTAGAGCGCAGAACGTGGGCAAAGCGTAGCGACTTGGGGGAGCTGATCCAACGCGAGCCGCCGCTTACGGTTGCCAGACGTCCATCGAGCGTCTGGGCATAGCTCACGGTGACGGTGGGACGATCGATCACTCTCTCTTCCTAGCTTCCTCACTTCGCAGGTTAGCACGAGAGCGCGTGTGTAGACCAACGTGCAGCAACGTGTAGTATAGGGTACGGTGCTGATATGCCATGCACAATGACGCACCTCAACCGCCCGTCTTAAGCCCGGCCGGCACACCCGCATCGGGGGGCTCGGTGCATATCGAAGCGCTCACGCGGGTGTGCGTCGACGATCTGCTGTCCGCTTTCGGTGTGGGCAGCTTACGCCGAGGCCGTCGCCCCTTAGAACTGCTCTTTAGGTTTCCGGCGCAGCGTCTGGCGCATCAAGTCGCGACCTACGATAGGATCGTCGGCAAGTTGGGGCTAGGAGCGGGTGGCGCCTGGATGCTAGAGCGGATGGCTCGTAGCGTGGAGGTCGAAGGCCAGAAGAACATACCGCGGCAAGGCCCGTTACTAATCGTCGCGAACCATCCGGGGCTCACCGATACTGTCGTCCTATTCGCCGCGATACCGAGGTCTGATCTGTGCGTGGTTGCGGCGGAGCGCCCGTTCTTGGATGTGCTCCCGAACACTTCGCAATACCTACTCACGATGTCGGAGACGTCCTCGGAGCGCTTCAGGCTCCTCCGCAGCGCGACCCGGCATCTTAGAGGCGGCGGCGCGATCCTGACGTTCCCCGCCGGCAGGATCGAACCGGATCCTGCTGTGCTGCCCGGCGCGATCGAGGCACTCGGGTACTGGTCGCCAAGCGCGGACCTTTTCGCCCGACTTGTGCCGAGGCTTGCGATCGTCCCGGCCGTAGTCAGCGGTGTGCTCTCCCCTGCCGCCCTGCGCAACCCCTTGACCTTCTTGCGCCGCCGGCCCAAAGACCGCCAGTGGCTCGCGGCCACCCTCCAGGTAATGGTCCCCGCGCTGCGCAACGTCACCGTAAGGGTCGCGTTCGGTCAACCCGTTTATGCCAACGCGCAGGGTGCCACCGGCCAGATCACGCTGGAGGAGACGCAGCGCCTGATCGAACGGTGCGGAGCTGGGTAGTGTCGGAACGCCATCCGTGGCGCAGGTCACCACTTTTATTCCTCTTTGTCACGGTCTTTGTAGATATGATCGGGTACGGGATAGTGATACCGCTCCTGCCGTTCTATGTACGGCAATACACATCGGGTGCCGTCCTAATCGGCTTGCTTGGATCTCTGTATGCCGCGATGCAGTTCGTCAGCGGACCCTTCCTGGGTGGCCTTTCGGATCTCGTCGGGCGCCGCCCGGTGCTCTTGCTCTGCCTGTCCGGCGCGTCGCTCGCTTACTTGCTGCTCGGGCTGGCGGACACGCTACTTTTGCTGGTCGCAGCCGTTGCCCTGGCCGGGGGGGTCGGCGGAACCCAGGCGACCGCCCAGGCATACATCGCCGATAGCACCGCACCCGAGGATCGTGCCCGCGGCTTAGGTCTGATCGGAGCCGCCTTCGGGCTCGGTCTGATAGCCGGCCCCGTCCTAGGCGGCCTCCTGAGCGTCCTTTCCCTCGGTGCCCCGGCCTTCGCCGCTTCCGCGCTAGCCTTAGGCAACGTGGCATTCGGCTTCTTCATACTGCCGGAATCGCTCCCGGTCGAGCGCCGGAGGCCGACCCCGATCCTCCGCCTCAACCCGGTTTCACAGCTGGGCGGCGTGCTTAAGATGAGCGGCATCCGGGCGCTGTTGCTCGCGGTATTCTTGCTGAACCTCTCCTTCGCGGGACTGTTGACCAACTTTCCGCTCTTTAGCAACGTGCGCTTCGGGTGGGACGCAACCGGCAACGCCTTCTTCTTCGCCTTTGTAGGCGTGTGCGCTGTGCTCACGCAGGGCATGCTGCTCGGGAGATTACAACCACTTTTCGGCGAGGGGCGGCTTCTGCTCTGCGGCCTCTCGCTTATGGCGCTCAACCTCGACCTGATGGCGGTCGTTCCCTCCGGCTGGATGCTCTATCCGGTCGTGGGGATACTGGCTATGGGTACCGGCCTCGCCATCCCCTCCCTGACGGCCCTTATCTCACGGCGCGTCTCAGAACACGAGCAGGGCAAGGTCATGGGCGGCCAGCAAGCCATCCTCAGCCTGACCTTAATCCTAGGACCGGTGATCGCGGGCCTCGCCTTCGACCACCTCGGCGTGCCGGCGCCTTACTGGATCGGGGGTTTCCTGGCAGTGCTGGCTCTGCTGGTAGCATCGGCGACCCTATTGTTGCCGAAGCGCCGCACGAGCAAGACGGAACGTTGCAGATGAAATCGTGCGCAGGGAGAATAACGCCCGCAAACCCCGAGAACCGGGAGCGTAATAGCCATGACCCCTTCGCACGCGTCCACACACATTGCACTACAAATCGGCGTTAGCATCCTCACGCTCATTACGGCTTTCGTTCACCTATCGCTCAACTTCCCCGATCCTGTGTTCATCCTGAACGGCCTCGGATACCTGACGTTGCTAGCGACGCTATACCTGCCGATCTCCCAACTCGTCCCCTACCGACCGATCGTGCGTTGGCTGCTGATCGGGTACGCGGCGCTGACGGTTATTCTCTGGCTCGCAATCGGGTTGCGCACCCCTACCGGATACACTACCACCGCAGATGAGGTCCTCCTGATCCTACTGCTCCTGCTCGAAACCCGTAGGTCGCGCTCGTCGTAGCTCTTATCTCGATGTTCTTCTCGTTGTAGTACCGTCCGGGGCATGTGATTACAATGCGTTGGATCTTCGATAAGGAGGCGGCGTGGACGAGCATACGCTGACGCGGGGCATCGGATGGGTGAGCATCGGCGTCGGGCTGGCACTGGTTGTGGCCCCGAAGTGGACTGTCAGAGCGTTCGGCATGGGACAGCGCCCTAGCCTCGGGTGTTTCCTCGGCGTGCGCGACCTCGTGGTCGGCGTCGGTCTCCTATGCGAGCAGGAGAATCTCGGGCCCTGGCTCCGAGCTCGGGCAGTCTCCGACGCCGGGGATGCAACGCTCCTCCTCGCTGGCGCCGTCTCCGGCATCTTCCCGCGAGGTAGGGCGATGCTCGGGTTCGTGGTGGCCTCCGCTTTCAGCATTTTTGGCTTCACCGTCGCCCGGCAGCTGGACTAGCTTTTGCTGGCTGCGACAAAGCCCTAAGCTACCCATCGCCACGTAACGAACAAAGCCGTAAGCGCAACTCCCAGGCCGCCGCTGACGACGAGCCACGAGTAGAGGGCGAGCTTGCTGCGAGAGAGAAGGTAGCCGAGAAGAAGGAAGAGCGAGAACGCGCCGAGCATGTAGCGGGGCAGACCCATAAGAGGGATCAAAGGGCTGGGCGTGAGGATGGGCAGCAGCGTGACGAGGAAGGTGTACACGGATAGCCCCGGCGGCAAGATGACGAAGCCGATACCCATGAGGACAAGGAAAATGGCGAGAAAGGCTAAGTTCGTGGTGTTGGAGGCTTCGATCGTCGGGTCTGACGTCTGGTCGAGAAAGAGCATCGCGGGATCAAGAAGATACCCCAAGCCTTCGCCTGCTGTAGTCCAGGCCATCCCCAGGGCAGTCGCCGGGTCGGTGAGGTAGCGGCTCCAGTGGGCACCCTGCTGGCTGAAGAAGATCGCGGGGTCCCCAAACCAGGTCCACAAAAAGGTCACATACCCCAAAAGACCCGCCGGCACAAGGGCCATCTTCCACGCCGCCCACCGCCCAAACTCTCGGCGGTTGTGCAGCCACTCGTAGCCCAAGGGTATGAGCAGAAGCACCCCAAAGTTGCGGGTCGCGGCAGCGAGAGCCCCTAAAACGCCCGCGAGCAGAAGGTCCCGCCGGACGTATACCGCCCAGAACGAGCCTGCGGTGAAGGCCACAAAGAGCGCCTCCGTGTACATGGCGTTAAGGAAGAAGGCCGTCGGGAAGAAGGCGAAGGTGAGGGCAGCGGCCCTCGCGGCTTCGCCGTCCCAGAGCTTCTCCGCGATACGGTACAAGAAGTAGACAGCGAATACGGTGGCGACGAGAGAGATGAGTATACCCCAGAAGGCCGGCCCGCCACCCAGGGCCATCCCGGCACGCACGAGCAGCGGGAAGATGGGGAAGAAGGCCGTGCTCTCGGGCGCGCGGTAATCGTAGCCTTCGGTCGCGACCTCAGAGTACCAGGCCCCGTCCCAGTGGGCCCAGTAATTCAGGAAACCGGGCGGCTCCAGGGGCCCGCCCGGCTCAGCCCAGGGCAACAAGGCCACCGCGGCCGCCCCCACCCCGAGGAAAAGGACGCGCGAGAGAACGAAGACCGCGAGGACGAAGGGCCAGGGGGAGGTGCTGCGTGCTGTCTTAGTAGCGTAGATTCGACCCCCTGCTTATAGCCCACCAGGCCCCGGTGAAGGAGAGGGCGGCGAGAAAGAGGATTACAGCAAGGGTCGGGTAGAGGTTGAGGTCAGAAGTCCGGAGGGTGGCGTAGCGGGCGGCGTCGACCATATGGAAGATCGGATCGAAGAGCGTGGCGATCTTCAGGGCCTGAGGGAGCATCTCGACCGAGTAGAACACGCCACCCAAGAAAGCTAAAGGCTGGATGACCACGTTGGTGAGAAACGAGATGTGGTCTATCCTGGTCGCCAAAGCGCCAACCATGGTCCCCAGGGCCGAGAAGGTAAAGGAGGAGATGAGCGCGATTAGGAAGAGCAACCCCGAATGCTTCACGCTTACTCCCACGAAAGGCGCCCCCAAGAGGAAAACCCCGGCACCCATCAACATACCGCGCAGCGTCCCTCCCAGCGAATAGGCCAGCGCGATCTGAAAGTCGCTCATCGGGCTGATGAGTACCTCGTCTATGTAGCGCTCGCGCTTAGCGTCAAAGACCGACCAGGAAGAGTTCATGTGAGAGCCGGTGATGAGGCTCATCAGCGCGACACCCGGGAGGATGTACTCGAGGTACGGCACTCCATCTACCTCCCGGATGCGTGCCCCAAGAGCGACCCCGAAGACGACCACGTAGAGGAGCGAGGTGAGGAGCGGTGGTATCAAGGTCTGCATCCAGACTCTGGTGAAGCGCAGGACCTCCCGCGAGAGCAACGTCCTGAACGACCTATCGATAAGTACCACGACCGACCACCTTCAAGTACACCTCTTCAATGTTAGTCGCCCCGAACCTCTCTTTCAGGCTCGTGCTCGTGTCCTGCGCAACGATCCTGCCGTCGTTAATGAGCGCGATCTCCTCGCACAGCTCTTCCGCCTCCTCAAGGTAATGCGTTGTGAGCAGTATCGTCAGGCCTCCGCGGTTGAGCTCCCTGATGTACTCCCAGAGTCTGTACCTGAGTTCCACGTCCACCCCGGCCGTCGGCTCATCGAGGAACAGAATCCTGGGGTTATGCATCAGCGCCCGGGCGAAGAGCATGCGACGCTTCATCCCGCCCGAGAGCGTGTTCACCCTGTGCTTACGCTTGCCAGCGAGGGCGAAACGTTCGAGGAGTTCCTCGGCGCGCTCGCGGGCCTTCCTCTTGGGCACGCCATAGTAGCCGGCGTGGTAGAGGAGGACCTCCTCTACGGTCAAGAACTTATCGAGGTTGATCTCCTGCGGAGACACCCCAATCATGCGGCGCGCCTCCCGGAATTCCTCGAACGCGTCCCGCCCGAAGACCTTTACGCTCCCCGATTCCGGCCGCGCCAGGCCCACGATGCTGTTGATGAGGGTCGTTTTCCCCGCCCCGTTCGGACCCAAAAGCCCGAAGAAACGTCCCGCCCGGATCTCCAGCGAGACCCCGTCCAGCGCCAGGAGACCGTTCGAGTACGTCTTTCTGAGCTTCTCGATCTTTAAGGCGGTAACTTCTTTGTTCATAGATCAAAGAGTGTACCCCTCCCACAAGGAAGAGACTACCTGAGGGATCATACCTGGGGCATATATCCCCTGGTCACGTACGCCGCTGCGCTTCTACGCCCTGCTGAACGAGGAAGCCTCCGAAGTGCAGCCGCGTTAGCTTGGGCGGTGAGGCCGACGGATGTTCTTAGCTTGTCGGTTGTAGCCTGAGCGGGCCTGCGGCGGAATCTTGTCCAGATGCAGTTGGAGATGGCACCAAGGCCAAGCAATACGACAACCAGGCCGGCGAGAGGAGGCCGAGTACGGGTATAGCTCTCAAAATTTATGTATCAGAAGCTTGTGTTCGTTCACCACTCGCAATACCCTAGCGTCCCTTTTTTCTCACCCCTAGAACCTCTTCTCAACAGAAGAACTCTACCGGCAGAACCATGGACACGCCAGGGTTGTAAACCCATCCTATGATGCGTTGACGGCGAGCGTCACGACCACCACACTGACCAGGATGTCCGCCCAGGATGCCCACAGGGAGAGCTTCTGCAGGTTACGGCGCTCATCGGCGAAGGCGCACGCTTCCCCTTCACTCTCGGCACGCTTCTCGGCCTCGGCCAGCCTGACGAGCCTGCGACCAAAGTATGCTCCGTGGACCGCGACCAACGCGAGGAGTACAACCAGCAGCGGGTACTCGACGTAGAACGTGGTATCGATACCCGCGGCAATACCGTCAAGGACGGCGAAGAGCGTGAGCAACGCCAGGTTGACGCTTCCCACCCGCGCGTAGTGGCGCCCGATGATCGAACGCATCTCCACCCGCTCGACCTCGCTCCCCTTCACCGCTTTTAGGGCCGGCGAGACTACCGCCGTGGTGAAGACCACCCCGCCTAACCATACTCCGGCCAGGACGACGTGTAACGTGTGGGTTATCGCGATTATCACTTCTCCTCCTTGCTCTTCTTGTAACCTGTGGCGCACCTCGGTAGGCGTGGTCCTCGGGTTGGACTTCATCGTGCTCACCCGCGCTTACGTCAGCACGAGGCACACCCCATAGTCTCTTCGCAAGATGGGCGGTTTAGACGTCCGTAAGGGCCTGCAGCTCATCGTTAGTATTATCGTGCTGCACTCCTTTACAGAGAGAGGGGGGTAGAGCTTGGGGTTTCATTCGGGGCGGAGACGACTTTGGGTTCTTCAGCGCGCTCGTGGTAGGGGCTGTGGATTAGTACCCCTTCTTAAGGGCTAAGCGGCGCGTCGAAGTTCTCTTCAAGGTAACGTAGAGCATCAGCATAGGAGCCAAACCTCTCCTCGTGCCCCTTTCCAGTAGCTCCCGGTCCAGTTGCATTCCACCCGGCCACAAAACCCTCATCTGTAGGGCGGATCACGTAGGTTACCTCCGTTCCATCCTCGAGGGTTGTGGTGTAAGAGCCCGGCTCTTCCCTGAGCGCATGTATCATGGTATCCCTCTCTTCGACTTCGTCAGCCAACTTGCATCTCCTTTCATCTCCTTTGCCCGGCTTTTCCTCATCCCCTCCCTTCTGTGAGTGCTTTATCCTTCCCCTACGTTGGCTATGCAAACCCCCTTATTCATCAGCTTACATTCCCCGTATTCGAAAACCCACACCTGCACTCGGGAACGGTCGCGGATATTGGCTGGTCGGCGCATTGATGACCATCTCGGTGTAAAGAAGCCGCCGCGTCCTGCCTCTATCCCTCCGCTTCCTCCACCACCGACCCGTAGGAGAGGACAACCACGCCAGAGCCCAACGTCTTCGTCTCGGCGAGCCTCAGAACCTTCGTATCGTTCGCATCTCCGAAGAGCCGTTTCCCGCTCCCCACCAGGATGGGGAAGACCATGAGTCGGTACTCGTCGATCAGGTCGTACTGCATCAGTGTATTCGCGAGATCGCCGCTGCCGAAGATCAAGATGTCCTTACCGGGCTGTTGTTTCAGCCTAAGGACTTCCTCCGCAACGTTCCCCTTTATCAGCGTCGAGTTGTTCCACGCGAGTGGCTCTTCCAACGTGCTCGAGACGACGTACTTGGGGTAGCCGTTCATCATGTCCGTGTATTCTTGGAGTTCTGCCCGGCGAGGACCTTCGTATTGCTCCATCATACTGGGCCAAGCCGCCGCGAAACCTTCGTAGGTCACCCGTCCCAGCAGGAGGGCGTCGCTGGCGCAGAGTTCGTCGAACTTAAACCTCTCCCGCTCTTCGCTCATGAACCGGAAGGTCCAGCGGGGATCTTCGATGACGCCGTCCAGCGAGACGAACTCCGATACGACCACTTTTCTCACGTCGGTCCTCCTTTGGTGGTTGAAGCTGGGCTTGCCATATTCCTTAGACGTCGCAACTCACCCTCCCTCCGGCATCGGCGCGTCGAGGGATGCCGGCCTGGGAGAGGAGAAGATGTCGTAGCGCGTCGTGGCGGGCAGGATGGCGAGTCGGGCGCTGGGCATCCCGGACCCGTCCCACCCAGCGACCGGTAATGGCGTCGCCATCGTCGCTGACCTTGTGCTTGAAGTTGGCCGCCGGAGAGCCCACGAACTCACTCCAGATCGTGAGGGCACCGTCTCCGACCTCTCACGCATACTCTAGAGCAACCCCTCCGAGCAGGCCGGGCCCGTGGTTGCTGGAGAAGTACGAGCTCAAGGTGTCGTTCGAGTCGTAGTAGCCGACGTACTCTACACCCTTGATCTTCTGCCCGATGTAGTTGAGATCGACACGTTGGACAGCTCGTGGCACGCTGAATACCTTGGTTTATGGCATCTTCAAAGCCCTGCTCTGAGGAGGCGCTCAACTCGATTACGCGAGCTACGGACATAGCAGCACAATCCTCCTTTTTGGTTGCTTTCCCTTATAAGAGCTATACCTCAAAGCCGGGGCGGCAAACTTTCTACCCCCAGCCTCTATCGTATCGGGGCGGACCTATGGGCAATGTACACGTGATGGGTAGGAGCGTAGAATGTCTAATAACAGGTAGCCTCGTTGGATGTCCTTTGCCGTCTACTACACTCCAACGAGAGAGCTACCTCTTACCGGCCCTTCTCCCTTACCCTCATAGCGTTTTCTTACACAAGGGGGCGGGTGTCTCTGCCTATGAGGGCTGTGTGAGATCGGGCAATACACGTGGGGTTTAGAGGCAACCAAAGTTGGCAACTAGTGTGTCCTGAGGGACCGGATTCCTACCAGGTTATATCCCGTGGTACTGCACCCGTCCGACCCCTCTGTGCTACCTGCTCGTAGCATCGTTTGGCCTTAGAATGCTAGCCATGACAGAGGCATGGCAAGAAGCTGCTCTTGAAGAGGTTGTCGATAATCTTCAGGAAGCGCTGCAGAACATCAAAGCTGCCCAGGAGCTATTGGTGTTGGCTGAGATGGGCGAGCAATCTGACACCCCAGATCTCTTCCGACGCGTGTTCGCGGCTCAAGCGATGACCGAGGCCGCTTATGTGGAGGCTCGGCGACGCAGCAGGACAGATAAAAGGGGCAGTCCAGAGTAGGTAACTAATGTGCCCTAAAGGGCCGGAGGCATATCTTGTTAATGGTCCCGTGCCCACACCCGCCCGGCCCCTCTTCGGTTGTCTTAAAACTCCCTATAGTAGGGCAGATCTATCGCATTGCCGTATAACGCTAACTCTCAACCAAAGGTTGTAATTAGAGATAAATAGGGCGTAAGTGCCTTTAGGGTAAGCGAGGTATACCTTGCTTCGTCCACCCGGCCGTGTACCGTTGTGTTATAGGGGCCGGCTCCCTTGCAATCTGGTACATGTTCTCTCCCTTTTTGCGGCCCCTGTTGGCCACTATAGGGGGCACCGATGGAAGAGCCCAAGCGGTGGGCAGCCCCTACAGCAGCGGGCCAGGACCATATTTTATCTTTGCCCATACATCCCCCCGCCCCCCAAGACTGCTAACGTCGCGAGGGCGATAGGTTTTGAGAATTACTTTCTCTTAAGCTATCGCGTACTTTCGTTGCAACCTGCCGCATAACCCTCCAGATAGGTGAATACGACAGTTCCTGGTTAATGTCGAGCTCCGAAATCAAGCCTGACCCTGTGCTCCCCGTCGAGGACGAGCGCAGCAGAGTAGGACTTGCCAGCCTTACTCTTGAATCCTTTGAGCTGCCCCGTGCGGCCTTTGGTTAGTAGCTGGCGGGCTTGTGGAGCGCTTATCCGTTTGCCGGAGATGGTCTTCCAGACGGCGAACTTGCAGCCCCTCTTCCAGGCCGAGCAACCGTAGGACTTCTTCGTCTCGACGACCGGCGCCCCACATTTCGGGCAGGCGCCTAAAGGCGCACTAATTGTGTCGCCACTATTCTTGCCGGGCTTTGTGAAGGTGACTAGCTTCTCGCTCCCCTTGGCGCGCACCTCCTCGACGAGGGCGGTCGCGAAGCCGCTGATGTCAGCTATGAAACGGCCGCGATCCTCAACGCCCTTCTCCATGCGGGCCAGGCGCTCCTCCCAGCGGGCGGTCAGCTCAGGCGAGGCTAGGGGGCTCTCTCCGAGGAGCCCGATGAAAGCCCGTCCCTTCTCTGTAGGGACGAGCGCCTTTTTCTCGCGAACGAGGTAGCCAACCTTCAGGAGCCGTTCGATGGTAGCGGCCCGCGTCGCCGGCGTTCCGAGCCCCGAGTCTTTCATGGCCTGCCTCAACTCCTCGTCCTCGACGAGCTTGCCTGCCGTCTCCATCGCGCCAAGGAGTGCCGATTCTGAGTAGCGCGGCGGTGGCTTGGTCTCCCCCTCCTTGACCGCGGCCTTCGCGACGGGCCACTCCTGGCCAACCGAAATAGGCGGCAGAACGGGGGGCTCCTTCTCCTTTTTGCCGCTCACACCGTCGGGGTAGAGTCGGCGCCATCCGGCCTCCAGGACCACCCGCCCGCGTGATAGGAACGTCTCGCCCCGGGCCTCCGTGATGACGTTCGTGTTCTCGAAACGAGCTACCGGGAAGAAGACCGCCAGGAAACGCTTCGCGACGAGCTCGTAGACCTTGGCCTCGTCTGGCGGTAATTCCTCGGGCGTCTTCTTGTTCGTCGGGACGATAGCATGGTGGTCCGTGACCTTCGCGTCGTCCACGATGCGTTTGTTTATGGGAAGCTTCGGGAGCGAGAGGAGTTCCATAGCGAACGGCGTGAGATCTCGTAACGTCCCCGCGGCCTCAACCCTTTTCTTGAGCGTGCCGACCATGTCTTTCGTTAGATAGCGGCTGGAGGTACGGGGGTAGGTTATGAGCTTGCGCTCCTCGTAGAGGGCTTGGGCCGCACGCAGCGTCCTCTCCGCAGCGAAGCCATGTCTGACGTTGGCGTTGCGCTGCAGCTCTGTAAGGTCGTAGAGGAGGGGCGGCTTCTCGGTCGCCGTCTTTTTCTCGGCCTTCTGTACAACGCCGGTGCCGCCCCGCACTTTATTGGCTATCTCTTCGGCGACCTCGCGTTCCTTGAGACGGTTCTGCTTGTTCTTGAACCAGACGCCATCGTAGCTCTCTCCATCGCGCGCGAAGCGGGCGTAGACAGTGTAGAACTTCTCGGGCTTGAAGTTCTCTATCTCCCTTTCGCGATCTACAAGGAGCTTGAGGGTGGGGGTTTGGACGCGACCGACGGATAGGACGTTGCCGGGGTGGCTGAACTTCGTGGAGTAGGCACGGGTGGCGTTCATGCCCACGATCCAGTCAGCCTCGCCGCGGCTACGGGCGGCGTCCTCGAGGGGCTTCATCTCCAGTCCGTCGCGCAAAGAGGCGAAGCCCTCCCGTATAGCCTCGGGGGTAAGGGAAGAGACCCACAGCCTGCGGACGGGCTTTTTGCAACGACTGAGCTCGTAGAGGTAGGCGAAGATGAGCTCGCCCTCCCTCCCTGCGTCGCACGCATTGACGACATCGGTGACGGTGGAGGAGCGCATCAAAGACTTGACCACCGCAAACTGCTGTTGGGTCTTCGGGTTCACGTCGACCCTGAACCTCTTGGGAATGATGGGTAGTGTTTCCAGGCGCCACCTCTTGTATTCCTCGCCATAGACATCGGGCGGGGCAAGCTCCGCAAGGTGACCGAGCGCCCAGGTGACAGTCCATCCCTCCCCGACTAATATCCCCTCCCCGCGGCGATGGCGCCCCAGGGCGTTCGCCAAGTCCCTAGCTACGGACGGCTTCTCGGCGACAACGAGCCTCATAAGGTGAGTATACGAGATAGAGGTTCGGACTCCATCCCCCACCTCTTCTCCGCTAGGTTTCTAGCTTGGCGAGGAAGTCCCCAACGGCCTTGACCGTGGTCAGTGGAGCAGAGTAAAGGATGTCGTAATGGTTCGTGTCCTCGGCCTCGACCAGCGAGCTATCGGGGATGCTCCTCTCCATGCGCCGGGCATCGTCCGGGGGGAGGATGAAGCCTTCCTCGGGGCCGGCGAGGCCGACGGTCGAGAGCAGTATCAGGGTGGGACACCGGATGCGTGTCCACAGCTTAGAGAGGGGAAAGCCATACATCCTCTCGCGGTCTTTGCGCACGGTTTGGGGGTCAGCAACGGGGTGCCAACGGCCGTCGTCTCCGGGTTGGAGGTCGCCAGCGAAGTAGCGCTCGAGGTGCTCATCCCAGCTGTCCTTGAAGACGGGTTGGCTCTTAAGATATTCTAGGTAGGCCTCGCGGGAGGGGTAGGTCCCTTCGAGACGCTCGATGGATGGATCTAGAAGAGCGTCGATTTCGTCGGTGACGTCAGAGCCACCATCTATGAGAACGAGCCCAGAGAGGCGCCCGGGGTAATGAGCAGCGAGGTATACCCCGATCATGGCACCCATCGAATGTCCAACCAGCGCCACCCTCTCTAGCCCCTCCCGATCCATGAGTGCGAGAAGATCCTGTGTATGCTCCGGGATGCCACCCTCTCCCGCGGCGATCTCCCTCGAAGCCCCCCTCCCGCGCAGGTCTGGAGCGATGAACCACCAGGGATCGTTGGGTACACCCGTGGCAGGATCTAGCTTCTCCGCTAGGGCCTCGAAGGCCTCTGCCCGTCCGGTGAGACCGTGAACTAGGAGGGCTGTGTGAAGCGCCTTCGGGACACCCCACTCGGAGGTACTCAGGTTTGCTTTTTGGAATCGCGTCATATCTGGTGCTCCTCCTACCGTCTTTGCGCGGGGATACTCATTTTATACGTCCCGAAGTTAACTACAGGTGGCATGCTCTTCCATCCAAACGTCACCCATTCGGAGCATAAATTCCGCAAGAGCGTCTGGAGATGGTGGAAAAGCTCTAACGGTTGCATAGGCCCGCACCCCAGGATCATAGTTGTAATAAGCTGGTTTGCTTGTCTATGGAGAGCCCTGGGAATAAGAGAGGCGAGGAGACTCAGCAGACCTGGGGCTGTCGCAGGCCAAGCTCCGAGCGGTGGCCAAGCGCCCCGTGGGGGTCGCCGAAGAACTTCTTGCACGATCTGAGGACGCCTTTCACTTTCACAGCGCTCAAGAAGGCGGTGACAGAGTTCCAGCGGGACGATGCCCTTGAGCTTGCGGCGCAACTGGCGTATTACCTGACCTTAGCCCTCTTCCCGTTCATCCTCTTTGTGGTCTCGCTAATGGGTACCTTCTCGACTCCCCAGCTGGCCGACTATATTCTGGAGTACTTCTGCCAGGTCCTTCCGGATCCGGTATACGAAACGGTAAGCACCTACACAGGCGATCTCTTGAGCGGGCGCAACCCAGCTCCGGGCCTGCTCTCCTTCGACATCCTCGCCACCATCTGGGCCGCTTCGGGGGCCTTCTCAGCGCTCATAAACGCTCTAAATCGGGCCTACGACGCGCAAGAGACACGGCCGTTCTGGAAGGTTAAGAGGATCACCCTCCTCATGACTTTGGGACTATCGATACTCGTCCTCGTGGGGGTCTTGCTCATGGTCGCCGGTCCCCCCATCGGGAGAGCGATCGCCGACATCTTCGGGCTTGGAGACGCCTTCGTATTGGTGTGGAACATTGTGCGGTGGCTTACGGCGTTATTGTTTCTTGTCATCGTGGTAGCGTTCCTCTACTACTTCGCCCCCAACGTTGACCAGCCTTTTCGTTGGATCACTCCGGAAGGCTTTATAGGTGTTGCCCTCTGGGTCCTGGCGAGTGCTGGTTTCAACATCTACGTCTACAACTTCGGCTCCTACAACAAGACTTATGGCTCTATCGGAGCAGCAGGACGATTGCTGCTCTACCTTTACATCTCCTCCCTGACGATTCTATTTGGCGCCGAACTCAATGCCACTTTGGCCAAGATGGAAGAAGAGATCTCCGGCAAGCAGGTCATCGACGCAAAGCTCGCCGATAACTGCTGACTAGCTGCTTATTAACTTAGCCTCTTCCTGAGGGTCCATAGAATAGGTGTGTTCTTCAGCCGGGAAGGTCCCGGCTTTGACCTCGGAGACATACCGGCGCACCGCATCCTCGACGGCGCTGGCAAGGTGGGCGTAGCGCTTGAGGTAGCGAGGGGTCAGGGCCTCCTGGAGGCCGAGCATGTCCGGCGTGACGAGGACCTGTCCGTCGCATCCGGCCCCAGCCCCGATGCCGACGACCGGGACGGTGAGACTCCTGCTAAGGAGCATACCGACAGGCGCGGGGACAGCCTCTATGACTATCATGAAGGCGCCTGCCTTCTCCAATGCTCTCCCACTCTCGAAGAGGGCCAAGGCATCTTCAGCAGTTCTGCCCTGCACCTTGAAGCCGCCAACCTTCGTAGCCGTCTGGGGCAGGAGGCCCACGTGGCCGACGACGGGGATGCCGGCGTTCGCAACGGCTCTGACGGTTGGGGCCATCTCAATACCGCCCTCGAGCTTGACGGCCGCGCAACCGCCTTCTTTGATGAGACGGGTGGCGGAGCGTATAGCCTGCGAGGGGTCCTCGTTATAGGAGCCGAAGGGGAGGTCTCCAATCACGAGCGCTCTCTGCGCCCCGCGCACCACAGCCTTTATGTGGTGGATCATCTCCTCCAACGTCACGTGCACGGTCGAGTCGTAGCCGAGGACCACCATTCCCAAAGTATCCCCGACGAGCAAAACATCCACCCCGGCCTCGTCGAGTAGCCGGGCAGTGGGGTAGTCGTAGGCGGTGAGCATGGAGATGTTTTCTCCTCGCTTCTTCATCTCGCCTAGAGCGGGGATACTCATCTGCCTCTTGCCCTCAACACAAGCACCTCCACCAGATCTGCGGATCCGGTCGCAAGTGTAGCACCCGTAGCCACCAGAAGGCGCTCGAAAACCGCTCTCTGGTCGTTACCCTTTCTGCTATAATCTGCCCTTCAGTGGAGGAGTGGCCGAGTGGTTGAAGGCGGCACCCTGCTAAGGTGTTATACCTCTTAACGGGGTATCGAGGGTTCGAATCCCTCCTCCTCCGCTCTCGTTTCTTCCGTTTTGCAGGATAAACCCCGAGGCAAAGAAAAGGACCGGGGCTTCTCCCGGCCCGATTTACACCACTTAGTACACCGACGCAGCCCGAAGGAGCTTTTTTAGGACAGAGCAGCCTCCATGGCGGCGGCAGTTTGGTCCCCCATTCCAGGCAGGACGTGGCTGTAACGGTCTAACGTCAGGGCCACTGAGGCATGGCCTAGCAGTTCTTGCACCAGCTTGGGATGGTGGCCGCGGCTCAAGAGCAGCGTAGCGCAGGTGTGGCGTAGGTCGTGGAACCTTATGTCCGGCAGTTCCGCCTTTTTTAGGAGCGGTTTGAACGAGCCCGTGGCGACGTTGCGGAAGTCCAGAGGCTTGCCAGCGGTGGTGCAAAAGACCAGGTCGTGGTCATGCCATAGGCTTCCCACCTTGAGTCCGACGATCTATGCCACAGGCATCAGCGCTGATGAGGCGAACGCTAAGCTCATAAGCGCGTTGCGCGAGCTGAAGCTGGTACCCGAAGTGTCTTCCACCAAAGGCGAAC
>DASQSI010000056.1:0-8270 GCA_035642415.1 Rubrobacteraceae bacterium
TCGAGCGAGGAGGTAGAGCAGCTATTAACTAGCTTGCCTTACTGGGGATTAGTAAAGGTTGACGTAAAGCCTTTGATACCTATAAGGGCCATGGTTGAGCGGGGCCTGACGGTGAGCCAGAGGCTTCAGGAGGGAGTGCGCTAAAGCAGAGCACGGTAACTGGAGGTTTTCAGTAGGGCCGAGAGCACAACCTCGGCCCTTTTCTTTGGCGTAAAGATACCTTTGGTGAGCTAAGTATATAACTGCCTTGAGTACTTTTGGCGTTACAAGTGGTAGCGCCAGCTGGTTGCCGAGGCAACAGGGAAGCTACTTATAAGCGCAAGGCATAAGCAAAACAACAAATAAACCAACGGAGCTTAGTAATAAGTAATACTAAATAGCCTATTTGGGTCATGCGCCTGCCTCTTAGCTACCTTCATACTCTATAGCTGTAACGTTACATATAAGGCGGAGCTGACGAGTTCCGCCCTACAGTAAAGGAGGTAGCATCTTATGAGACGCATCAAGGCAATTCTAGCGATAGGCGCTGCGGTTGGGACCATGGTGACGATGTCCGCTCCTGTTATGGCACAGGACTTTGGTCAGGAGTTCCGTGAGAGAAGGATCACTAGTGGTGCTGCTAACCCGACTACCACCATCAGAAACACCGGCGACAATGTCAACCTATGCACACCGGTCCAGCAGGTGTCCAACACCGGCAACGTTGCTAATGAGCAGGGGTTTGTCCCGGTTGGTAACGGATTCATCGATAACGGGTTCATCGATAACGGGTTCATCAATAACGGGTTCATCGATAACGGGTTCATCGATAACGGGTTCCTCTTCCCGGTTGATAACTTTGGGTTTGGCGGAGACGTAGACTTTGAGGGCAGCAACATCACCATAGAGCCCTCTGCTACCGCGACGTGTGATCAAACGCTCAACCAGGCTGCGGCAGCCTAGGGGCACGTAAAAGAAGAACGACTAAGGAGAGCTGGGGGCTTAAAAAGCCCCCGGCTCTTTTTATGCCTCCATCGAGATGCCCTCGCCCGCATACAGCAGTTGTTGCGGTGCACCACAACATTTGGGAAAATTGTTGCGGAACAGCACCCCACCGGGGGTTGCGAGCAAAAAGGGGGGAGCGCCTATGAAGCGCATGCTTTTGGTTCTTGCAGTAGCGGTGGTTATGGCCATAATGATGGTGGCTACCAGCGGCTTGTCGGCCAGCGCCCAGGGGGGACAGGGGCAAGTAGAGTGTTCTCCTTGGACCTGGGACTACTTCTATTCAACGAACGCGCAACGATGGTACTGGGAATGGTGGAGATGGTGCTGGAATCCTGCACAAGGCTGGTTCCAAGACTGGGATGGCTGGGACTGGGTGTAAACTTGGGAATAGCCTAGCGCATTAGGAGAGCGTAGTAGGAACTCGTTCTCTAGGGTTAAGAAGAAGCGTCAAAGAGCCGTGGCGCGTAACAGCTACGGCTCTTTTTATGTCCTAGTGACTTCCAAGACTTTTTGCGCAGAGCGGGTTTTGGTGCAGATCAGTCAGAACCCTTTTTAGTACAAAAACGCCAGTTGCTGAGGGCAGGGGCGGTTGAAGTGCTCACCACGAGCGCTAATACTAAAGAGGTCATAAATACTATAAGGCGTTCAGGGGGCGGCTGAGGTGGGTATCTCTTTCTATCTGTAGGCTCTATGCCAGGAGAAGATAGGAAGATAACCGATACACATGGTGCAGGTCCTTATCAGCTTCGAGGAAGAATACCGCATCTACATGGAGATCATCGCGGCTGCCATCAAACAAGCTCGACCCGGGGACGAAGTAGTGGTAACGCAACTGGCAACGCTTGAAGAAGAGATAGATCGTACTGATCCAGACCTGGTTATTAGCAGCCCGCCTATCCCCGCTAACCCGGTCGGCGAAGGAGCAGCCTGGGTAGAACTCTCCCTAGACCCTGCTAAGCCGTCGAGGTTCCGGGTAGGAGAGCGAACCTGGGAGTCTACAAACCCCACCCTGGATGAGATACTCTCGGTAGTCGACGAGACCAGGGGTGCTAGGTAGTACAGCACCACGGTCCTGTGGAGTTCTCAATTTCCGAGAAGGCGTAAGTATTCGCATGAAAATTGCTCTAAGCCGGTGTCAAGCAGGTATCCCACTATCCTTAGTAGTGTGCCAATAACGCCAGGGGTGATGATGAGCTTCGTACTCCCCGTCTAGCAACTGGATGAGCAGCTCCTCCCGGATACGGGCGGTGTTGCCTTTACCACATTCGCAGCTGATCACTTCGCAGCCGATGATCTCTGACCTCTTTAGAGTTATCGTCTTGCCGCATTTACTACACTCGAGGATGACCTGTTCAGGAGACCATTTGTGGTCCCTACCGAACGGCATCTCCTGAACGTCGTAGTGCTCTGCGATACGCTCGACGACTTTCAACAGTGGTTCCTTTCTCCCGCCCGCCCAGAGAGTACTTACAGATCAGCCGCCCAACTTAGGCTATGTCCTGCTCAGGAAGCATAAAGGAAGTTAGGAGCTAAGCGCATGATCCAAATGGACTATTTTGGCACATTACTGTAATGCGCGGTGTAGGGGTTGCAGTTGCCTCGCTTCCCCTTCGCCTAAAGGAGGGAGCTCTCTCTGTCACCTGTCCACAGCAGCTTTCACTGCTTGGACGACCTCTATTATGCCGTCAGTCTTGTGTAAGGCTTCCGCCGCTCCGGCTTTGAGGGCAGAGGCCTCCGCCTCGGGGTCTATGCTCGCGCTCAGTACCAGCGTGATGCTCTCAGGGTTGAGCTCTCGAAGCTCCTGTATCAACTCGATCCCACTTCCGTCGGGCAGACTAAGATCCACCACTGCTACGTTTGTATCGCTGGTTAGCAGCTGGCGGGCCTCGGCCAGCGTACCGGCTTGCCCAATCACTTTCAGGCCCTCACTCTGGAGGAGAAGGGCCATGGCATTGCGGAAGGAGGCGTGATCCTCTACAAGTATGACGTTGGCACTCATCTTTGGTTCCCCCTCCTATTCTTCTTGATCATACCGGCAAGGAAGACGTACCCGCACCTTCGTGCCTTTCCCCGGCTCGCTTTCCACTTCTACCTCCCCGCCCAGGGCCTCCGCTCGCTCCTGCATCGAGGACATCCCAACTCCTCGCCTCGAAGAGCGAGACTCAAAGCCCTGCCCATCGTCCGCTACCTCCGCCCAACAATCGTTCCCCTCAACCCCCAACACCACTCGCACGTTCTTTGCTCGTGAGTGGCGGCGGGCATTGTTTAGCGCCTCCTGGATTATCCTCACCAGCTCAGTGCCCGCCCTCCCCGCGAGCGTGCGCGGGAACCCCCCCTCCACGACCAACTCTACCTCGTATGTGCCCTGGCCCATCCTTCGGTTCAGGTCTACCAAATCCTCTACCGAGGATACAATTGACCTCTGCACGCTCTCCTCTAGGCGCAGGTCGTAGACGGCACTGCCCAGCCCTTGCCCCGCCCGCTTAAGGGCGGCTATCTCCTGATCTAACCTTGCATTGAGCTGCTGGTCCTCAGAAAGCGTTCGGATGAGCTGGGCTTCGGCCAGGGCATAGGTGAGATCCTGGAGGGCCCCGTCGTGCAGCTCTCGGGCTATCCTGCCGCGTTCAACCTCCCTAACCCTTCTAAGCGCCTCTTCTGCCCGCTTGCGCTCTGTAATATCCAGTACGGTGCCGATGAAGCGCACCGCTCTCCCTGCCTCGTCGAAGAGTACCCGTCCCCTCGCCGCCACCCACCGCTCTACGCCGTCTTCGATCCTCACGGTCCGGTACTCTATGTCGTACTCTCCTCTGCTTTCGGGTTCGAGCGTACTCTGCACGACCTGCTCTACCCACTCCCGGTCTTCAGAATGCAGCCCTTCAAGGAACAGCCCGTAGTCAGCCTCAGCCTCGGGTGGCAGTCCGAATAGCGCCTTGCAGCGTTCGTCCCATCTCAGGTCCCCAGTAATGGGGTTGAAATCCCACGTTCCCAGCCCCGTCGATTCGACCGCCAAGCGCAGCCGCTCCTCGCTTCTTCTTAGCGCCTTCTCGGTTCGCTTGCGCTTGATACGTTCTTCGGCTTCGCGCACGGCGCGACGAACAGCTGGAACGAGGCGCTCCAGTCGGTGCTTCAGCACATAATCCGTGGCGCCGCTGGTTAGGGATTCGATCGCCGCATCTTCACCGAGCGTGCCGGAGACGAGAATGAAGGGCAATTCTGGGCTGATCTCTTGCCTGATCTGCAGCGCAGACAAACCATCGAAGGATGGAAGCCAGTAATCAGAGAGGACAAGATCGAAGCACTCCTGCTCTAGAGCAGCAACGAAATCAGCGCGAGTCTGCACCCGGGCTACCTCACAGGCGATGCCGCCGTCGATCAGGGTAGTGTGGATGAGCTCGGTGTCTAGCGGGTCGTCTTCGAGGTTGAGGATGCGTAGCGCTTTCACATCTATTTCGTCTCCTCGCGGTCCGCCTACCTTTTCATGAAACCGTGCGTGGCTAATGGGTCTGGCCCGCGCTTCCCGGCGGTGGCTGATTTACGACGGCCCAGAAGAGCCCAAGCTCTCTAATAGCTTCGACAAAGTCGGTAAAATCCACCGGTTTGACGACGTACGCGTTTGTGCCCAGGTTGTAGCTTCTTGCGAGGTCTTGCCCCTCATGGGAGGAGGTAAGCATCACCACCGGCGTCGTCTTCAAGTTCGGGTTGGACTTTACGCGTTCGAGCACCTCCAGCCCGTCTACTTTGGGTAGCTTAAGGTCGAGCAGCATCACCACCGGGTGACCTGCCACCCGTGATTCGTAGGCTCCCCGGCGATAGAGGTAATCGAGCGCCTCCACCCCGTCGCGTACCACAACGACTTCGTTGGTGAGGTGGTTTTCGGCTAGCGCCGATAGGGTCAACTCAACGTCATAAGGATCGTCTTCGACCAACAAGATCTTACCGGAGTGCATCATCGCTGTTCCTCTCTGAGAGTAGCGGGAGCGAAAAATAGAAGGTTGCCCCGCTTCCTAGGTCGCCCTCCGCGCTGGTACGGCCTCTATGTCGCTGAACGATACGCCGGACACTGGCCAGCCCGATGCCTGTGCCCTCGAACTCTTGCTCGCTATGCAGACGTTGGAAGACGCCAAAGAGTTTATCCACGTATCGCATGTCGAATCCCACACCATTGTCGCGGACGAAGAAGATGGCCTCATCCTTTTCGATTCGGCCACCAACTTCTATTGTCGCTTGCTGGCGTGTGCGCGTGTACTTAAGGGCATTAGAGAGGAGGTTTTGCCAGACGAGTCGTAACATCGAAGGGTCACCCTGGACTTCGGGCAATTCTTCGATTTTCCAATCGACTTTTCTTCCGTCTATGTCGGACTTTAAGTCGCGGAGGGTTTCTCGGACGAGCTGATCCATATCTACGACGCTGTAGCGTATCTCGGCGCGGCCCATCCGAGAGAAAGAGAGGAGGTCTTCGATGAGGGCTTCTGCCTTTTTGCTAGATTGCCTGATCGTTCTTAAGTAGCGCAGGCCGGTTTCGTCTAGAGTCGAACTCACTCTTCTTTGAAGCATTTCTGCAAAACCGCTGATGTGGCGAAGTGGCGCCCTGAGGTCGTGCGAGACGGAGTAGGAGAAAGACTCAAGCTCCTCATTAGCTTCTGTCAGCTGGGCAGTTCGTTGCTGGACCCGTCGTTCGAGTTGTTCGTTGAGACGACGGATTTCTTCTTCGGCTCTCTTGCGCTCGATGCCTTGGGCGATGATGTCGGCTACGGATCCCAATGCCCCGATGGTGTCCTCCGCAAGCTCTTTGAGGGCGAACATCGCCACGACACCCACCAGCCGGTCCTCGAGGATCAGTGGGTAGCCGGCGAAGGCTACCATCCCTTCCCGCTTGGCCCACTCCTTGTCGCTGACGCGCGGGTCGCTGGTTACGGCATTGGTCAGGTGTGGGCGCCGCTCCTGAGCGATGAGGCCGATCTTGAAGCTGCCGACGGGCACGCGGCTGTGGAAACCGTCGGTGTGTGTGTACATCCCCGCGCTGGCCTGCAGCTCCAGCACGCCCTCCTCTTCGTTTAAGGTCCACACGCGAGCAAACGCCGCGTCCAGGTGCTGCACCATGGCCTCGGTGCACCGCTGCAGCATGGTTTGCAAGGTTTTGCTCCCGCTGAGGGCGTAACTCACGTCCGCCCTGAGCGTTTCCTGATGCGCCTGCCTGGCCCTTGCTTCTTCTGCCCGTTTGCGCTCTGTAATGTCGCGAGCGATCGTAGAGGCTCCCACGATGTTTCCAGCTGAATCCTTTATGGGAGATATGGTAAGCGAGACGTCTAGGAGTCTACGGTCTTTGGTTATCCGCACCGTCTCATAGTGGTTGATGGCTTCGCCGCGCCTGAGCTTCTCCATTATCCTTGGTATCTCGTCCGGACGGTCGGGGGGGACCAGGATGTTTATAGGCTTTCCAACGACCTCTTCCGCGGAGTAGCCGTAGATCTTTTGTGCACCTAGATTCCAGTTGGTGATGATGCCCTCAAGTGTTTTGCCGATTATGACGTCGTCAGACGACTCCACGATAGCTGCCAGCCGAGCACGCGTCTCTTCGGCCTTTTTGCGTTCCGTTATGTCTCGGAAGATATTGACGGCGAAGCGCACCTCACCCTGTTCATCAAAGACCGGGGTAGCCTTGACCACCGACCACCGCTCCTCGCCCGTAGACACTTCGCGGAAACATACGACCGCTTCGGCTCCCTCTTCGCCTCGCAATGCCCTCCGTCCCGGAAGCTTGGAGGGTGGAAACGGCTGGCCAGACTCGCCCATAACGAGTTCGAACCTTTCCATCCGCTCCCGCGCGGAAGCTTCGAGCAGCGCCTGCACCGAGGGGTAGCCGAGAATTCTGGCCGCCGCCTCGTTTGCGTAGATAAGTCGTCCCTTAGGGTCCTGAGCTGTAATGCCGTCGTCTACTCCCCGCAAGATAATCTCCAGCTGATCCCTGGAACTGCGCAACTCCTGCTGGACTTTCTCGCGCTCGGAGATCTCCTTCTGGGCCTCTTCGTAGAGGCGTGCGTTGTCTACAGCTAAGGCAGCTCTGCGGGCTAGCTCTTCGGCCAGCTTAAGGTCAGCTTCTTTGTAACGCCGCCCTGACTCGGCCATCACCAGCGTGATCACTCCGAGCGTCCGCCCCCATGCGACTAGCGGTACGATGATCACGGATGTGAAGCCAATCTGGCGCATAAGCCGCAAATGCTCATCGTCGCGGGCAGCACTAACGAGCATATCGTCGGTGACACGAGGATAGAATTCCGAACGGCCGCTGCGCACTACCTGCAGCACTCCTCCTGGGGCGTTCGGCTCGGGTGGGTAGCGCTCCTGCAACTCGTGAGCCAAGTCTAACTTCTTGGGATCCTCGTGCTCGACTGCAAGCCGCTTGAGCGAGCCGTCTTCGTCGATTACGTCTACCGCGCACCAGTCGCCGAGGCGAGGCACCGCAAGGCGCGCCACACTGGCAAGCGTTTCGTGGTAACGGAGCGAGGAGGAGAGCAACGAGCTTGCCTCGGCCATAAAGCGCTGCGCCTCCTCATCGGCGCGCTTAGGGGTCCGTTCGCCGTCTGGCATACTCACCGGCGCTCGTCCAAAAACGATGAGGAAGCCTGATAGATCTCGCCTGACGAGGTTGTCAAGTGTACCCCGTTTTCTGCACCATCTGCCACCAGTACAGCTATTGCCTAGGCAGGTAGTATTACCACTACAACCATACCGGACTCACGCTGGATTGCGCAAGGTCTAAACTTTACATTTTTAACTTGGTTACCTAGAGCTGGGCTTCTCGGCGCTACTAATCTTCTGCTCAAATTGGGACGTCTCTTTGTCGAGGTTGACGAGATTGGATACACCGGGGCTTCGGAGAACCGATTAAGGGCAAAATGAGGGACCGGGCTGGGCTCACAGAGAAGACGTTGCAGATGAAGGGGTACACCAACCCCCTGATAAAACATGCCTCTGCTACCTTCACGTTAGCAATACCTCAGCTCAGAGTGTTTGCTAGGATAGAGGGTAAACAGACGATTTAATCCGCGCGAATTCTCCTGGTCGCCGTCTCCGGTCAGCAGAGCGTAAAACCTTAGTTCAGGGCGTTTTGTACTCCTGAACGTTGATACATACATAAGCTCTTGCCCACTCGCCGCCGGAAGTGGTCTGCTATTCTCGACAAATCTCGACAAAGTTTGTCGGAAATGTTTAAACTATACGCTCGCTCACACTTATAGGACTGTAGAAAGGAGAAGAGCAGATGACACAGGGTGCAGAGCAGGAGG
>DASQSI010000057.1:0-5684 GCA_035642415.1 Rubrobacteraceae bacterium
ACTCTCAATATTTTTCTTCCCCCGCTAGCAGGAGGGGGGTGCCTGCCGGCTTCGAACGGGGTTGGGGGGCCTCGCCTTGGAGGACCGGGGCTATCAATAGAAAAGGTTAGGGATCAGAGCAGAATGTCCGGTCCTCTACAAATGCAGAGGATCAAAAACACTAGAAATGGTCCATTTGGACTATATACAATCCCTGATTCTCCATATAGGATTTAGTAGGTATTTAAGGAAAACTCGGTACACGGGGATCGGTAGAGACAAAGAGCTTCGTCCTGTAAGTGGGTACCTAAGGGGCGAGGGGAGTCACTGGTACAACCGGCTACCTAACTCTAGGGTCTCATGGTCATAGGGAGGCCGGGGTATGGTGGCTCACGAAACAGCAAGAGAAAAAGCCGCAGCGGCGCCAAATCGGCAGCCGACAGGAGAGTTTAACCTCTCTCATCCCCTAAGCAGCTTCATAGTTGTAGTAACCGAGGTAGTGCTCCACCCAAGCAGGTTCTTCGCGAGGCTCCCTCGACGCGAAAGCTTTCTCAATCCGTTGCTCTTTGCATTGCTATGTCTTGGGGTATCCAACATTCTCGGAGGGCTTGCCGAGTTGGTCGGGATGGGGGGGTTTGGGTCCCTGCCGCTAGGGATAGGCATATATCAGAGCTTTGAAGCTCTTATAGTATCCACGATCGCTACCGCGCTAGCTGGCACCATCAGTCTTTTTATTGCTGCAGGCATACTGCACGAGTTGGTCTGCCGGATGGTAGGGGTGCCCAACTCTGGTTATGCGGCAACCTTCCGGGTGGTGTCCTACGCAACAATCATAGGCCTTGTAAGTTGGATACCAGTCGTGGGTGCTCTGCTAGCTTTGGTATATGGCGTGTTCTTGTTTATCGTTGGCATTCGCGAGGTACACGATACGACGACTGAAAAAGCTGAGCAGGTCGCCCTAGTATTCCCGATTGCCATGTTTCTCATGGTGGCATTAGTGTGCCTATTATTCTTATGGGTCTGGATTCTGCTATTTGTCTAGCGCTGCCCGCTTTTGGTAACCCTCTTGGGACAAGTAGTGTTGCTAGGTGCACCGGGATGGAGGAGGACCACCATAACTATCAGCAGGCCGGGCTAACATGTCCGATATATGGCCCTGATACACCCGGCAATACTCACCTAGGAAGATTCATAGGTTCTTCACAGGCCAATCATAGCTTCGACGTTCAGATTAATGGTGAGACATTAAGAACACGGTAAAGAGGGGTTAGAACCTTATGATTAATGTACCGCTACTCTCATCAATAACTCCCCGACTCGCGAGTTTTGCGCCTCTTGTGGCGCGAGTAATAGTAGGGGCGATTATGGCTGTGCACGGTTGGCAGAAGCTCAGTATGGGGCCAGCGAATGTAGGCCAGGGCATGCTTGCCAACCTTGGTGTTCCTTTGCCGCTATTCATGGGGTATGTACTGACGTTCACAGAGCTGATTGGCGGCATCCTACTCGTCATTGGGCTCTTATCACGGCTAGCCGCTATGGCGCTTACGATCGACCTTGTCGTTGCAATGCTGCTCGTCAGTGGGCTTGGCCAGCTCGAGCTATCCCTAATCGCGGGTTTTCTAGTAATCCTTTTAGGGGGACCGGGGAAGGTGTCAGTTGACTACGCACTTGGCCTTGAGCGAGATATAGTAGAGAGGTCAGCGGATCTAGAACTAAGTGCGAGAGATATAGCTTATGAGAAAGAGCATTCTCGCTAACTATCCCTACTTCTGGCGCTATAAGCTTTCCTACTGAGCTGCTCCATGACAGGCAGAGCGGGGCAGAATCCCCTTTGGAGTGGGGGCTCTCAAAGCCAAGTCCCGCATCGCCTAACTATCCCCTTACTTTCATACCGGGGGACGGGTGCAGCTCACGAGCGCGGTGGGTAAGACATAGCCGGCGCATCAGGGCCGGGTCTTTCCTCCACCCTTTGTTCGCTTCCGCCCGGCCCTCTTCTTTTCAGGTCGACACCCTATTGCATCGGACCGGGGCTATGGGGGTTTAGAGACGGCTTAACTAGGTAACTAATGTGTTTTGAGATAGGCCAGGAGTATGTTGTTGGGAGAACCTAGCAATGATGACGATGTTACTAACCACGGTGAGCTACGTCGCCATGATCAGGGACGGTACCCTTTCCTCAGAGGGCACCAACGAGATTCAATCTAGCGTCCCTCAGGTGTTGATACTGCTGGGTATTCTCGTCTTGTTCTTATTACTTGCCGGGACGGTGTTCTGGCGAGTACGCCGGTCTCCGCGTACCCCCACGAAGTAACCACCCACTCTTACGAACGCTTCGGTAGCCTATCGGACCGGGGCTATGGGAAGATCTCTCATAGCCTTCTTATAAACATGCTCTAGGATGCGAGCCCACAAGGGATGCGTGGCGGAGGATGGTCAGTTTCTCCTCTTCCCAGACGGGATAAATCCGGTGGTTTGGGAGGGGAGGGGGAAGTGTGCCAAAAACGAACGAGCGTGTTGAAAAACCCCTTCATGCCCTTTTCTGACCCCCATTCAGGGGCTTTGAACCCCGTTTCTGTAGTGTTTTGGACTGGTTTTTAGGTGTTTAGAACCTCTTTTGGGCTACCGACCGGTTCGACATCGACTTTTTCAACAGCCTGGAACGTTTTTGATACACAGGGTGAAAAGCTTGTGTGAAAAGAACGAGTTGCCGCTTCGGAATGTTCTCGGAAAGCTGGGCTTCCGGTTAACGGTGTTCTCGGAAACTAATTTCCGCCAGTGAGAATCCTAGGAAACCAGGCTTCCGCTAATTAGCCCTCCCGGAAACCAGGTTCTGGCTTGGAGTCTTCTCGGAAACTAAGAAGGTCAGAGGGCATAGGGAAGAGAGATGGGGTCCTACGGAGTTCCTTCCTGCTATCCCGGGTTCTCTACCGACCAGAGGGTGGTCTCTGGTTCGAGCCCGGGCCACCGGGTAAGATTGGCCCCGTTCTTTGGCTAAAAGAGGAGGTCGCGTGATGAAAGCGGTAGTTATAAAGGAACAGAACGGCGAGGTAGCCGTCGAGGAGCGCGAGAGGCCCTCCCCCGGTCCAGGTCAGGTCCTGATTCGGGTCCACGTCTGCGGCGTCTGCCACAGCGACCTGGCCGTCTTGCAAGGCGCCTTGCCATTCGCCCAGTTCCCGCTCGTACCTGGCCACGAGGTCGCTGGCGTGGTCGAGGAGGTCGGCGAGGGCGTCGCGTGGCCGGAGACGGGAGCCCGTGTCGGGATGCCCTGGCTCTACTCCTCGTGTGGCCATTGCGAGCAGTGCACGCGCGGCGATGAGGTACTGTGCCAGGTAGCCCCGCAGGTGACTGGCGTCACCACCGACGGCGGCTACGCGGAGTTCATGCTCGCCCCCGCCGCCTACGTCGCCCCCATCCCCGACGCCCTGGACTTCGCCGACGCCGCTCCCCTTATGTGCGCCGGCCTAACCGTCTACAACGGCCTGAGAAACGCCGGCTTCGAGCCTGGCGACAGGGTCGCCGTGATCGGGCTCGGGGGCCTGGGGCACCTCGGTGTGCTCTACGCGAAGGCGATGGGCGCCCGCGTCGCCGTTCTCTCCAGCAGCCCGGACAAGGAGGACGAGGCTAAGGAGCTCGGCGCCGAGCGGTTCATCTCTGAGGAGGGCACAGCGCTCTCCGAGGCGCTCCTCGACTGGGAGGGCGGGGCGAACGTCATCCTCGCTACCGCGCCGTCCACGAGACCGATGACCGACGCCCTGCCCGGCCTCGCGCCCGACGGCACGCTCGCGGTCCTGGGGGCCGCGGCGGGTGAGATCTCTGTGAGCCCGATGGACTTGATCGGGGCGCGCCGTCACCTTATCGGCTCCCCCTCCGGCTCGCGTAAGGACATCCGTGACGCCCTTCAGTTCGCCGCCACCCACGACGTACGTCCCTACATTACCAGGCGGCCCCTCGAAGACGCCGCCGACGTCCTCAACGAGATGCACGAGCGCCGCCTGCGCGGCCGCGTCGTCCTGACCGTGGCGTAGGAGAAGCCCCGCGAAGTAGGACATGAAGATGGGGCCGAAGAGGCTCATCCAGTGCTCGAAGAGGGGCTGAGAACCCCGTTTTGTGGCATTTTGGGCCTGTTTAGCGCTTGTTTTGGACCACCGACCGGTCCGATAAAGACTTTTTCAACAGGCTCACTACTTCTCGGTAATCTAGTGAATAGCGTAGGATGTGTTTTGTGCGAATGGAAAGGCATGCCTTGCTCACCGAGCGTGGCTAGAAGGACCAGAACCCATGGCCAACGACGAACCAGATAACTCCGGTTTCCTGCTACCCCCGCCCCTGACTTACCTGCTACCCCTGATCTTCGGTTTGCTGCTCGACAGGAGAATCCACGTCCCCTTCTTGCCCCGCAGCCTAGCACGCAACCTAGGATGGCCGCTCCTCGGCGGCGGGGTGTTGCTCAACGGTTGGTTCAACTTCACCATGCGACGCACCGACACCCCTATCGACCCCAGAAAGCCGGTCTCGAAGCTGGTCACAGACGGACCTTTTCGCTACACTCGCAACCCCGCCTACCTCTCGTTGACTATGATCTACGCGGGGGTAACTGCCCTCAGGAACGCGCTGTGGCCTGTTCTGTTGTTGCCGTTGGTGCTGTACGTAATCCAACGCGACCAAATCGAGCGCGAGGAGCAGTACCTGGAACGTACCTTCGGCGAGGAGTACCTGACCTACAAGCGCAGGGTGCGCCGCTGGGTGTAGCAACCTAAGTTTCCGGGAAGACGCCTTCTGAAGCTGTCCGAAAAGTCTCGACAGAGCCCGAATAAAGCCTAAAGGGCCTTCACCATGCCCCCATCTACGAGGATGGCTTGACCGGTCACGTAGCCGTTAGCCGGGGAAGCCAGAAACGCTGCTACCCTGGCGAACTCCTCGGGTGCACCGTAGCGCCCCAGGGGTATCTGGGCCTCGACCTGGCCCTGAACCTCTTCGACTGAAACTCCCCGGGCTTGTGCTTGCAGTGTGTCTATGGAAGCCGAGCGCTCCGTCGAGATGCGCCCCGGCCCTAAAGTATTAACGAGGATGCCGTCCGCAGCCAGTTCGATGGCGAGGCTCTTAGCGAGCCCGAGTAGCCCGGCGCGAAACGTGTTGGAGAGGATGAGGTTCTGGATAGGCTCTTTTATCGACGAGGAAGCAATGTTGACGATGCGTCCGCCGCCGCGTTCGCGCATGAGGGGCAGCACCGCGCGCACGCAGCGGATCAGGCTCAGCAGAATCAGCTCGAACCCCTCTTGCCAGTCCTCGTCGCCGAAGTCATCGAAGGTCCCAGCGGAGGGCCCGCCGGTGTTGTTGACGAGTGCGTCTACACCCCCGAAGCGCTTTGCAGCCTGCGAGAACAGGGCCTGGATGTCCTCTGCCCGGGTAAGGTCCGTCGCGCAATGGTCTACTTTGGCGCCTGTCTCCTGCGCTATCTCGGTGGCGGTTTTGGCGAGCGCATCTTCGTCGCGGCTGGAGATCATCACGCTCGCCCCCTCGCGGGCGAGCTCAGTTGCCACTGCCCTACCCAACCCCGAGCTCGCCGCCATTACCAGCGCGACCCTGCCTTCTAACCCTAGATCCATCGTGCCTCCTTAGCAGGCTTTTCCGACGCGCGTAATGTACGTGCAGAGTGTATCTCTCCCAAGTGTGGTAGCGCGGAGTTGCTCTGGGCATGAGGTTGT
>DASQSI010000058.1:0-20296 GCA_035642415.1 Rubrobacteraceae bacterium
GGGAAGAGACACAAGGTTTGGAGGCTTTTGAGCCTTCGGGCGAGGAGTGCGAGCTGTGTGGGACAGAGATGTTCGGTCTGCATTGCAAACTTATCTGTCCTAACTGCGGTTATCGCCGCGATTGCTCGGATCCATAAGAGCCATCACTCTATATTATGTCTCTGTAATCGAAACCGTTTAGGAGAAGACAGCGTTTAACTTCACGGTAGTCCGGCTGACACTACAGTCGAAGCGTCGCTCGCGATCAGTCAAAGTTGTTGACTGTGGAGAGCGCCTTCTTGCACCAGACACGGTCCTTAAGTTCAGCAGTATTGCATCCTAGCCTTCGAGACCGTACCAGCCGACCTTGTCTTCGCTGAAGCTCTCTTCGATGTTAGCCGAGCCTGCTGGCCTGACGAAGTAGATCAAATCTATGTGCTGGTGTGTCTCAGCTCGATGTTGTCAAGCTGCACCCCTGCGGGACGGAGAAGCTCTGCACAGGGTCTAAGCCATTCATCTCCTCGCCGTCACAGCAACCATCGACGAAAGCAGGAGCACAGAGGATTGAGGTGGTTGCCGCCCTCTTGCACAACGTCCCAGAGGACCGTGGCAGCAAGGCACGGTTAAGGACTCAGATACGCCTCGGGAGAGCAGTTGCAAAGCTCGTAGATTGATGGTCAGTATCCTACGAGGAGCCGAAACCCTCATGGCAACCGCGCAAGTAGACCTACGTGCGTGGAGCACATGAAGACGACGCCAGCCTCTGTGCAGCTCGCCTCCACAGCATCCGAGCTGCACAGAGGCCTGCTCAATCCTTGCGGACCTACGCTCTTTGGGCCACGACGTGTGGGACCACTCCGCAGGCGGCAAGGAGGGCTCCTTGGCACTACCGCGCTCTCATCGAAACCTACTCCGCGGGCCACAAGAGCTCTGGGTTTGAGGAGTTAGACCAGGTAGCGAGCGAGATCGAAGACCTCGCAGCAAGCGAAGTACTAAACGCACTTGCACTACAAACTCCCTTCTAAGGCCCACCTCCTCAAACGAGGAGTACGAAAGACCTAACCGCGAAACCTAGATCCAACCGCGGAAGCTCTTCACATCGCAGCGCGTGGCAGTGCGCTAGCAGCACTAAAGTTACTCTAGACGACGCCCAGATCAGATCCCGTCTAGAGCAATCTACTAATTACTTCACCACTGCTCCATCGCCGCGCAAGATCTCCACGGCATCCGGGTCGATGTGGAAGACACGCACTCGTACGGAAGAGGCAGCGAGCAGCAAGCCTAAAATGCCGCCATGCATATCTCGTGGCCTAACATGCTCCACCCAACCGACCTCGGCGTTCGACAGGTCTGCATTCGTCGTCACGAACCGCTGCAAAAAGAGGCTTAAGGGCACCCGCAAAAGAAGAGAGAGAACTATGCCGCCCAGGATCAGGAGGTAAACATCCCAGGCCAGATACAGCCCGAGGCCCAAAGCGCAGAGGAAGAAAACGGCGGCTAGCAGGTTCGCCGCGACGATGGTCGTGCCGCAGTTGCGGTGGACAGCGAGCTTCTTCTCCCCACTTCTAACACGGCGTAAAGCTTCACGGGCGGCACTATCCACCTCCCCAATGGAGCGGACGCCCTGCACGAAAAAGCCGTCATCGGTCGAAAAGCCGTTGAATTTGCGGCCCGGCTCCTTCTCCATCATCACCGCGATGGTGGCATGCTCCAGAGCGTGGTTACGCCTAAGGATCCTGTTCCCGAACAGGTTCTTGAGCTGCCTCGGATACACAAACAAGCTCCCTACTGCCTGTAACGAGTACAGGATCGGGAGCATGAACAGGAACAGAACGAATAAGAACGTTACAAACAGGAACAGCAAAAACGCCACGTTTCATCACCTTCGCAACGAGAACTTCACATACCCTGATTATACTGCCTAGGTCTCGCCCAGGAAGCTAATGCTCGCGCTGCCACCAGCGGAAGGGCAACTCAATCTCGCCGGGCTCATGAAGTTCATAGAGCAGTTCGAGCGCAGCGAGTGCGACCTGCCGGTGTCTTTTTCTCTCCTCAGGTTCCCCCATTGGAAAGTTATATGGGAACGGTACAAAGGCAACCCGCGGCGCCGCAATGCTTCTCTCCATCGCGAGTGTAACCGTCGGGATACCCTTCTCCTCGATGGCCATGCTTACCAGCCCCACGGACCGGTGGCATAGGGGTCACGAAGGAGTGAGCAGCACGACGTCTACCCTATCGTCTACGAGCTGCTGCGCGACCTTGGGGGCGGTTCTCCTGACGAGCGGAGCAGGGTCGTGTATGGCCCCCATGAAGGAGAAGTGCCTGCGGTTGAGCTCTCCTAAGACCCCTTCGGCTTCGAGCTCCCTGAGGGTCCACAGGGGAAAGATAGCGTCGAGGTCGGTGCCACCGCGCTCGGGGGTATAGTAGGCATGAGTCCAGGTGAGGGTATCAGCACTGTTGGGGATCTCGCGGTAGGAACAATCACCGGATAAATCGTCTATGTCGAAGCGCACGTCTTCCGGCAGGTGAACGCCACCGGTAGTAACGAGCGACAGGCGGCTCTCACATAGCGCCTTCTCGGGATAAACAAAGGGGATCTTGGCCACGCCAGGCTGAAGATCAGATGTTGAAGCGTACGATCATAACGTCCCCATCCTTGAGTACGTAATCCCGACCTTCGAGGCGAACCCTGGCGGCCTCGCGAGCTCTCATCCAGGAGCCGGCAGTGACTATGTCCTCCCAGCTACCCACCTCCGCCGCGATAAAGCCGCGCTCCATGTCCGAGTGGACCTTTCCGGCCGCCTGACGAGCTATCGAGCCTTTCTTCACAGTCCATGCCCGGCTCTCTTTGTTATTGGCGGTGAAGAACGTAATGAGCCCCAGCAACCCGTACGCCGCCTTAATAAACTCTTCGAAGCCTGTGGACTCCGCCCCAAGCATGGCCAGATACTCTCGCGCCTCGTCCCCGGGCAGCTCTGCAACCTCCGATTCGAGCTTCGCCGAGAGTTTCACGTACTCGGCTCCCTCCAGTGTGGCCAGCTTCTCGACCTCGGCGCTGTAACGGTTCCCAGCGGAGATCGACTCCTCATCCACGTTTGCAACGTAGATGGTAGGCTTCGCCGTGATCAAGGTCCCAAGAACCTCGGCTAAAGCGTCAGAGGGTGGATATGTCCGGGCCGGTGTGCCATTCGAGAGATGGTGTATGAGTTTCTCGAGCTCCTCAACCTCCCTTCGTAACCCAGCGTTCCCGCTCTTGGCAGCCCTGCCCACGCGTTCGAAGCGTTTTTCGACGGTCGCCAGATCCGCGAGCAAGAGCTCGGTGTTTATGATTTCGATGTCGCCTGCAGGATTCACGCCACCATATACATGCGCCACGTTCTCGTCCTCGAAGCACCGGACGACGTGCGCGACAGCCTCGCACTCACGGATGTTGCCGAGAAACTGGTTGCCCAACCCCTCGCCCTCCCTCGCCCCCCGCACGAGCCCCGCGATATCCACGAAGTTTATGGTCGCAGGCACGACCAGCTTGCTATGCATAACCTCCGCCAGGGCCTCCAACCGCCTATCCGACACAGAAACGACCCCGAAGTTCGGATCTATAGTGGTGAACGGATAGTTCTGGGCCTCGGCACCCGCCTGCGTAAGGCTGTTGAAGACTGTGGACTTGCCGACGTTCGGCAACCCGACCATCCCTACCTTCATACTGCCATTGTATTAAACTGTAATAAACTTCGTCTTTAGAAAGGCTAACCCGGGCTCTCTAGCTAACGTACATAGGTACGATAGAATCGCGATCCAGGAATGGGTTAGCGAAATCTATCCACAAGGAGTATAGCGCTACGATAACGTGCACAACTACCGTCGTAGTTGTACGAGTGGGGCAACGTCATCAGGGCTCTTATAGAGAGGTAGAGTGTGGACCGACAGCTGCAGATACAGATACTCATGGACCATTATCAGAAGCCCCGCTATCGGGGAGTGCTCGAGGATGCGGACGTAGAGATGCCCGGAGGCAACCCAGGCTGTGGTGACGTGGTGACAGTCTATCTCAAGGGTGCGGAGGATCACGAGCATATAGCTGATGTCTCTTATGAGGGAGAAGGTTGCACTATTAGCATGGCAGCGTCGAGCATGCTGCTCGAGCACGTCGTCGAGGGTAAACTCACCATGGATGAGGTTCTGACGCTCGACTATAACGAGATGATTGATCAACTCGGGCGCCAGATCGTGTCTAGCCGCCCCAAATGTGCAACTTTAGGCCTCGGCACTCTCAAGGCCGCCATCCGACGCTACCAGCAGAACAAGCTTCTAGCCGACGCTGGTGTATCCCGCCGCACAGGATCAATAACCGACGAAGATGGGCTGGTCTTTGGCGAGGGTGCTGCAGAAGCAGCCTATAAGGACTAAAGGCTGCTAAGCGATCCGGATAGCAAGATAAAGAGGATATAAACTAGGCTACTTCAGGAGCTCATGAACTGTATCGCGCGCTTACCTATGGCCTTCTGGCGGTGCTCGGAGAGTAAAGCAACCCTACGCGTAATTACTCTAATATCTAAAGGTGAGTTCAGCCGCTGCTACTGAGGAGTTTAATGTATCGGTCCTCTCGGTGCCCAGAGGCTACCTCGCTGCTCTGCTCGTCCTCGAGAAGCTCTTCCTGCCGGGGCAACGAAGTACCCTTGAAGTACTCTGGCATGACTAACCGGTAACGCCATTCCTGGCCAGGAGCCATATCCTCGACGAGCCAACCCCCGCACGGGCAGTACCTGTGATCCTCGTCAGAGTGCAAAAAGAGCAGGCTCTCACCATCGTATTCTCCCGGACAGTTCGGGCAACGCCACACAAACATAACTGCTTCTTCTCTGGCCATGAACCATACCCCACCGTAGATTTATCGCGCTAATCACAAAGTCTACACCTTGTGGCGCTTCGCCAGAAGGTAAGAGCGTTAAGCTGTCATTAAGAAAAGTTGCACTATGGCACGATCAGAACTCTTCGCCCCAACTGAGGCTCTGCCCTCGTAGTCGCTAATCGCTCAACGTGGAGACCTCAGTGGCAGAGTTTCTGGAAGAAGAAGCGTAGAAAGCAAAACATTGCTGCGATAACTCCCGCCAACTGCACAGGTTCACGGTGTAGAAACCAGGATGGGTGGTGAAGTTACTTCCTTCTACAGTGCCAACGTACAGTTTGTGACACAGAGCAAGAGGCAGAGGTGTCGTTTCTCGCAGCTCATAGCTAGTCAATAACTTAGTGTGTTGAGCCCCTAACTCTTAATAGCAGAGTGGCTGATAGCTGCTATGCTTTTTTCTGTGGAAACGGAGAAAATCACGCAGAGGCTACCGGAGGGACCGGCTAGACTCGCAGCCAGGATCGCCCAGGTCGGGGCACGTTACGGCTTCGGGTACGTATTCGGCCGGAGACTACTTCTGGGGCGCCGGAAGCGGGAGGTGGGCAGGGTCGGAGCACGGCTGCGCACGGCGCTGGAGGAGCTGGGACCGACGTTTGTGGAGCTGGGGCGCATGCTCTCGGTCCGTGGCGATGTTCTTCCGCCAGACGTGACGGCAGAGCTCGGACAGGCGGCGACCCCGATACCGCCGGTCCCCTTCATGGAGGTGCGAGCTCTCTTGGAGAGGGAGCTCAAGAACACCCTGGAGCGACTTTTCTTAACGTTCGAGAGGGAGCCGACACGGGTCGGGGTGCTCACACAAACGCACCGGGCGGTGTTGCCCGGGGAACACCCTGCGCTCGTGGTGGTGACACGTCCAGGAGTGCGGAGAGACCTTCTGGCGATGCGGCCGGTCGCGGAAGTGGTACGCCGGAGGGCGGGCCAGCGGGATGGAGAAGAGCTGCCATTGGACCCGGTCGCGGCCGTCGGAGAGTTCGTCGCGTACGTCGCTCATCGCACGGATATGTATTTCGCCGTCCAGACCGTGCGGCGCCTGCACGAGCTAGATAGCCTCTACTTGAGAGTACCAAACGTCTACCGACGCTATTCGACAGTGCGCTGCACGACGTTCGAGGCTCCCATCGAGACGGCGCCGCTCGAAGCAGAGGGGTATCGGAAGGTATCGAGAGCTCTAGTGCGGCTGGCGCTACTCGAGGGAGTCTATTTCGCCGATCTCGCACCGGAACGCTTCGCGTGGGGCGACGGGGAGATCTGGCTCGTCGACCCCACGGAGGCATCTACCCTCGACCCAGAGAGGCTGCGGGGGGTGGCCGAGATACTGGTCGCCGTCCGGCGCGGGGACATGGACGGTGTGGTGCGGGCGTTGCCTCTCGCCGGGTGCACCATCCCCCGCAATACCCGTGTGCTTCAGCGCGAGCTGCGCGACACCCTGGGTTTTCTGAGCGGCCCGTTATGGAAGGAACACTCTCTGGCAGAGATCCGCTCTCGCAGCCTCGAGGCCGCCCGGCGAGGAGGGATCGTGCTGCCCGGAGAGCTGACCCGGCTTTTCGACTCGCTGGTCATAGCCGAACGGTTGGGGAGGGTTGAGGACCCGGATGATTGGAATAAGAGGAAAGAGCTGGCGACGGAGGCAGCTGCAGAAGCCGCTGACGAACTTATTTCACGGTTCCGGAATCCACGCTATGTGGTGGCGCGTACCGCGAGGAGACTGGTCCAGTCGTCCGATGCCTACGCTGAATACCCACGGCAGATCCATACTCTCCTCAACGAGCTAAAGGACGGCGAGATCGAGGTAGCCTTCCGCCACCGCGGAATCGAGGACCTGATCTCCAAGGTCGACATCCTCGCCAACCGGCTCGTCTTCGCCTTCCTGATAGCGGCTCTTATTATAGGATCTTCACTCCTGGGCATCTTCGGGGAGAGCCACCTACGCTTTCTAGGGGTGAACGTCTTCAGCCTTATAGGCTTCGTCATTGCCGCCTTCCTCGGTATCACCCTCCTCATTGGCATCGTTCGTTCGGGAAGGTTGTAAAAGGTTGTTAGCTAAAGTCGCGCCCAGACCAAACTTACAACGGTGATTCGGGTTCCCAAAGCTTAAAGTGCTTAAGCTCGCCTTCTTGCGATAGTCCAACCTCTTCGGTACCCACGGTCCCCCGAACACGCTCTCAAAATACAAAACAGCCTGAGCTGCGATTCCACGCTCTGCTAACTGACGATGGCATCTGCCAGGTAGAATTGGCGCGGATTTAAACCGTCTGCTTACCCCCCCTAACCTAGCAAACACCTTGGGCTGAGGTTCTGCTCCTTCCTGGCCACGCGTGTCTCTATGCTTTTTTACTACCTAGCGGCGCGAAGGCCAGTGGCTGTACTACCAGGCCTGTGTTTACAGTAAACTTGTAAAAATAGTCTATTTGCGTCATGCGCCAGCCTCTCAGGTACCTAATAATTAGGTAATGTGGGCAAAGCTTCCCAAGAAGCCAGAAGAAAGGAGCTCATGATGGACGAACAACAGCTGCAGAGGGTCAATCAAGCCGCAGAGCAGTTCGCCGACGCTTTCGTGCAGGCCCAAAGGGCAGCGGCGGAGCGTGGCGTTTCGATGCAGGAGCAGAACGCCCAGCTTACCCAAGACTTCTTCAACAGGGTAATAGAGAACCTTCGTACCCAGGCAGAGGACACCCGAGGGCTGGGCCAGCAGCTGGGCGATCTGCAGCAGCAGGCTACGGAGGCAGGGCGCACACTCACCCAGGAGTCGGTAAGCACCTACATGGACTTTGTTAACTCTATGTTCTCCGCTGCCCAGGTTGGAGGGCAGGCAGCTCAAAGAGGTGCCGAGAGGACCGGCGGGGGTCGCTAGAGCACCAGATACGGAACACGCTCTCTCGCTTCGTGCGGACAAGCAAAACGTAAAAGGGCCGGGGTCCTAAGGAAGGGGCTCCGGCTTCTTTGCTAGCGGTGTCCTGCTCGGATCTTCCCTTCTCATGGCTCGTTAGAGTTTTTCAACAACCTCAAGCTCTTCTCGATAACCCAAGCAAATAAGAGACAGGGGGCTCCTTGCTAGGTTCTTAGAAATAAAGACTGGGTAAAGTAGCGGTGCCAGCAAATGTATACATCACTAGAGAAATGAATCCCTTCCCTAGGATTCAAAGACACCTAGCGGCGGCGCTTGGTCGGCTGTGGAATAACAGCTGGGCGCTGATCCAAACCGCGGTGGCAGCCAGTTTGGCTTACTTCCTGGCGAGCTCCTTCCTTGGTGCCCAGGGAGCATTCTACGCCCCAATCGTGGCCCTTGTGTGTTTGAGCTTGACGCTGGGGCAGCCGTGGTGGCGTGCCATCCTGATAACGCTTGGGGTCTCCGTCGGGCTCACAGTGGCCTACCTGCTTGTGCTCGCCATCGGCGTCGGATCGGCCCAGATGGGGGTCGTAGTCCTCCTGGCTATGGCGACGGTGGTGCTGTTCAGCGAAAATACGTTATTAGTTAATCAGACGGTTATCTCGGCGATCCTGGTGGTTGTACTACAGCCCCCGCAGGAATTTGGCTTTTCTCCTGACCGCTTCCTGGATGCGCTGATTGGAGGAGGGGTAGCTCTGGCTATCAACTATCTGTTCCCGGCAGACCCTGAGCGCATGGTAGAGAGAGCAGTGCGGCCAGTCTTCGACGAGTTAGCTTCCTCCCTCAAGGAGGTGGCTGCTGCCTTAGAAGACAGTGACCTGGAAAAGGCCGAACAAGCGCTCTCACAGGCTAGGGCTATAGACGAGCGGATAAGTGGCTTCCGAAATACCCTTATCGCCGCACAAGATACGGCACGATTCTCCCCCCTCAAGCGTAGAGAACTCCGACACCCTCCTCAAATCCGGGCAAGGCCTGTACGGGTTTGGAACTGCCGCTAACCATGGTGCGACTCCAAATCCAAAATCTGCCGTCTTCTGTAGTTGACAGAGCAGGGGCTCTGTAAAGAAGCGAATAGCGCAAGGGACCACCGAAGGTCCTAGACGCCAACGGAGCCGAGTCTTTAGGCTCGGCTCTTTTTATGCCCACGTACCTCCACATAGCCCCCATAAGACTTGTAATGCCAAGAGGCGAATAGCTTTTGAGAACATTGATTCTCATAAGCCATCTTCTTTCTGCCACCAACCCCTCCCCAAACGGGCCGGCCCAATGAGCTTTAGGGCAGTTACTACTCGCAATATTTTTCTTGCCTCCGCTCAGCGAGCTATACGGAATTCGTCTCGAAAACCTTCGAAGTGTCGGGACGGGCGAAAAGGTCGATCGTCCAGTCGAAGAGCACCCGCGCCCGGTTGAGATTGTAGCCTAGCTCATAAAAGTAGACCCCTTTCCAAACCAGGGTGCCCAAGAGGCCACTGAACTTCACGCCCAGAATGTCAACCAAAGCCCCTTCTGAGCCTAGATCAACGAGTTGGCCGAGGGGCCGGTAGCGAAAGGGGGCGAGGCGATTGCCTCGGAGATCTGCTACCAAGTTTAGAGCTGCGGCTCCTCCTTCCTGTTCGGCGGCCTGAGCCAGGGCAGGGACGCTTTGATCCCCCACTTCCGGATTGATGCAATCGCCAACGGCGTACACTTCAGGGCGTCCTTCAACACGCAGAAACTCGTCCACGAAGATTCGTCCGCGCGAGTCCTTGGGCACGTCCAAGTCCTTCACCCAGAGAGCCGGCTCGATGCCAGCGGCCCAAACAGTGGTGTGCGCCGGGATGGTACGTCCGTCAGAAAGCACTACGGCATCGGGTCGAACCTCTTCTGCCTCAACGTCGTTGATGATCTGCACCCTACGGGAGGCAAGCCGCCGGGTGGCGGCGTTTGCTAGAGACTGGTCGACACCTTTTAGGATGCGCTCCCCGGAGTTTACGAGAACTAGACGCACGCGCTCGAAGTCTACATTTGGGTAATCTTCCTTAAGCACCTCGAAGATCAGGTCGTGGGACTCGGCAATACCTTCCACCCCTGTCGGGCCCCCACCGACGAAGACGAAGGTGAGTAGGCCCTCGTCAAACGCACCCTTCAACCGTTCGGCTTCCTCTAAACAATCTATTATCGCGTGGCGGACCTGCAGAGCATCCTGTAGCCCCTTGAGGTCTATGGCGTGCTCCTGGGCCCCGCGGGCCCCAAAAAAGGCCGTGCGGCTGCCCGGAGCCAGGATGAGGTAATCATAGGGAAACACGCCTACATCTGAGTGTACTCTCTGGGCTTCGAAGTCTATCCCGTCGACCGCTGCCGGAAAGAACTCCGCTCCCAGAGGCCTGGTTATGCGCCGGATAGAGTGCGCCATGTGACGCACCTCGACGTCGGCACTGATGGCCGACGGAACCATAGGCCAAAACGTCGTGTAGTTCACTTGATCGAGCAGAGCCACTCCGACTTCGTCGCTCCCGCCAAGAGCCCGCGTAAGCCCCTCTAGCGCGGCAAGGCCTCCGAACCCCCCACCCACGATGAGGATTTTCTTCGGAGCCTCCGAGTATCCCCTCCTCAAGGGTCTTGGTCTTTGAGTATGGGAGTAAAGCTTGTATGCCCCTATAGTCATAGCACCAGCTAGTGCCGCCATCGCCGCGCGTTTACTCTTCATGGTTCTCCTTTTTCGCACCGATACCTCCAAAACAGCAAAGTAATTCTATCTGGGGCGTGTTTGCACACTATAACCACAGCCTGATAGCCGCTATCGTCAGCACCGGTTTCTAGAAGGAGCCTTCTCGGAAACCCGCCTCTCTCTGTGCGCAAAGGTTCGTTTAGCATTCCCTAAGCTGCGTTAGTTGGGACATCGTCTCTTAGAGCCTGTTTGGTAACGGTCATGGTTGGCTCCAAAGAAGCTAAATCTGCTTCTCCTACACGGAGAACAGCACCTTGCAGGCTGTTTTCGCGGGGTAGCTTCCTCAGTTTTCGAAGCGTTTCCTTATGGTACTGCCGCTGCCCAGCTGGACATGGCGTGCCTGTTCCGGCTAGTCTTCCTGTCGCCCTCAGTATGGCTCGTCGAACAAGGTGGAGAAAGGAGCACAAGGTGCGAGCACTCGACTGTGACTGCGGTCAGCATCTGGAAGCTGCCGATGATGAGCAATTGTTCGAGAACGCCCGAGAACACGTCGATCAAGCTCACCCAGAGAGGGAACTTAGCGACCAGCAGATCCGCAGCCTCATAGCGGAACGAGGCTATAACCCGAACCTATTTCGCGAGTAAATAGGGCGAACGAAGCGCAGCAGAGGCGAAGAAGAACAAAGAGCCGAGGTAAAAGCCCCGGCCCTTCTAACTCACCCGTTAAGTTTATGGGCAGCTCGCCCTCCAGAAAGAGGCGTACGTTCTTTAGCTTGCGGCATTCTCGGTATTCAGGGTATAAGCTGAGGCACTACTAACAGCCTGTCGGGGAAGCAGGTGAGAGAAGAAAGCGATGTCCGAGCAGACCAAAACTATCTTGGCTCTTGAAACACACCAACTCCACCAAGCAGCCGAGGTGCTCAGCCAAGCTTTTCATAATGACCCGTTCTTGAAGTACTCGATTCGTGATGAGGATAAAAGAACTCGCCTGCTGCCCTCGCTGTTCGGCGCGCTTATACGGTACGCCTTGTTATACGGAGAGGCTTATACCACCCCAGCGCTGGAAGGCGTAGCCCTCTGGCTGCCTCCAGGCAACACTAGGACAACTTTTATTAGGATGTTACGTACGGGCTTGCTTACCATGCCGTTGAAGTATGGTTGGGCGGGATTCCGTCGGTTCCTTGGCGTTGTGACCTACATCGAGGGACTTCAAGAGCAGTTAGTGGCGGAACCGCATTGGTACTTGGGGGTGCTGGGGGTGGGGCCGTTGCATCAGCGCAGGGGTATCGGAGGAGCGTTAATCCAACCCCTCCTGAGACAAGCAGACGCGGGTGACCTGCCCTGCTACCTTGAGACATATCTCGAAATAGACGTGTCCTTCTACCAGAAGCACGGCTTCAAGGTAACCCACGATGGCAAAGTACCTAATCACGGGCTTCAATTTTGGGCTATGGTTAGAGACCCTATAGATAAGAATAGACAGACGCAGTCAATTAGGTACGCAACCCGTGAACCCATAGAGTAGGTTCTGATGCCCTGGATGCCGGAGGTCTTCACCGCACCTATAGCCGAAGCTCGACGCGCAGAGGATGCCCCGCGCACCAACGATGCCATAGCCTACTACGAGGGTATCTTGGCTGAGGAACCCGCCGCTCTGGTACGCTCCTTCGCGGGGCAACCCCAGATCAACGATCCGCATGTTGGGTATGTGGAGGGTGTCAGGGAGTTACACGCCTTCGTCTCCGAGATGGCAGGCTGGTTGCGCGAGCGCGGCGCCGTCGTGGAGAACGTAGCCCTCACGCGCACCCCGACTCGCACGGTCGAGGAGGTCGTGCTGCATCTGCTCAGGGACGGAGGTATGAGGGTCGAGTTGCCGGTGGCCATCGTGACCGACCGCAACCCCGACCGCACGCTAAAGACGGTCCGTGTCTATCACAGCATGTGGCCACTCACTGGTAGCCATAACGTGCGCCCTCCACTTCTTCCCGAGGACCCAAGGCTGCACGCCGAGGGCACGCCTGGCGACTACCAACGAGCGCTGGCCGAGGGCGACTTGGAAGGTATCGTGGGTACCTTCGAGCCCGGCGGCTACGCACGAGAGCCGAGCGGGGGATCGTACCTACACCGTGGCGCTGAGGGTCTGCGGCAGTTATACGCGCACCTGTTTGCCAACGGCGGCGGCATCCCCCTAGAGCACTGCACCCTCACCGACGACGGCACGCAGTGCGCCATCGAGTACAACTGCGTACGATGGGGAGTAACCGATATCCCGCCCCAGGCAGGGATCGCGGTGTACGAGCGCGGGAGCAGCGGATTACTAAGCGCGGCGAGGATCTATGATGATGTAGAGCCGCCAACCGTGTCGAACACATCGGCCAACTAAGCCGAATTTCCGAGAATACACGCGGCATTTAAAAAAGTTGTGCCCGGGCCGCCCGGTAGGTCAAACCAGATTTAAACAGCCCGACAAGGGGACTCTCCGCTTCCGAAGGGAGCTCTTCTCGGCCACTCGTGAACAGAGGCAATCTGTCTTGTGAACGGGCGCAAACTCTTACGGGGCTGCGCCGAGCTCCCCAGCATGTCAGTATTCGAGCGCGGGGCAAGTTCTGAGTAAGGAGTAAACTCAATTTGGTTCATCTAAATCTGGAGAATGGGGAAGGATGAGTAACGTTCGCCGACACACCGCTGACGCCTCAACCTCCACACCCCGAGGCTTAGGGTTGCCTGCAGCGGTGAGTATCGGTGTCGGGGGGATGATCGGTGCCGGAATCTTTTCTATCCTCGGTGTGGTTGCTGGTGTGAGCGATACTGCGCTGCCTGTCTCATTCGTGATCGGCGGCGTGGTTGCCCTCTTATCAGCCTATTCTTACGTAAAGCTTGGCGTGCGCTACCCCAGCGTAGGCGGGGCCAGCCAGTTCCTCGTCGAGGAGTTCGGGGACGGCGTGTTCAGCGGCGCCCTCAACATCTTCCAGTACTTCGCGTACGTCATAGCCATCGCGCTCTACGCCCACGGTTTTGCCGGCTACGCCGTAACCTTCTTCCCCGGTAGCACGGTCGGTTGGGTAAAAGAAGCCTTGGCAGTGGGAATCGTGGTGCTCTTCACGTTGGTGAACTTTCTTGGGAGCCGCGTGATGGGGCGAGCCGAGACAGCTATTGTGGCCATCAAGGTGGGCGTCTTGGTGGTCTTCGTCGCCGCCGGCATCTTCTTCGTCGACCCCGCTCGACTGGCACCCTCGGGCTGGGGTGAGCCCCAAGACCTCCTCTTCGGAGCTGGGGTCTTGTTTATAGGCTACGAGGGCTTCGGCCTCATCACCAACGCCGCAGGAGAGATGACGAACCCCCGTAGGGAGCTGCCGCGGGCTATCTACCTCGCTATGGCTATCGTTATCGCCATCTACGTACTCGTCGCCGTCGTGGTCATCGGGAACCTGAGCCTCCCTGCGTTAAAGGCCGCCGAGGACTCGGCGCTGGCAGAGGCGGCCAGGCCCTTCTTGGGGCAGTTCGGCTTCACCCTAATCGCCATCGCCGCACTGCTCTCGACTTCTTCGGCGGTCAACGCAACGCTGTTCGGCGCGGCTAACGTCTCTTACCAGGTGGCTAAGGACGGCCAGCTTCCGGAAAGCTTCACACGCAAGGTATGGTCACGCAACTCCGAAGGGCTGTTTATCACCTCCGGGCTGGTAATCGTGTTCGTAGCGCTTTTCGATCTTGGCCCCATCGCCATGATGGGCAGCGCCGCCTTCTTGATCGTCTATGCTGCAGTGAGTTTCGGCCACCTACATATCCACAGGGAGACCGGAGCTAGACCCACGGTCCTCTGGGCTTCGCTTATCACCCTCCTGGTTATGTTTGTCCTGCTGATGATATACATCCTGAACAACCAGCCAGCTGCCGCCGTGGCCTTACTAGCAACGCTGGCGATCAGCGTGGTCGTGGAGTGGGTCTACCGCCGACGAACGGGACGCCGCTTGCAGCGCCTCGACGATAAATCGCATACAAGGAACTCCCATGAGGTAGGGTAAAGCATGGGAATCGAATTTGTCCTCGCCTCCTTCGAAGCTGTGAACCCTCCACCTAAATTAAGACAACGCCCAAACACTGCCCACGGGCTTCTGCGGTAGTCCCTGCTTTTAGAAAGTTCAAGGGCAACACGCCCCAATGGGCGCAGGTGCCTTACCTGACTGCGGCAACCTCTGAGTTTGGTTATAGTTTTGCGCAGTCGCGAGGGGGGGTCTAACTATAGAGATCTACATCTTATTCTTTGTAGCCGCGATCGTAGGGGGAGCGATCAACGCGCTGGCCGGTGGTGGCGGGTTGATAACGTTTACCTTGTTGATGCTCGTCTTGCCGCCGGTTACTGCCGACGCCACAAGCGCAGTCGCCCTCGTCGCTGGCTACCCAACCGCCGTCTAGCGCACCCGCGACGAGTTGACTGAGGTGGTACATAGTCGGTGGCTGTGGCTACTCCTCATCCCCAGTGTACTCGGCGGCTTGTTAGGAGCGCTGCTGCTGAGCTGGTCCGGCAACCGCAACTTCGTCGTGTTAGTGCCGTGGCTGGTGCTGGGGGCAACCCTGCTAATCCTATTGCGTCCGATCCTAGTTCGACAGCGGGCCACTGATGACCACAGGCAACCTAACTTAGCTCCATGGTTGTGGCCTATCGCTGTGGTGGTCACGTTTGTAGTAGCGCTCTACGGAGGATACTTCGGAGCAGGCATCGGCATCTTGGTGATCAGCACCTTAAGCCTCATGAGGCTAGGCGGTATCCGCCAGGTAGTTGCCCTGAAGGATCTGTTGACGGGCTGCCTAAGAGGCGTAGCGGTGGTAGAGCTCGTCGTCGAAGGTGCGGTGAATTGGGGGTACGGTTTGCCGATGGCGCTCGGCGGTCTGATCGGCGGTTACCTAGGAGGTATGGTGTCAAAGCGCGTGCACCCAAAAATTTTACACATAGTAGTTATCAGCATTGGTTTCGGGGTGGCAGCGTATTACTTCTGGCGGTTGTACGGTTCGGGTGAACTGTATATAGGTGGTGAATAAACTGTGCTTGGGGTTAGGTGAGGCTTCGGACTGACTGGTTATCAGTCCACACGAAGCTTCTTATAGAGTTATTAGAACTACCAGGTCCGGTGGCACGATCATCGGAGTGGTGGTTCGTGGGAACGACGGAGGGGGCTACGCAGCAGAGCGTGTGTCGCCTCTTTGGCCACGTCTACGGCAGCCACATGTTTCTCCATCTTCGACAGGGCGTTCTGGGCGTCCTTCAGGTGCTCCTCCATGAGCTGGATGTGCTGGTGCAGCTCTTCGCGCTCTCTGCCCTCAAGGGTAGCTAGCACTTGCTTGAGCTGCCCTATCCCAGTTCTGGCTTCGACTACTGTGGCCTTTAGGGCCTCTATCTCAGTCATGTTGCTCCTCGTGAGGCTCTCACGGCTTACAAAGGGTTAGCTTAGCACCACTTGGGTTCCACGGCGAAGCTCCTCTTTAGCCAGTAAAGTGGGCATCGAAACAGCAAAAACGAGAGGCTGGGTTCCCGCATCTTCCGAGCCTCAACGAGGAGAGATCGTCCGCGCGGAGGAGGTCGCTGTGTGGAACAGCAAACGTACCTTACCGTAAGGAGAGCCGGGGCAACCCCCTAGCTCTAGGCGCGGCTATCACGCCTAGAGGCGCCAGAGTTCGCTTTATGGGAACATGCTAGCCCTAAGAGAAAGGAAGGAAAGGAGGCAGCACTGCCATGATCACTCTCGAAGAGGCGCGGCAGGTCATCTCGGCCGCCGAGCAGAAGGCTCAGGAGATCGGCCAGCCGATGAACATAGCGGTGGTCGATGCCGGCAGAAACCTCAAGGCCTTCTCACGGATGGAAGATGCCTGGCTTGGCAGCATCGACATCTCCATAGATAAGGCCTTCACCTCGGCCTCATTCAAAATGAGCACGCAAGAGCTGGTGGAGGAAACCCAGCCTGGGCAACCACTCTTTGGCCTCAACACTACAAACGAGGGGCGGGTTGTCATCTTCGCTGGGGGCATACCTCTTGAGCGCGACGGCGAGGTTGTCGGGGCGATAGGCGTCAGCGGTGGCAGCGTGGATCAGGACCAGGAGGTAGCAGAAGCGGGCGTCGGCGCCTTTCAGTGAATCTCTTATGTACCGGGCGGTAGCCGAGCTTAAACCGGCGTGTCGGCTAGTTCTTAAAGCAACCGCAGCAGGATAATGAGAAGCACGATTATGACTAGAACGCCAACCAATAGCTCGATGGCTCCGTATCCGCCTACACGTCGTCCGCCTCGGTACCACCCACCTCGCCTTCGGCCCGAGCCCAGCACAGCCAACAACACCAGCACTATTATTATGAGTATGATCAACTCCACAAAATCACTTCCTCTACCCGGAACACTCCGCGTCTCGTCGCGGACACATTGTAGGGGATAAGGAAAGGCCGGCGTCGAGGATCATTAACGGCGTATCGCTGAACTGCGCGACGTCATTATCCCGGCTGTCGGGGGCGAAAGAGGCCAAAGGAAGAGGTGTAACCGTGCAGAAAGGTCGCGCCGCCTACCGGTCCGATCTCACCATTGCAAAAGAAGCCTCCAACCGGCACCTCCTCTAAGTACTGCTTTAAGACACCGGTGTCAAAGTTGGACTTTTTGTAGAGGTGCTCTCCGCGCCCAAGACAAGAGAAGAGGAGAGCGCCAGAAACGGCGTCTTTTTGAGACAACGTGCTCTCGTAGCCAGCGAGCATGGCGTGGAGGTCCTCGGCGGAAGCGTCGGCGTCGCGGATGTGGAACCGGACGCGCATACCTTCCTGGAGATATTCTCCGACAGCGACAGCTCCACTCTTCGGATCAATGCCGATGAGGTTGCGGATCAGGAAATCACCCACCCCGGGCTTCTCCTTAAACTCGTTCATAGCGACGCCCAAGAAGAGCGATGTTCTCACAAGCCTCCGGTCGCGCTCGTCAAGACCCTCAAACAGCTCCTGCAGGGCCGAGAAGGCCGATCGCCCGTCGAGCTCGTAGAGGATGTTCGCCTCGCAGCTTGTGACCCGCATCAGCTCACCAACGGGCTTGCAGCCCTGCGCTACGACGGTATCCACGACCACGTTGCCACTGAGAGCTACGCCCACGACGCCAGAGGTGTGGACCTCGCCATCAAGAAAGAGAGCATTCAGGCCGGGCGAGGCCGCACCGCTCGCGAGCCCTCCGATCTTGACCGAGTTGGGAAAAGCGTAGTCGAGACCGGCGAGCAGTGCCTCCGGACGAGCAGTGAAGGGATCGGCGAGGATAATGAACTGGGGCGCATCGGTCTGCTTCACACCGACAAACCTCTCCCATGAGTCGGGTGGACCGTCGAGGTCCGGCAGCGGACCGTCGAGGTGGAATGGGCGTAACACAACGTCCGGGAGCCGGGCGGCGGTGAGGGTCACAGCGGGAAGTCCTTCGACCTCCTCGCCACCCCCGATTACACCACCCGCCGAGCAACCGAGGAGCGTTTCCGGGCCGAGAAGCTTTTCCAGAACCTTATGCAACCGGCCGTAGAAGTTGGCGAAGTGCGGCGTCAGGAAGGCGAGGACAAGCGTGATGGAACCAGAGCCTAAAGATCCCCGAACACCTCCCACGCACTCGGATAGGGCATCATCGAATGATGTCTTCCGAGATATAGCCGTTGCCCACTTCATGTATTCAACCTCCGTTCGTCTCTCTACAAGGCCGAGCTGTGTCGGTACGGGCGGTACTCGCTCTTGAGAAGCGGCAGTATTCGTTTCTCGCCTTTTATCAGCCTTTCAAATCTCCTGCACTGACTAGGTTGAGAAGCTCCCTGAAGGCAATAGCAGAGCCTCCTTTGGGGCGCTAGCCCTTTGCCAACTTGCATCTATTTCCGTTCGTAGGTGCCGACGAGCTCACCCTCATCGAGGATGTGCCCTTCCATGGCCTCACGAAGCTGGTCTTTAGCTAGGCCGGCAGCTGCTTCAAGCTCGGCATCAAAAGCGTAGACCCTGAAATGATAGTGGTGAACGCCACCTCCTACAGGAGGCATAGGCCCACTATAGCCTGTCCTACCGGCATCGTTTGTGCCTTCAACCGCTCCTTGTATGCTGCCTTCGGGAAAACCCCTCAGATTCGCAGGAATCTTATAGACCACCCAGTGGACGAAAGGTGTAGGCCTAGGCGCGTCAGGGTCATCGCAGATGAGCGCGAGCTCCCTGGTTCCTTCGGGCGGCCCGCTCCATTGCACTCCCGTATACTTTTGGGGAATAGCGCCGCCAGGTTCAAAGACGGGACTCGATACTTCGATTGCCACGCTGGTCCTTTCAGCCGTTGTCGATCTCTCGATAGTACCGGTGGTAGCGCAAGGTGCCGCAGTAGTAGTCTGTCCCCGCCACCGGTGCTACAGGCAGTTGAAGCCCCCAAAAGTAGCAGGTAAGTACAGCAACTCACAACGGGGCTTCTCGTCCTCATACAAGAAGATTACCTTAAAGGAAGAACGCACAATAGAGGCAACCTGTTGTGTACCAAGGGGCTGCCCTGTTGCCTCTAAGCGGTTCCTCCTAGCACTCTAACCATCCACATAACCCGCTCGAAGCGCACTTCTTCTGGTGCACCGCCGATCAGCAGAGCGCAGAGCCTAAGCTAAGGTGTAGCAACCCTAATACCAGAGAGCGAGCGACCTCGCCCTCAAGAGCAGCACTCGCGGTTGACGAAGCAGCGGCGTCCGCTGCAAGATCGACCCTCTCCTAAAAACTTGCGCAGGTGTCTGCCGCGCCAGTCGCGTTCCCGGCAGGATTCGCTTCGACCTCAAGCTCGGCGGAAGCCGTCGAGTTTGCCACCCCTGCCGTACCAAGCTCCGCCTTGACTTTAAGAGTGCCATCCGCCGCCGAAGTGCCTACTGCGGCGCGCAAGGTTAAGCTTCTGCCAGCCCGCCAGCTTAAAGCGCATGTCTTGCACCCTGCCGGCCAGCAGGATGCGGAACGTCACACCCCTCATATATGTGAATTGTGAATGGCATCTATATGTCGCGCTCCTCTTGGGCGCAGCGCAAGGCCTCGATTGTGCCAGTATAGGGCTCCGTTCGCGCACCCTATGGGACGAAAGCGCACGGGTGTAGATCTCTATCACTGCACTCTCATCATAGGCTTCGAGGACGTTGGCCCGTCGCAGCGCGATCGCTGCCGAAAGTCCGCCGATGCCTCCGCCGACGATGATGGCCTTCACGAGCCGTTTTCCTTTAGAGCAGGGATTTAGACTTGACGAGTTGCCTGACCAAAGAGATCAAATCTTCAAGGGAGAAAGGCTTGCGCAGGATGCGCACGGAGCCATGCGTCCTCTGGCCGAGCACGCGGGTGACCGGGTCCTTTTTGGAAACAGTGAGGACCACGGGTATCTTCTGGGTCTTCGGCATTGCCTTCAGGCAATGACAAGCTTCCACACCGGAGACTTCAGGCATGGAGACGTCCATCACAACCAGGTCCACTCTCCGGCTCAAGGCCTCCTGCAGCGCCGCTTGGCCGTCGGCAGCCTCCACTACCTTGAAACCGGCCTCGCGAAGGGCGTCTGAGGCTTCTTTCAAAAGCCCCGCGTCGTCGTCGGCGAGCATGATGGTGGGTCTGCGCTCCACAGCGGGTTATATTCTACACCTGGGCGCTACGTGAAACAGGAGCACTTGAGACCGACGCGCAAATCGGAATGCGTTAAACTCTTCGAGAGCCGGAAGACCTCGACCCGAGCGACGAGAGGTGATCGTGGAAGAGCAAAAGTATTACCGCAAAGGCTTTAAGATGCGGGACGACATCCAGCACCTCCTCGACCGCGATTACCGCTCAGAGATCGTAGACAAGCTTCGCGAGAACGGTAACGTTCTTACGGCCGACAACCTCTCCTTGCACCTCGC